>NZ_JBHVQX010000006.1:101324-286544 GCF_042886395.1 Streptomyces sp. NPDC058008 | reverse complement strand
TGACGGTGTGGTGACGTCGTTGACGGTGGAGCGGTTTGAGGGGGTGTTGCGGCCGAAGGCGGATGGGGCGTGGTATTTGCATGAGTTGACGCGGGGTTTGGGGTTGGAGTTGTTTGTGGTGTTTTCGTCGGCGGCTGGGGTGTTCGGTACTCCGGGGCAGGCGAATTATGCGGCGGCGAATGCGTTTGTGGATGCGTTGGTGGGGGAGCGGCGGGCGGCTGGGTTGCCGGGGCATGCGTTGTCGTGGGGGTTGTGGGAGGAGACGAGTGGGCTGACGGCGTCGTTGGGTGAGGTGGGGCGTGGTCGGTTGAGTCGTGGTGGTGTGCGTGCGTTGAGTACGGGGGAGGGGTTGGCGTTGTTCGATCGGGCGTTGGCTTCGGGTGTGGGGCATTCGGTGCCGGTCGGGTTGGATCTGGTGGGGTTGCGTGAGGGTGGGGAGGTTCCGGCTCTGTTGCGGGGGCTGGTACGCAAACCCCCACGCCGCACCACCACGGCGGACGCCGGTTCACTGCGCGACCGGCTGCTCGCGCTCCCGGCAGAGGAGCGTGAGGGCATCCTGCTCGACGTGGTCCGGGAGAACGTCGCGGCCGTCCTGCAGTACGGCGGGGTGACGGGAATCGCCCCCACGCAGTCCTTCGCCTCGCTCGGCTTCGACTCACTCACCGCGGTCGAACTGCGCAACCGGCTCGCCGGCCTCGTCGGCAGCCGGCTGCCCGCCTCACTCGTCTTCGACTACCCGACACCCGTCCTGCTCACCGGCCACCTCCTCGGGCTGCTCCTGCCCGAGTCGGACCCGTCGCAGCGCGGCGCGGACACACTCGACCGACTGGAGGCGATGCTCGCCGAGGAGTGGCCCGAGGCCGAGGCCGGCAAGGTCACGGCCCGGCTGGAAACCCTGCTGGTGCGCTGGCGGGACCGGTCGAAGGCCGTCGCCGTCGGCGGCGCGCCCGACGGCGACGACATGCTCGACTCGGCGACCGACGACGAAGTCCTCCGCTACATCGACGACGAACTCGGCCTCAGCTGATGGCCGCCGCGGCCACGTGTGCGTGCTACTACAAGAAGGGTTCTGAGCATGGCTGACAAGGTGCAGGTCGTTGAATACCTGAAAAAGGTGACGGCAGACCTGAAACGGACCAGGCAGCGTGTCCGGGACCTGGAGGACGCACAGCGCGAGCCGGTGGCCATCGTGGGGATGAGCTGCAGGTTCCCCGGCCACGCGGGCACCCCGGAAGCGTTCTGGGACTTCGTCCGCGACGGCGGCGACGCGATGGGCGACTATCCGGACGACCGCGGCTGGCTGCCGGGCGCCGAACCGGACCCGGAGGAGGCGGAACCCCGCAGGCAGGGCGGGTTCATCGACTCGGCCGCGGACTTCGACGCCGGCTTCTTCGGCATCTCCCCGCGCGAGGCCATGGAGATGGACCCGCAGCAGCGCGTGCTGCTGGAGGCCTCCTGGGAAGCGTTCGAACGCGCGGGCATCGACCCGACGACGTTGCAGGGCAGCCGTACCGGAGTGTTCGTCGGTGTGAACGGCGCCGACTACGGGGCCCTGCTCAACCACTCCCGGCACGAGTCGCACGGATACGTGCTGACCGGCACCGCGGCGAGCGTGGTCTCGGGCCGTGTCGCGTTCACCTACGGCTTCGAGGGGCCCGCGGTCACCGTCGACACGGCGTGCTCGTCGTCCCTCGTCGCGCTGCACCTGGCGGCCCAGGCCCTCAGGTCCGGTGACTGCCCGCTCGCGGTGGTGAGCGGGGTGACCGTGATGTCGACGCCCGGTGTGTTCGCCGAGTTCGGCAAGCAGCGCGGACTGGCGGCCGACGGGCGCTGCAAGGCGTTCGCGGCCTCGGCGGACGGTACGGCCTGGGGCGAGGGCGTCGGCGTCCTGCTGGTGGAGCGGCTGTCCGACGCGCGCCGCAACGGTCACCGCGTCCTCGCCGTCGTCCGGGGCTCGGCGGTGAACCAGGACGGCGCGTCCAACGGGCTCACCGCACCCAACGGCCCCTCCCAGCAGCGCGTCATCAACGACGCGCTGGCGAGCGCCGGCGTCTCGCCGTCCGATGTGGACGTGGTCGAGGCGCACGGCACGGGGACGTCGCTGGGTGACCCGATCGAGGCGCAGGCGCTGCTCGCCACCTACGGGCAGGGGCGTCCGGAGGACCGGCCCGTGCTCCTGGGCTCGGTGAAGTCGAACATCGGGCACACCCAGGCGGCCGCCGGTGTGGCCGGTGTGATCAAGATGGTCCTGGCGCTGCGGCACGCAGTGGTGCCCCCGACCCTGCACGTGGACGAGCCGAGCCCGCACATCGACTGGTCGGCCGGTGCCGTCGAGCTGGCGACCGAGGCGCGTGACTGGCCGGGGACGGCGGAGAGGCCGCGTCGCGCGGCGGTGTCGTCCTTCGGGATCAGCGGCACCAACGCCCACGTCATCCTGGAACAGGCCCCGGACGAAGAGGCGTACGACGAACCGGTGGTGGCGGGCGGGGTCCTGCCCTGGGTGCTCTCCGCCAAGACGCCCGGCGCCCTGCGCGGCCAGGCCGAACGACTGCGCGACTACGCGGCCGGGGGGACCGGTGCCGCGGCCCCCGCCGCCGACGCGGTGGCCGTGGAACTCGCCACCTCACGGGCCGCGTTCGAGCACCGCGCGGTGGTACTCGGCGAGGACCTCGCCGGGTTCGGTGAACTGCTGGGCAGGCTGGCGGTCCAGGACGGGCCGGCGGCCACCGGACGGCACACCGTGTCCGCGGCGGTACGCCCCGGGGCCAAGGTGGCCTTCGTGTTCGCGGGCCAGGGCGCCCAGTGGGCGGGCATGGGCCGGCAGTGGTACGACCGGCTCCCCGTCTTCGCGGCGGCGTTCGACGCGGTGTGCGCGGAGGCGGACGGTGGGCTCGGAGTGCCGCTGGCGGACGTGGTGTTCGCCCCGGAGTCCTCGGCCCACGCGAGCCTGCTCGACCGGACCGAGTACACCCAGATCGCCATGTTCGCGATCGAGGTCGCGCTGTTCCGCACCCTGGAGGCGTGGGGGGTGCGCCCCGACGTCGTGATGGGCCACTCCATCGGGGAGATCGCCGCGGCCCACGTGGCCGGGGCACTGTCGCTCGCCGACGCCGTGACACTGACCGTCGCCCGTGGCAGGCTCATGCAGGAACTGCCTGACGGCGGAGCGATGCTGGCCGTGGACGCCACGGAGGCCCAGGTCGAGGAGTGGCTGCGGAGCGGTCCCGGCGGAGCCGTGTCCATCGCGGCGGTCAACGGCCCGTCGGCCGTGGTCGTCTCCGGCGAGGCCGCTGCCGTGCGCGGCGTCGCCGAGGCCGCCGGCGCCGCCGGGTGCCGCAACCGCGGGCTCCAGGTCAGCCACGCCTTCCACTCACCCCTGATGGAGCCGATGCTCGACCGGTTCCGCGCCGTCCTCGACGGGCTGACCTGGACGCCGCCGGTGATCCCCATGGTGTCCACGGTCACCGGCGGCGCGGTGGACCCGTCGGAGCTGACCTCGTCGGACTACTGGGTACGCCACGCCCGCCAGGCGGTCCGGTTCCAGGACGCCGTCAGGTCCCTGGAGGGCCGCGTCGACACCTTCCTCGAACTGGGTCCGCACGCGGTGCTCACCCGGCAGATCGAGGACAGCCTGAGCGACGGGCAGCCGGCCGTGACCTCGGTCGCCCACCGGGAACGGCCCCAGGTCGCGAGTCTGCTGCGGGCCGTGAGCACCTTGTGGACCCGGGGGATCGAGGTGGACTGGGCCTCCGTGCTCCCGTCCTCCCCGGGCCGGCCCGATCTGCCCACCTACGCCTTCGAACGGCAGCGCTTCTGGCCCCGGCCGCCGTCGCACGCCCCGGCCGGCGACGTGACGGCGGCCGGCCTCACCGGCATCGAACACCCCCTGCTGGGCGCCGCGGTCAGCGTGGCGGAGGGCGACACCCTCGTACTCACCGGGCGGCTCTCCCTCACCACGCACCCATGGCTCGCCGACCACGCGGTACTGGGCGCGGTGCTGTTACCGGGGACGGCCTTCGTGGAGCTCGCCCTGCGCGCCGGACAGGACGTGGGCCTCGGACAACTGGCGGACCTCACGCTGGAGACCCCGCTGGTGCTCGACCCGGGAGGCGCCACCCAGATCCAGGTCGTCGTGGAACAGGCCGACGCCGACGGATGCCGGTCGCTGACCATCCACTCGCGCCCCGAACCCGCCGCCGACGGCACAGGGCCCGCCCCGGTGGACTGGACCCGCCACGCACGCGCCGTGGTCGAGGCACTGCCCCACGGCCCGAACGTCACCGAATACGGCGCGGTGACGGGGGCGCTCTGGCCCCCGCGCGACGCCACCCCCATCGACATCGAGGACTTCTACCCGGCGCTGGCCCGGCAGTCCTACGCCTACGGCCCCACGTTCCAGGGCCTTCGCGCCGCCTGGCGCCGCGGTGACGACGTCTTCGCCGAGGTGACCCTGCCCGACGGCGCGACGGCCGACGCGTTCGGTGTCCACCCGGCCCTGCTGGACGCCGCGCTGCACACGGTCGGGCTCGGTGTGCTCGACGACGGCGACGCCGCGCGGCTGCCCTTCACCTGGACCGGGGTGCGGCTGTGGGCGGGCGGCGCCCGCTCCGTCCGGGTCCGCCTGTCGGCCACCGGCACGGCGGCCGTCCGGGTCAGGATCGCCGACGAGACCGGCGCCCCCGTCCTGGGGATCGACGAACTGGTGCTGCGCCCGGCATCGACGGCCCAGGTCGGGTCGGCGCGGCCGGTGGTGGCGGAGTCGCTGTTCACCCAGCGCTGGGAGCGGTGGGAGCGCGACGGCACCCCGGCCGGGGAACCGCCGCTGGTGTGGGCCGACGGCGTGGCCGCCGGGGAGCTTCCGGTGGAGGAGGGGGACATCGTGCTGCTGGACGGCGCGATCCCGGCCGGCTCAGGCCGTCCCGTCCCGGAGCAGGCCCTGGCCGGGGTGACCACCGTGCTGGAACGGGTACGGGAATGGCTCGCGCACGACGGTGCTCCCGGTGCGCGGCTGGTCGTGACCACCCGGGGCGGCGCCCAGGTGGCCGCCGGGGACGGCATCGATCCGGCGCAGGCCGCGATCCACGGACTGGTGCGCTCGGCGTGCTCGGAGCACCCCGACCGGTTCGCGCTGCTCGACACCGACGCCGACGCGGTGCCCGCGGGTCTGCTGCGCGCGGCGCTCGCCGAGGGCGAGGCCGAGATCGCGGTCCGCGGCGACACGGTGTTCGTGCCCCGGCTCGTCCGTGGCTCCGTGCCCGCCGAGGACACTCCCGCCCCCCGGCCGGCCCCCGGCACCGTACTGGTCACCGGAGGCACCGGGGTCATCGGCTCCGCCGTCGCCCGGCACCTGGTCACCGCCCACGGAGTCACCGATCTGGTGCTGGCCGGACGGCGTGGCCCCGAATCGGCCGACGCCGCCGCCCAGGCCGCACGGCTGCGGGACCTCGGCGCCACGGTGCGGCTGGTGGCCTGCGACGTCGGCGACAGGGAGGCCGTCGCCGAACTGCTGGCGGGCATACCCGCCCTCGGCGGCGTGGTGCACGCCGCCGGAGTCCTGGACGACGGCGTGATCACGTCGCTGACACCGGAACGCCTCGCGGAGGTCTTCCGGCCGAAGGCCGACGCCGCCTGGCACCTGCACGAACTGACCCGGGGCCTGGACCTCGACCTGTTCGTGATGTTCTCCTCCGCCGCCGGGACCTTCGGCTCCCCGGGGCAGGCCAACTACGCCGCCGCCAACACCTTCCTCGACGCCCTGGCCCGCCACCGCCACGCCGAGGGCCTGCCCGCACAGTCGCTGGCATGGGGCCTGTGGGCCGAACGCAGCGCGATGACCGGCACCCTGAGCGAGACCGACCTCGGCCGCATCACCCGCAGCGGGCTGCGCGCGTTCTCCGAGGACGAGGGACTGGCACTGTACGACGCCGCGACCCGGGTGCCCGAGCCGGTCGTCCTGCCCGTACGCCTGGACCTGCGCGGCCGGAGCGACCCGCCCGCCCTGCTGCGCGGGCTGGTCACGGCGCCCCGGCGCAAGGCCTCCGCCGCCGGCACACCGGGCCCGGCCGAGCGGGGATGGCAGGACCGGCTGACGGGGCTGACGCCGGCCGAACGGTCCGCCGCACTGGTGGACCTGGTGCGCGAACACGTCGCCGCCGTGCTGGGCCACGCCACCGCCACCGGCATCGGAACCGAACAGCCCTTCGCCACGCTCGGGTTCGACTCCCTGACGGCGGTCGAACTGCGCAACCAGCTGACCGCGGTCACCGGGGTCCGGCTGCCCACGACCCTCGTCTTCGACTACCCGAGCCCACAGGCACTGGCCGGGTTCCTCGGCTCGGTCCTGGTCGGCGGGCAGGAGACGGAGGAGCGGGCCCGGCGCCAGGCCGTGACGGACGACGAGCCCATCGCGATCATCGGGATGAGCTGCCGCTACCCGGGAGACGTGAGCTCCCCCGAGGACCTGTGGGACCTGCTGGCCGACAGCCGCGAGGGCATCGCCGGATTCCCCGCCGACCGAGGCTGGGACCTGGAGGCGCTCTACGATCCCGACGGCACGGCCCCGGGCACGACCTACGTGCGCGAGAGCGGGTTCCTCTACGGGGCGGCCGATTTCGACGCGGGATTCTTCGGCGTCGGACCGCGCGAGGCCGTGGCGATGGATCCGCAGCACCGGCTGCTGCTGGAGCTGTCCTGGGAGGTGCTGGAGCGGGCCGGCCTCGACGCGACGGGACTGCGGGGCAGCCGGACGGGCGTGTTCTCGGGCCTGATGCACCACGACTACGTGGCCCGGTTGCAGTCGGTCCCCGACGAGGTCGCCGGCTATCTGAGCAACGGCAACGCGGGCAGTGTGGCATCGGGCCGGGTGGCCTACACCTTCGGCTTCGAAGGACCTGCGGTGACGGTCGACACGGCCTGCTCCTCGTCGCTCGTCGCGCTGGACATGGCCGTGACGGCGCTACAGCGCGGATCCTGCGATCTCGCCCTCGCGAGCGGGGTCGCCGTCGTCTCCACACCCGCCGCCTTCACCGAGTTCACCATGCAGCGGGGACTGGCCCCCGACGGCCGGTGCAAGCCCTTCGCCGGCGCGGCGGACGGCACGGCCTGGAGCGAGGGCGTCGGCGTCCTGCTGGTGGAGCGGCTGTCCGACGCGCGCCGCAACGGCCACCGCGTCCTCGCCGTCGTACGCGGTACGGCGGTCAACCAGGACGGCGCGTCCAACGGCATGACCGCGCCGAACGGCCCGTCCCAGCAGCGGGTCATCCGCCAGGCGCTCGCGAACGCCGGACTGGCCGCGGCCGACGTGGACGTGGTGGAGGCGCACGGCACCGGCACGACGCTCGGTGACCCGATCGAGGCGCAGGCGCTGCTCGCGACCTACGGGCAGGACCGGGCGCGGGAACGCCCGGTCCTGCTGGGGTCGGTGAAGTCGAACCTCGGGCACACCCAGGCGGCCGCGGGGGTGGCCGGCATCATCAAGATGGTCATGGCGATGCGGCACGGCACGGTGCCCGCCACCCTGCACGTCGACGAGCCGAGCCCGCACGTCGACTGGTCGGCGGGCGCCGTTGAGCTGGCCACCGAGGCGCGGGACTGGCCGCGGACCGACAGGCCGCGCCGCGCGGCCGTGTCGTCGTTCGGGATCAGCGGTACCAACGCCCACGTGATCCTGGAACAGGCTCCCGAGGAGACCCCGGCCGCCGGACCGGCCGCCGGACCCGTCATCACCGGCGGCGCCCGCCCCTGGGTCCTGTCGGCCAAGTCGGCGGCCGCCCTGCGCGCCCAGGCCGAACGGCTGAGGGAGTTCACCCTCGGCCCGGCCGGCGCCGGGGCTCCGGACGACGGCATCGCCGGAGCGCTGGCGGGCTCCCGTACGGTGTTCAACCACCGTGCGGTGGTGCTCGCCGCCGACCGCGCCGGATTCGCCGAGGGGCTCGCCGCCCTCGTGGGGACGGAGCCCGGCGGCGCGGCGGACGTGGTGCGCGGAGTGGCGCGGCCCGGTGCGAAGGTCGCGTTCGTCTTCCCGGGCGGGCAGCCGGCCCCGGCGGGCACGGTGACCGGCCTGCTCGACGCCTCCCCGGCCTTCGCCGAGTCCCTGGCCCGGTGCGGGGAGGCCCTGGCCCCTCACACCGGATGGGACCTGCTCGACGTCCTGCGCGGCCGGCCGGCCGCGCAGGAGGACCCGGAGACGGCCCGGCCGGTGCTCTGGGCCGTCACGGTCGCGCTGGCCGCGCTGTGGCGGTCGGTCGGTGTGGACGCCGCCGCCGTGATCGGTGTCGACGGGGGAGAGATCGCCGCGGCCTGCGCGGCCGGTGCGCTGTCACTGGAGGAGGGGGCGGCGCTCGTGTCGGCGCCCGCCGGGGCGCGGGACGTTCCCCGCGACGGCGTGATCCCCGTGCACGCGGCCTCCTCGGCCGAGCGGGCCGGCGAGGAAGGGCCCGCACCCCTCGCCGAGGTGGTGGACCTGCTGCTCCGGGACGGTGTGGACACCTTCGTCGAGGTGAGCCCGCACCCCGTGACCACGGCCGCGGTCGAGGACGCGGCGACCGCCGCGGGGCGCGAGGCGGTCGTGGTCGGATCCCTGACGCGCGACCGGGACGGGCGCACCGCGTTGGTCCGGTCGGCCGCGGCGCTCTGGTCGGGCGGGGTGGACGTGGACTGGCCGTCCCTGGTGCCCCCTTCGGGACAGGCGGTCGACCTGCCGACGTACGCCTTCCAGCACAGGCGCTACTGGCTGGACGCTCCCGCGGTCTCCGGCGACGGCCGGGCCCCGCAGGCCGCCGGACCCGGGCCGGCGCGTGCCGAGCCGGCGGAGGACGTCCTCGGCCGGGTGCGGGAGGCCGCACCGGACAAGCGGCGCCGGCTGCTGGAGGAGGTCATCAGGACCGAGGTCGCCGCCGTGCTGAACCACCAGGACACCGCGGACATCGCCCTGGACATCGAATTCCTCCACCTCGGCGTCGATTCCCTGGCGGGCCTCATCCTGCGCGACCGGCTCGAAGCGCTGCTGAAGGTGGACCTCGGAGCGACGGCGATGTTCGACCACCCGACCACGACCCGGCTCGCGGCCCGGCTGGCCGAACTCGTCGGCGACGGGGCGGCGGACACCGCCCGGACCCCCTCGGGCCCCGGGTCCCCCTTCGACAGCATCGAGGCGCTCTACCGCGAGTCGTACGCCCTGGGCGAGGCGGGGTCCGCCGGGATGGACCTCGTCCAGGCGGCGGCGCGGATCCGGCCCTCCTTCACCAGGGCCGACGCCGCCGGGCACGTCCAGCCCCCGGTGCGGCTGTCGCGGGGGGACGGCAGCCTGACGGCCCTGGTCTGCCTGCCCGCGATCACCGCCACCGCGGGCCCGGTGCAGTACGCCAAGCTCTCGCAACGGGTACAGGGCCGGCGGGAGGTCGTCGTACTGACCAACCCCGGTTACTCGGAGGGGCAGTTGGTACCCGATTCCTTCGAGAGCTTCATCGAGCAGCGGATAGCCTCCCTGCGCGCCTTCGTCGGAACGGAGCCCTTCGTCCTCCTCGGACACTCGGCGGGCGGGCTGATCGCGCACGCCATGGCGATGCGGGCGGAGGAAGCGGGACTCGCCCCGGCCGGGGTCGTGCTGATCGACACCTTCCAGGCGGGCGACCGGTTCTCGCGGAAGACGACCAACGCGATGATGGACGGTCTGTTCGCACGCGAACACCTCCTCGGCCCCGACGCGTTGAGCGGCGTACGGCTGACCGCCATGGGGCGCTACCACACGCTCATGGCCGAGTGCGAGATCGCGCCGGTGAAGAGCCCGACCCTCTTCCTGCGCGCCGCCGACCCCCTGCCCCACCAGGCCGAAGGCCCTGACGGCGACGGTCCCGCCGAGGGCGGCTGGCAGCCCTCCTGGCCCTTCCCGCACACGCTCGCCACCACGCCGGGCGACCACTTCACGATCATGGAGGACAACATCGCCGTGACCACCGACGCCATCGAAGGATGGCTCACCGACCAGGGGCTCTGACCCCTCCCCGTCGCACCACGCCGGTCATCCGCCACTCCAGTTGCGAAGGAAGACAATGATCATTCTCGGGTACAACGGCTTCTCCCGTATCGCCGAACTCTTCGGCAAGCACTACGGCTACACCGCCGACAGCGTCGACCGGCACAGTTTCCTCGGCCATGATGCGGCGGCAGCCCTCTTCATCGACGGCGAGCTGGTGGCCGCGGTGGAGGAGGAGCGGATGAACCGGCAGAAGAAGACGACGGCCTTCCCCGTCAACGCCATGAACTGGTGCCTGGAGAAGGCCGGGCTCAGCTACGAGGACGTGGACCGTTTCGCGTTCGGCTGGAACTTCTCCGCGGAGTTCGCCGACACGGCCATCAAGGCCATCGCCGACGCTCCGGTCCCTCCCGAGTACAAGTTCCAGGCGCTGGGCTCCTTCGGTGAGATCTACACCGGAGCCTTCAGCCGCACCGCACTGATAGAGGACTTCACGCGCTCCACCGGATACGCCCTGCCCGACGAGAAGCTGATCACCGTTCCGCACCACCGCGCCCACCTGGCCTGCGGCCGGATGTTCGCCGGATTCGAGGACGCGGCGTTCTTCATCAGCGACGGGCAGTCCGAGAAGGACAGCGCGATCATGGGCGAGGTGCGCGGCGGCAAGGTCGAGGTGTTCGACCAGTACACCATCGACTCCGCCAACTCGATCGCCCAGCTGTTCGCCGAGGTCACCCGCTACCTCGGATTCACCCCCAACAACGACGAGTACAAGGTCATGGGGCTGGCCGGCTTCGGCACCCCGGAGACGCAGAACCCGTTCCTGGACCGGATCGTCACCCTGGAGGAGTCCGGGCGGTACTCGCTGTCCCTGGCGCACGACCCGCGTGGCCCCCGGGCCTACCACGCCCTGTTCGACGAGATGTTCGACGGGCATGACGGCAACCGCAACGACTTCGACTTCCGGTTCCGCGTCGCCCACGCCGCCCAGCACATGGTCGAGGTGGTGACCGAGCACCAGCTGCGCGCGCTCGCCGAGGCCACCGACCTCCGCGACCTGATCTTCGAGGGCGGGCTCGCGCTCAACTGCGTCAACAACACCAAGCTGTTCGAGAACCTGCCCTTCGAGCGCGTCGAGGTCAGCTTCGGCGCCAGCGACCCGGGTGTCTCGATCGGAGCCGCGGCCCACGCCGCCGTGGCCGAGTCGGAAGTCCTCGCTCCCGCCGGGTCGCCCTACCTCGGCCCGGCGTACGGCGCCGAGGAGATCCGCGCCACGCTCGACACCTACGCGTCCTCGGTCACCTGGAAGGAGATGCCGACCCAGGAGATCGTCACGACGACCGCCGAACTGCTCCAGGGCAGGACCGTCATCGCCTGGTTCCAGGGACGTACCGAGTACGGTCCCCGGGCACTGGGCAACCGCAGCATCCTGGCCAACCCCGCCCACGCGGACATGAAGGACATCATCAACACCCGGGTCAAGCATCGGGAGGAGTTCCGCCCGTTCGCCCCGATCGTGCTGGAGGAGGACGCGGCCCGGGTGTTCGATCTGGGCAAGAAGGAGCGCTCGCCCTACATGACCTTCGTCTTCCCCGTCCGGCCCGAGTTCCAGGACAAGGTCGCTGCGGCCATGCACGTCGACGCCACCTCGCGGATCCAGACGGTCACCGAGGAGAGCAACCCGCTGCTGGCCGGGCTGCTGCGCGAGTTCACCGCCCGCTCGGGGGTGCCCTGCCTCGTGAACACCTCGTTCAACGTCGCCGGAGAGCCGATCGTCTGCTCCCCGAAGGACGCGGTCGAGTGTTTCCTCGGCACCGACATCGACCACCTGGTCATCGGCGACTTCCTGGTCTCCAAGCGATGAGCGGACCACGAGCGGCGGCGACCGCACCCGGGGAAGGAGTCGTGTGGCGCACCCGCACGGCACTCGGACTGGAGGCGGTGGGCGCCGTCGCGACCGTCACCTCGGTGATCGCCCTCGTCGAGACCTGCCGGAGACTGCTCGCCGGGGGCGCCTCCGAGAGCGGTCTCCTGCGCCTGGTGCTCGCCGCCGCCGGCGCGGCCGCGGCCGGGCTCGTCGTGCAGACGGCGGGCCGGGCACTGAGCCGGGAGGCGGCCGTCCGCAGCCAGGAGTTCCACCGTGCCGCGGTGGCCTCCCGGCTGCGCGGCGACCCCGTCGCCAGGCTGCTGCACGCGTCCTGGCGGGAGCGGGGCACCGCCCTGGGCCGCGATGTCGTCGCGGTCGGGCTCATGGCGGGCCGGGCGGGGTCGGAACTCATGTCGGCCGTCCTGCTGTCCGTGCTGTCGATCGGCTACCTCTTCTGGGTCGACTGGGGGATGGCGCTGGTCACGCTGACCCCGATCCTGCTGGGATTCGTGACGTTCGGCGTGATCTCCGCCCGCTTCTTCCGGGACATGAAGGACGACTACGAGGCGAGCATCGGGGCGCTGGACGTCGTGGGGCCCCGGATCGGCCTCGACGCGAGGATCAACCGTGCCGGTTCACGGGCCCGTACGGCCGCCGAGGCGAAGACGTCGGCCCGTCGGCTCGCCGACGCCACCGACGAGTTCAGCGGCTTCTTCATCGCGCGCATCGGAACCCTGCTGGGCGGCAGGGCACTCGCCGAGATCGCCTTCTCGCCGCTGACCGTCCTCGTCTTCGTCCTCGTCGCGGGCGTGCCCATGGTCCGGGCCGGCTGGCTGCCCCCGGCCGACCTGGTCCCGTTCGTCCTGGTGGGAGCCGGACTCGCCGCACCGCTCCTGGCGATCACGTACGCGGTCGAGGAGGTCGGCGAGGGCAAGAAGGCGACGGCGCAGCTGACCGGCTTCGTCTCCGGCGGTCCGGTCGTGCCCGGCGGGGAGATCCCGTTCGAACTGCCCGAGCGCGGGGTGCTGACGGTCACCGAGCCCGACCCCGGGGCCGCCGGCCGGCTGATCGACCAGGTCGCCGCCGTCGTGCCCCCCGAACGGTTCGCGGCGGTCGGGGCCGAACCGGCCGTGGTCGTCGGGCCGGTCCTCGCGTACATCACGGCCGACCGCCCGGACCGCGGCGCGGACGCGGCCGAACGCGCGGCCAGGACCGCCGGGGTCCACGACGCGGTGTCGGCGCTGCCCCGCGGCTACGCCTCGGTCGTCGGGGACGACGCCTCGCTGTCACGTCCCGAGCTCCAGCGGATCGCCCTCGCCCGGGTGCTCGCCGGGGACCGTGACGTCGTCCTGCTCGACGAGCGGGCCTTCCCCGGCGACCCGGACGTGCTCCGCGCCGCGGTGGAGGACCTGCGCGAACGGGCGGCCGTGGTCGTCGTGTCCGCCGGCCCGTCCGGTGACACCGCGGGGGACTTCGCCCTGGCGAACGCGTCACGCCCCGCCCAGTCCGCCGCACCGTCCGGGGAGACCAGCCGATGAGACCCGTCCTCGCACGCTTCATGTCCCTGTCGGAATCCGGGAGACGGCCCGTGGTCTCCCTGATGCTGTTCCTGCTCCTCGGCGCGATCACCCAGGGCATCGCGTTCACCCTGGTGGTGCCGGTCACGGACGGCGTGTTCGCCCGTGGCGGACCGGTCCCCTGGGGGTGGACGGCCCTCCTCGTGGGCATCGCCGCGGTACATGCGGTACTGCACTACCGGAGCGTGCCCATGGGAAACCGGCTGGGCGCCGACCTCGTCACCACCCTGCACCGCGCCGTCGCCGAGCGGACCTCCGCACTGCCCGCCAGGTCCCTCGGCCCGGACCACGCCGACCGGCTCGCCTCGCTGGACGGCACGGCGGTGGTCGTACTGATGGGCCTGCCCGCACACGTCCTGCGCCCCCTGGTGGCCGCCGTCGTCACGCCGTTGACGGTGATCCTGATCGCCGCCTTCGTGGAACTCCGCTTCGCGGCGGGGCTCGCGGTCGGCCTGGTCGCCATGGCGGCGGCATCCTTCGGCGCGGTCCGGCTGCTCACCCGCGCGGAGGAGACGGACAGCGCCGACTGGCTCCGCCGGTTCGTCTCGGAGCCCGCCGCCGAGGAGCGCTCCGGCGCTCGACGCGGGCGTACGCCGTCACGACTCCTCCCCGCCGTGGGGGAGGTGCTGCCGTGGCGGGTCGTGGAGATCGCGCTCTGCCCGGCCGTGGCGATCTGCGTCGTGCTGGCGACCACGGACGGCCTGCCGGCCGGCACGGCCGTGGCCCTCATCGTGCTGGCGGTGCTGACCTTCCGGCCGATGATGGAGGCGGCACTGCTGAGCAGCACCGTCATGAAGTCCCGCGGGGTCCTGACCACGATCGGCAGGCTCCTCGACGCCGGCGACGCCGAACCTCCCCGGGGCGGCTGGCCGGAGCACGCCGACATCGAATTCGACGACGTCCGTCTGCTCGCCGGGAGCACGACGGTGCTCGACGGGGTCTCGTTCCGGCTGCCCGCCGGCACGACCTCCGTGGTCACCGGCACGCCCGACGGCCACCGCCTCGCGCTGGGCGACCTGCTGGCGGGGGACGTACCGCCGAGCTCGGGACGGGTACGGATCGGAGGGGTGGACGTCGGCCTGATCGCCCCGTCCGGGATCAGCCGGAACCTCCACAGGGTCTCCCCGGCGGATCCCGCGCACACCCGGGAGGAGGCGGCCCGCTTCCTCGGATTCCCCGAGAGGCCGGACCTGCCGGACCTGCCGGGCGTGGCGGCCGCCCTGGACCGGCTGCACCGCACCCTGTCCGCCCCCTCCGGGACCCCCGGGCCGGACCTGTCCGGCCCCGACCGCTGGCGGCTCGCCCTGCTGCTCGCCCTCTCGGCCGACCCCGCCGTGGCCGTGGTGGACGCGACCGGCTGCGAGGAGATACCCGCCGACGACCCGGAACTGGCCGACCTGCTCACGGCCTTCACCCGTGGCCGCACCTCCCTGCTGATCCCCGGAACCGGACACACCCCACCTCCCTGCGACGCACTCCTGGCCGTGGACGGCACCCACGTCTCCGGTGGCACCCCGCACCACATCACCTGAAGGACATCGAGAAGCGGAGGAACCAACGATGACTACGGAACAGATTGCCGGAGTGGACGCACTGGTCCACGGGCTCCGCCGGTACGTCGAGTCGCTGCGGGCCTCGGCCGGCGATTCGGTCGCGGTGCGCAGACTGATGAACGACGTCGACCGGCTGGAACTGGATCTGAGGGACCTCCGCCTCCCGCAGGCACCCGCGGGAAGGGGCGGCGACATGATCCAGGTTCCGGACGCCGCCGAAGGCGACCCCGAGCAGTGGCACGGCATCGACGACGAGGGAATCGGCGGCCACCGGCGTCACCACCCCTGAGCTCCAACGGCCGCGTGCACAGGGCCCCCGGGCCCGGTCACCGGCCTCCTCACCTCGCACCTCCGATGGACGGAACGAACGAATGACCTTCCCTGAATCCGCCCAGGACCCGTGGATCCGAACCTTCCACCCGGCTCCCCAGGCACCCCACCGCCTGGTCTGCTTCCCGCACGCGGGCGGCTCGGCCAGCTTCTACTTCCCCGTCTCGGCCGGACTGGCACCCGAGGTGGACGTGCTGACCGTGCAGTACCCGGGCCGGCAGGACCGCCGCAGCGAGCCGGGCATCGTGGACATCGGCGTCATGGCGGACCGGGCGGCCGAGGCACTGCTCCCGTACGCCGAACGGGGCCCGCTCACCCTCTTCGGCCACAGCATGGGGGCGTGCGTGGCCTTCGAGGTCGCACGGCGCCTGGAGCGGACCGGCCAGGGACCGGCGCACATCTTCGCCTCCGGGCGGCGCGCCCCCTCCAGCTACCGCGACGAGAACGTGCACCGGCGTGACGACGACGGCATCGTGGCCGAGATGCGGGCGATGAGCGGCACCGACGCCCGGATCCTCGGCGACGAGGAACTCCTGCGCATGGTGCTGCCCGCCATCCGCAGCGACTACCGGGCGGTGGAAACCTACCGGGCCGAACCCGACGCCTCGGTGAACTGCCCGGTCACCGCCCTGATCGGGGACGACGACCCCTGGACGACCCACGACGAGGCCCGCGCCTGGGAGAAGCACACCACGGGCCCGTTCGAGCTCATGGTCTTCTCCGGGGGCCACTTCTATCTCAGCAGCCGTGCGGCCGAGGTCATGGCCGTCCTGGAGAACCATTTCGCCACCGGGGGAGCGCACCGGTAGGGAGTCCGGGGCCCGTCCTGAGGCAGCGGCGGGTCCGGCCGGCTCGCACCGGACCGCCGGCCGGACCCCGTCGCAACGGGAGCGACGGGCCCTGCGCCACCGTGCGCACGGCCGTGGAAGCGGTCCACCATCACCGCACAGGGGGCACCACGGCCTGCCCCGCGCGGGGGGCGTGGACCGGCCCCCGCACACGGCCGGCCACTCCACCGGGCAGGTGGCCGGCCCCGCGCGGCGCCGGTCATGTCGCGAGGAGGGCACCGCCCCTGAAGAACCCGCCCGAGGTGCGGCGCGCCTCGGCCGCCCTCCGGCACCGCGTCACGGGCGGGAGGCGAGCGCCGTCCGGATCTCCCGGACGAACGGCTCCAGGTCACCCGGGTCGCGTGAGGTGATGAGCGTCCAGCCGCCGGAACCGTCCGTCACGACCGGCTCGTCGGTCCACTCGCCGCCGGCGTTGCGGATGTCGGTCCTGAGCGAGGGGTACGAGGTCATCCGCTTGTTCGGGACGACGCCGGCCTCGACCAGGGCCCAGGGGCCGTGACAGATGGCGGCGACGGGTCGGCCGGAGTCCGTGAAGGAACGGACGATCCCGGTAGCGGCGCTCCGCAGCCGCAGGGCGTCCGCGTTCAGGGTGCCGCCCGGGACGAGCAGCAGGTCGTAGTCCGCGGGATCGGCGTCGTCCAGCGTGAGATCGGGACGTACGGTCCTGCCGGGATCCTTGTCGCCGACCAGCGTCACGATGTCGTCCATCGACACCGCCGCCACGTCGACCCGCGCTCCCGCACCGCGCAGGTGTTCGAGGGGCACCAGGAGTTCGTCCTGCTCCACGCCGTAGTTCGTGACCACGGCCAGTACCTTCCGCTGCCCCGCTCCATCACCGGTCATCGGCTGTCACCCTTCCTCCGGACGGCCCACCGGGTCGCGGGCCGTGATCGTGCTGTTCTCCTGATCGCCGTGGGCACGTGTCCCGGCCGGGATCAGGTCCCGTCGTCGTCCTGGATGTGGACCGCGGCCTCCTCGGCCGACGCCGCGCCTCCGTCGATGCCGACATCGCGGCCCAGGACCCTGTTGTTCTGTGCGGCGCCGGGTTCCTCGTCGGTGGTGGTGACGCGTCCGGCGCGTTCGTTCCCGGCGTCGTCCTCCTCGGGGCCGTTGTCCTCCGGCCCCTCGTGGGCCTCGCCGGTCAGCAGCGGGTCGTCCTCGGGTACCTCCTGCGCGAGGCGGCGGTCCAGGGATTCACCTTCGCGCTGCTCCTCGCCGGTGGTGCCGTACTTCGAGACGCCCAGCGGCTTCTCGGGCGGGGAGTATCCGGTGTCCAGGATGTCGTCGAGGTCGGGTTCGTCGATCACGTTCTCGGGGTCGAGTTCGTCGGTGGGCCCGTTGTCGGTGTCGGATCCGTCCGGCTGGTAGACGTCGTCACCGCGTCCTTCGTCCTGCATCGGGCTTCGCTCCTTCCCTGGGGGGTGTGCCGTGTCCGCAGTCGCCCGCTCGGGGTCCGTGCGGCGTCACCGCTCTTCTGCCCACGCGCGGGTGTCTCATCGATGCGGTTCCCCCGGTCGGCCGTGTGCCCTTCCCGGGGGTGCACGGCCCGGCTGCCCGCGAGGCGGATGCCCTGGTCAGGCCTGTGGTGGTCACACCGTGTCGGCCTCGGCAGCTTATGGCCGTTCCCGGGGCACTGCGACCGGGAACGGCCGGGTGCCCGCGCCGGCGGGGGCAGGCGCCCGGCCCGCCCGCCAGGTCTGGACGGGCGGGGAGAGGGAACACGGCGAAACGCCGGGGTGAGCCCCGGTCCCCCCGCGGCCCGGGGGGACACACCGCAGCGACGGGAACGCCCATGCCGACCGACATACCGGACAGACCCGCAGCGCTCGCCGGCGGGCCCTGGCCCCCGCGGCCCGGCACCGGGCCGGTGGACCCGCACGACGGCGAGGAACGCCGTAACAGGGGTGAGGAGGGTCCGCACGGCGGCGAGGAGCGCCCGCTCAGGGCCGAGGACGGCGTGCGCGGTGGTGAGGAGCGCCCGTACGGAGATCGGGAGCGGTCCGACAGCGGGCGGGAAGGCGTGGCCGGGAGCGGGGAGCGCCCCCGTGGCGCGCGGACCGCCCGGGGCACGGGGAGGGCCGTCGGTGTCATCGCCTCGGCGACGGTCTGCCAGGCCGCCCTGATGGTGGGGCTCGGACTCCTGGTCACCGGTCCCGGGGCCCGGGTATGGCCGCTGACCGCCGAGGACGAGGTGACCGACGGGCTGGAGCGGGCCCGTACCGGCATCCTCGACACGGTGTCCCTCGTCGTGTCCGAGGCGGGGAACACCGCCACCGTGGTCGCCGGCACCCTCCTCGCGTGCGTCCTCGTACTCCTGGTCCCGAGGCTTCCCCGGTGGCGTGACGCGCTCTTCCTCGCCGTCGCCGTCTCCCTCCAGTCCCTGGTCTTCCTCGTCATCACCGAGGCGGTGGACCGTACCCGCCCCGACGTGGACCGCCTCGACGCCTCGCCCCCCACCTCCAGCTACACCTCCGGACACACCGGTGCGGCGACCGCCCTCTACGCCGGACTCGCGGTCCTCGTCCTGCGCCGGGCCAGGGGGCCGTGGCGCAGACCCGTGGCGGCGCTGCTCCTCCTCCTGCCGCTGCTCGTGGGCCTCGCCCGGGCCTACCGGGGCATGCACCATCCGACGGACGTCGCCGGAGGCCTGCTCAACGGCGGACTGTCCCTGCTGATCGTCGGGAGGGCCCTGCTGGCCGGACCGCACGTGCCGGCCGCCCGGCCCGCCCGCCCGGCCGCCGGTGAGGAGCCGCTCCCCGGCCCGGTGACCGGTCCGGCCCCCGGCCGTACCGTCGTGGTCTTCAACCCCACGCTCACCGACGAGGCCGCCCGCGCACGGCTGAGGCGGGTTCTGGAGGACCACGGCCACCACGGTGCGGACTTCGTGCCGACCACGGCGGACGACCCGGGGAAGGGGCCGACGGCGCGGGCGGTACGCGAAGGGGCGTCACTCGTCGTGGTCTGCGGCGGCGACGGGACGGTCCGCGCCGTCGCGGACGCGCTGGCCGGTACGGGCATCCCGCTCGCGGTGGTCCCCTGCGGCACCGGAAACCTCCTCGCGCGCAACCTCGGCCTGCCGGTGAGACCGGCCAAGGCCCTGGCGGGCGCCCTCGGCGGCGTCCCGCACCGCGTCGACCTGGGACGGATCGAGGGCGACGGCATGGAAGCGGCGCACTTCACGGTGATGTCCGGGGCCGGGCTCGACGCGGCGATGCTGGAGAGCACCGGCGACCGCGCCAAGGCGGTGCTCGGCTGGCCCGCCTACGTCCTGGCCGGCCTGAGGGAACTGCGCGCCCCCCGGATGCGCCTGACCGTCCGCATCGACGGGGCGCGGCCCCTGCGGCGTACCGCCCGGATGGTGCTCGTCGCCAACACCGGCAAGGTGCAGGGCGGCGCCGCGGTCGTCCCCGCCGCCAGGCCCGACGACGGCCTGCTCGACCTCATGATCCTCGACCCGCACGGACCGGCCGGCTGGCTGAGCGCCCTGGTGTCGGTGCTGCGCCGCCGGCCCGAGGGGGAACACCGGCACGCGGGACCCCGCGGTTCCGTGGAGTACTTCACCTTCCGCCGGGCCGAGATCCGCTTCGCGACACCGCAGCGGCGAGAGCTGGACGGGGACCCCGTGCCCCCGGGCCGGCGGCTCGTCGCCGAGGTCAGGCCCGGTGCGCTGACGGTGCTCATGCCCGTGGCAGGAGCGTGAGATGGGCACCGCCACCAGGGTCCCGCAGACCCGCGACATGGCCGGCAGCGAACTCTCCGGCGACGAGGCGCTGGCCACCCTGCGCCGTTACGGCCGCTGGCCGCTGCTGCGCGACTCGTTCGTCCGCTTCCGCTACGCCGACGGCTTCAGCCACTCCCGGGCGCTCGCCCTCCAGACCGTGCTGGCCGTCGTACCGCTGGTCATCGCCTTCGTCGGGCTGTCGACGGCCCTGCACACCGAGGACCTGGGCAGGGTGGCGGAACTGACGATCCACCGCATCACGGCGGGGCCGAGCGCCGAGGTGGTCGACGACGCGCTGGACCGCAGCCGGCGCAGGGCCGACGACGGGGCCCAGGTCGCCCTCTGGTTCGGGCTGCTCTTCTCCCTGGCCAACACCACGACGGCCATGTGCCAGGTGGAGCGCGGCGCCAACCGGATCTACGGGGTCGAGCGCGACCGCGTCTTCCACCGGAAGTACCTGCGCGGCCTGGTGATGTCCCTGACCGCCGGTGTCCCGCTCGGCCTCGGCTTCGTCGCGATGGTGGCGGGCGGCGACCTGGTGGCCGCCGTGGCGGACGTGTACGGCCTCGGCTCGGGCCCCCGGTCCGCCTGGGACGTGCTGCGCCGCCCCGTGGGGGTGCTGCTCGTCATCCTGTCGGCGAGCGCCATCTTCCGCCGCTCCCCGCGCCGCCGTCAGCCGGGCTACACCTGGCTGGCCTTCGGCGCCGCCGTGTACCTCGTGCTCTGGACCACGCTGACCTGGCTGCTCAGCCTCTATCTGGAGATCAGCGGTTCGTTCGACACCGTGTACGGCCCGCTCACCGCCTTCATGTCGCTGCTGCTCTGGGCCTACCTCACCTCCATCGCCCTCTTCCTCGGCCTCTCCTTCGCAGCGCAGCTGGAGGCCGTCCGGGCCAGGCGGCCCGGCCCCGTACAACCCGACCCGGGAGCCTGAATGACCGCACGACCCGCCCACCCGGCCGAACGACGGGACCGCCGGGACGCCGACCGCAGATTCGGGATCCGGCTGTTCGGTTCCGTGGCCGTCGCGGCCGTGGCCGCCGTGCTCTTCGGTCTGCTGCTGGTCCTGGTGGAGAGCGGATGGCACCCGCTGCGGCGCCTCGACGCGGGCGCGGCCGGGTGGCTGAACCGGGCCGCCCTCGACCACCCGGCCTGGACCGGCACCCTGCGCTTCTTCTCCGACGTGGTCTGGGACCCCGTGACCCTGCGGGCGGCGGTCGCCGTGCTCACGCTGTGGCTGGTCCACCGCCGCGCCTGGCGCCTCGCCGCCTGGTCGGCCGTCACCGCCGTGGCCGGCGGACTGATCGGACTGCTCGCGAAGACCGTCGTGGAGCGGGCGCGGCCCGCCCTCCCGGATCCCGTCGCGCACGCCCCCGGCTTCTCCTTCCCCTCCGGTCACGCGATGACGGCCACCACCTCCTTCGCGATCCTGCTGCTCGTCCTCCTTCCCCTGGTGCGCCCGGCCCTGCGCCCGCTGTTCTGGGCCGTGGCCACGGTCTCGGTGCTGGGCGTGGGGTTCACCCGGGTCGCGCTCGGCGTCCACTGGTTCAGCGACGTGGCCGGGGGCTGGACCCTGGGTCTGGCCGTGGTGGCACTGACCGGCTGGTCCTTCGAGGCGTGGCGCGCCGACGCCGGTCTCGGGCGTGCGGACGTGGCCGGGGGACTGGAGCCGGAACTGGGCGACGACGACCCCGAGGCGACCGGGACACCCTCCTGAAGGGAACGTGTGTTCTATTGAGTGGGTAGACTTGTCACCATGTCCGTTCATCTCCAGGGTTCGCTGTTCGACCAGGCCGACCGCCCGCGCCTCGGCCCTCTCACCGGACTGCGCAGGACCGTCCTCGGTGACGGGGCGTGGATCGATCTCCTGCCGGGCTGGCTGAGCGGCGCCGACGAGCTCTTCTCCGAGCTGGCCGAGGAGGTGCCCTGGAAGGCCGAACGCCGCCAGATGTACGACCGCACCGTCGACGTGCCCCGGCTGCTCGCCTTCTACCGCGCCGGGGACACGCTGCCGAGCCCCCTGCTCGACGAGGCGCGCGACGCGCTGTCGGACCACTACGGCGACGAACTCGGAGAGCCCTTCACCACCGCCGGGCTCTGCTACTACCGCGACGGGCGCGACAGCGTCGCCTGGCACGGCGACCTGAGCGGACGCGGCTCGCACCAGGACACGATGGTGGCGATCCTCTCCCTCGGAGCACCCCGCGACCTCCTCCTGCGCCCGTGCCGCGGCGGTGAGACCGTGCGCCGTCCGCTCGGCCACGGCGACCTGATCGTGATGGGCGGCTCGTGCCAGCGCACCTGGCAGCACGCCGTCCCCAAGACCGCGCACGCCCGGGGGCCGCGGATCAGCGTCCAGTACCGCCCTCGCGGAGTGCGCTGACACGGAGGGTCTCGGGGACGGCACCGGCCTTCGAGCTGCTCACCGGTGTGCTCGTCGGCGCGCCCGTCTTCTCGTCGTTCCGCTCCGCCGACCCTCGCGGACGCGGGCACCGGCAGAACGCCCTGCTCATCGCGGTGGACCCGGCGGCCTTCGGGGACCCCGGCGAGTTCACCCGGGGTCTTCCACTCGGGCGAACGCTCCGCCGTACGGGCCGGTCCGTGCGCCGGGCGTCGGCGCGCGGGGGGCAAACAGGGGGCAAGCAAGGGGGACGGGTGAAGGGGGACGGGACACGGCTGCCACCGTGTCCCGTCCGGCCTCCGCGGAAGGGGTGCCGGCACAGTCCGCGCGCCGGGTGACGGTGCCGGGCGTGGTGCCGAGGTCCCGCCGGCTCAGGTCGCCGACGAGACGCGCTTCGGTTCCCGCACCGCGGCGCGCACCGGCCGCGACCGGGGACCGAACACCGCCAGGGCGACGGCGCCCACCATCCAGACACCCGCGATGAAGTAGAAGACGCTCTGGTATCCGGTCCGGTTGTAGAGCGCCGCGATGATCAGCGGGCCCGCGGCGTTCGACAGCCGGCCGATCCCGTAGGTGATGCCCGTCCCCAGGGAGCGGCTGCGGGTGTCGTAGAGCTCGGGGGAGTAGGCGTACGCGAGGGCGGTGTAGCCGCGCTCGAAGAGGTTCACCAGGAAGCCGAAGATCACGATGAGGATCGGGTCGAACGTCAGCCCGTACAGCAGGCCGCACGCGGCGATGACCGTACCGAACGCCACGAGGCACCACTTGCGCTCGAACCGGTCGGTGACCAGCGACGCCAGGAACGAGCCGAGCGGGGCACCGACCGTGGTGAGCGCGATGTAGAAGACGGACTTCTCGACGCTGAAGCCCTCCTTGGCCAGCAGGGTGGGCGCCCAGCTGGAGTAGCCGAAGAACCCGATGGTCTGGGTCACCCACAGGACCGTCAGCAGGAGCGTCGGGGCGAGGTACTTCTTGCGCAGCAGCAGGCGCAGCGGGGCCTTGACGGCCGGGGGCTCCTCGACGGGTTCCGCCGGCTCGGCCAGCGGTCCCTTCTCGGCGCTCACCGAGGCCTCGATCTCCCGCAGCACCGCGTCGGCGGAGGCGTGGTCGCCCCTGCTCTCGTACCAGCGGGGCGACTCCTTCAGGTGCTTGGAGAAGAACACGAGCAGGACGCCCAGCGCACCCCAGAGGTAGACCAGCCGCCAGGACCAGTCGCTGAGCGGGACGACGAGGCTGGCGACGAGGTTGGTGGCCGGTGTGCCGCAGATGCCGATGACCATGGCGTACGCCTGGTACTTGCCCCGGACGGCGGCCGGGTACATCTCGTTGACGTAGATGACCGCCACCACGGTCATCGCGGACAGGCCCGCCGAGGTGAGCACCCGGAAGACGCCCAGTGAGAAGACGTCCCACGAGAACACCGAGACGAAGGAGAAGAACCCGAAGAACAGTGTGGTGCGCAGCAGGGTCTTCTTGCGGCCCCACCGGTCGGCGACGGCTCCCGCCGCGATGGAGCCGAGGAACATGCCGACGAACGACAGCGAGGTCACGTAGGCGACCTGGTTGACCGTCACTCCCCAGAGGTCGATGAGCTTCGGGGCCGTCGTCGCGAAGCTGTTGATGTCCGCGAACTCGAAGAAGTAGGCGAACGCGACGGCGAGCAGGGTGGTCTTGTGGAAGCGGGAGATCGGCAGCCGGTCCAGCCGGTTCGCCGCGTTGGCGTGCTGCATGGGGACGGTCCCTGTCGGAGTGCGGGTGCGGGTGCGGGTGAGGAGGGGGTCAGACGCCTTCGCCGGGCCAGTACAGGCGCATCGGGTTGTCGACGAGGAGCCGCTGCCGCTGCTCGGGGGTGACCGCGATCCGCGGTACGTGATCGACCAGGAGCCCGTCGTCGGGCATGTGACCGGTGAGGTTGGGGTGCGGCCAGTCCGTGCCCCACAGGACGCGGTCGCCGAACTCCTCGACCACGCGGCGGCCGAAGGGCACGACGTCGTCGTACGCGTGCCGCTCGCCGTCCAGGGCCGGGGGGCCGGTCACGCTGAGGCGCTCGGGGCAGGTGACCTTCACCCAGACGTCGTTGGAGCCGACGAAGCGGAGGAAGCGGCTGAACTCCGGACCGCCCGCCGGCAGGCGCACGTCCGGCCGGCCCATGTGGTCCACCACGAGCGGGGCGGGCAGGGAGGCGAAGAAGCCCTCCAGCTCGGGAAGATCGGCGCTCTCGAAGTAGAGCACGATGTGCCAGCCCAGCGGGGCGATCTTCTCCGCGATCCTGGTCAGGTCCTCCTTCGGGGAGGTGGTGACCAGCCGGCGGAGGAAGTTGAAGCGCACGCCACGCACCCCCGCCGCGTCCAGGGCGCGCAGTTCGGCGTCCGTGACGTCGGGGCGGACGGTCGCGATGCCGCGGGCCCGGTCACCGGCCGCGCGGACCGCGTCGGTCATGGCGCGGTTGTCCGCGCCGTGGCAGGTGGCCTGGACGACGACGGCACGGCTGACGCCCAGCCGGCCGTGCAGCGTGGCGAGGTCGTCCTTCCCCGCGTCGCACGGCGTGTACGTGCGCTCGGGGGCGAAGGGGAACGCGGCCTGCGGTCCGAACACGTGGCAGTGGGTGTCCACGGTGCCCGCCGGAAGCCGGAACTCCGGTACGGACGGATCCTGGTACCAGTCCAGCCAGCCCGGGGTCTTGGGGGAAGGCACGCTCATGGGGTCTCCTGTGGGTTCATGGGGCAGGGCGCGGGGGCGTGTGCGCCAGGTCGCGGTGTGCGGCGGGCGCACCGGACGCGCCGGGGCCGACGGGGACGGCGCGGGCCCGCCGGCCCCGCGCCGGCGGTCAGTCGACGTAGCGCAGTCCCGCGGCCTCGAGCGGGCCGCGCATGCCGTACATGTCGAGGCCGAGTTCGCCCGCGGCGAGGCGGCGGCGCTTGCCCTCCTCGTTGTCCTCCCGGCGGCGTGAGGCACCGGCGGCCTCGGCGACCCGGCCGGCGGGTACGACGACCACGCCGTCGGCGTCGGCGACCACGACGTCTCCCGGGTGCACCAGTGCGTTGGCGCAGACGACGGGCACGTTCACCGAGCCGAGGGTCGCCTTGACGGTCCCCTTGGAGTTGACGGCACGGCTGAAGACCGGGAAGTCCATCTCCCGCAGCTCCGCGACGTCACGGCATCCCCCGTCGATGACCAGGCCCACGCCGCCCCGGGCGCGCACCGAGGTCGCGAGCAGCTCGCCGAAGAACCCGTCCTCGCACTCGGTGGTGCAGGCCGCGACGAGGACGTCGCCGGGCTGCAACTGCTCCACGGCCACGTGCAGCATCCAGTTGTCGCCCGGCTGGAGCAGCACGGTGACCGCGGTGCCGCACAGGGCCGCCCCCGGGTAGACGGGGCGGATGTAGGGGCGCATCAGTCCGCTGCGGCCGATGGCCTCGTGGACGGTGCTGACGCCGTAGGGCCTCAGGGCCTCGACGTCCGAGGGGTCGGGGCGTCGGACCGAGCGGTGGACCACTCCGAGTTCGTACATGGCTGTGCTCACTTCCTTCGGCGGGGTTCTCAGCGGCCCTGGCGCTTCAGCAGGGCGTCCAGGCGCGGGTACACGGAGCGCGCGTTGTGCTCCTGGACGGCGGCCAGCCCCTCCGGGGACAGGGCCGCCGCCTCGGCGTAGCGGCGCGTGTCGTCGAAGTGATGGCCGGTCCGCGGGTCGATGTCGCGGACGGCGCCGATCATCTCCGAGGCGAAGAGGATGTTCCGGGTGGGCACGACGTCGTAGAGGAGGTCCGACCCCGGCTGGTGGTAGACACACGTGTCGAAGTAGACGTTGTTCAGTACGTGCTCCTCCAGCGGCGGCTTCCCGAGCGCCATCGCCAGACCCTGGAACCTGCCCCAGTGGTAGGGGACGGCGCCGCCGCCGTGCGGAATGACCAGCCTGAGCGTGGGGAAGTCCCTGAACAGGTCGCCCTGGACGAGCTGCATGAACGCGGTGGTGTCCGCGTTCAGGTAGTGCGCGCCCGTCGTGTGGAACGCGGGATTCACACTGGTGCTGACGTGGACCATCGCCGGGATGTCGTACTCGGTCATCTTCTCGTACACGGGGTACCAGGAGCGGTCGGTGAGCGGCGGAGCCGTCCAGTGGCCCCCGGAGGGGTCCGGGTTCAGGTTCAGCGCGACGGCGCCGTACTCCTCGACGCACCTGGTGAGCTCCGGTACGCAGGTCGCCGGGTCGACGCCCGGTGACTGCGGGAGCATGGCGGCCGGGACGAAGCGTTCCGGGTACAGCCGGCTGACCCGGAAGCACAGCTCGTTGCAGAGGGCCGCCCACGCCGCGGAGGTGCTGAAGTCGCCCACGTGATGGGCCATGAAGGACGCCCTCGGCGAGAAGACCGTCAGGTCGATGCCGCGCTCGTCCATCAGCCGCAGCTGGTTCGGCTCGACGCTCTCGCGCAGCTCGTCGTCGCTGATCCTCAGATCCGCGCCGCGGGGGGTGGCGGACGGGTCCCCGAGCCCGGCGATCTGCTTGTTCCGCCAGGCCTCCAGCGCGGGAGGGGCCGTCGTGTAGTGGCCGTGGCAGTCGATGATCATCGCTGTTCCTGTCCGAAGTGCGTGCGTGTCCGCCTGCGGATACCCGGCCGCAGGGCCGCGTCCCGGCCCGCCTTCTCCGGCCGGCCGCCACGCCACCGTAACCGTCGATGAAATTGTTGACAATATGCCTGACGAGAAAGTTTCAGGCATCATCGCTGATGTCGCGGCAGGGTGTGCGCGGCGACGAGGATGTCCCGACGACGTACGGAAGGCGGAGGGGTGACGTCGAATCAGGCCACCGGCCGGGAGGGCCGCAGCGCGGTCTCCAGCGGCATCAGGGAGGCGCTCGCGGCGGGCGACATGGTGCCCGGACAGCGGCTGGTCGAACAGGAGCTGTCCGAGGTCTTCCGGGCGACACGGAGCTCGGTGCGCGAGGCGCTCCAGGACCTGGCCGCCGAGGGCCTGGTCGAGCTGATCCCCCGGCGCGGGGCGCGGGTGCGGGTGATCTCCATCGAGGAGGCGGTCCAGATCACCGAGTGCCGGGCCCTGCTGGAGGGGCTGTGCGCCCGCCGGGCGGCCGAGTACGCGACCGACGAGGTGCGCCAGGAGCTCCGGGGCATCGGAGAGGCGATGAACCGGGCCGTCGGCGACGGTGACCCGGACGCCTACTCGGTGCTCAACCGCCGGCTGCACGAACGCATCGGCGAGGCCGGAGGGCAGAAGGTGGCGCAGGCGCTGCTGGAACGGATGAACGGCCAGATGGTGCGCTACCAGTTCCGTCTCGCCCTGCGCCCCGGCCGTCCGGCCCGGTCGCTGCCGCAGCATCTCGCCATCATCGACGCGGTCGTCACGGGTGACCCCGACGCGGCGGAGGCGGCGGCGCGGGCCCACGTCGAGAGCGTCGTCGACGCGCTGAGGGAGACCCCCGCACCGGTCCGGGCGGGCTGACGGGCGGCGGCCGGGGCCCCCGGGAGGGTGCCGCCCGGCGCCCCGGGCCCCGGCACAGGTCTCCCGCCCGGGCCCCGGCACAGGTCTCCCGCCCGGGTCGCGGACCCGGGCGGGAGACAGGGGAGCGGCGCCGGTCAGGCGAGCAGCTTCTCCTTGGCCTTCTGGTACTCCTCCTGGCTGAGGTGGCCCCTGTCCTTGAGCTCGGCGAGCCGCGCGAGGTCGGACACGTGACCGCCACCGGTCCCCGCGTCCCCGTCGTCACGGGCCGCCTGCCGCACGTACTGCCGGAAGGCCGCCTCGCGGTCCTTCGCGTGTTCGGCCTCGCGCCGCCCCATGCCCCGGCCGCGGGCGATCAGGTAGACCAGGACGCCCACGTAGGGCAGCACGATGACGAAGATGACCCACGCCGCCTTGGCCCAGCCGCCCAGCGAGTGGTCCTGGAAGATGTCCGAGACCACCTTGAAGAGCAGGAAGAACCACAGCACCCAGAGGAACACGTACATCATGGTGAGGAAGAGGTTCAGGAGCGGATAGTCGTCCATGGGCCTACTCCGATCGCGCGGATGGTCCCTCCTTCATACGTCCGCCCCCGCCCTGCCGCATGTCCGGCGGCTCAGGCCGCGAGCAGGTCGAGGAACGCGGTGAGCTTCCCCCGGGTCCGCTCGATCTGCTGCTCGAGGGTCAGCGACTCCTCGAAGCGCCCGCCGGGAGCGGGGTTCTTCCTGCCGCGCACGTACAGCGAGCAGTCGAGGTCGGTGCAGAGGTAGATGCCCACCGAATTCCCGTCCCTGCCCGCCTGCCCCCGCTTCCGGGCGGTCATCAGCGACACCCCGCTGCCCGGATGCGTGGTCAGGCAGACCGAGCACATGCTGCGGTGCAGGAAGCCGCGCTGCTGGGACGGGAAGCGCAGCGTGATGCCGGTGAGCTCGCCGCGCAGCTCGGTGACGAGGTAGCTCCGGTCAGGTGCCGAGAGGTCCCGCCAGCCGAGGAAGTCCAGGTCGTCCCAGCGGCGCTCCTCCAGGTCCCGGGGGAGTGGCAGGCGCTTCGCCTCGCCCTTGGAACAGTTGACGAACGACGCCCGGATGTCCTTCTCACTGACGGCTCTCATGGCGTCGACGCTAACTCTGCCTATGAGCCCTAGGCAAATGAATAACAGCTCTAGGCAGGATCCTGGGGCCCGGCGATCCGCAGATGGTGGGCCGGTGGATGCCCGATGCCGAGATCCGGGCGCCAGACGGCCAGGATCTGGGCCGAGGGATCGAACAGGGGGCCCGGCAGCTCCTCGGGGACCGTCCACCGCCACACGCTGACGAGATGCGGCTCGGTGGCCCGGGCCGTCGCGGACCCCACGCTCACCAGCGCGCCCATGCTGATCCGGTTGATGCCGCCCACCACGTCGTGCACCATCGCGAAGACGCTCACCGCCCCGGCCGGCACCACGAGCCCCGTCTCCTCGCGCAGCTCCCGCGCGGCGGCCGCCGCCACCGACTCGTGCACGGGGTCCACCTTGCCGCCGGGCAGCTCCCAGGTGCCGCTGCGGTGCCGCCCGAGCAGGATCCTGCCCTCCCCGTCCTGGACGACGACACCCACACCGAGGGAGGCCTGGGCGAGCGGCGGACGGCTGTTCCTGGAGGAGGTGTTCACGGGATCGGTGGTCATGGGCTGCGCTGCTCCCGGCTGGTCGGATACGGGTCTCCAACGGACCCCGCCATCCTCACACGGTCCTCACGCCACCAGATTGAGGGTGGTCTCCGATACCCCCAGGCGGATGGACTGACCCCACGTCAGCTCCAGTGCGTCGGACTCCATCCCGTCCCCGAACACCACCATCCGGTCCGACTCGACGGTGAGCCGGAGGCCGTCCCGGCGGCCCAGCTCGCCCGCGACCAGCGAGGTTCCGGTGGCCGGTGACGGCCAGGCCTCGCGCACGAACCAGACCAGGCGCGGATCGGAGGGGGCAGGCAGCCGCAGCGTGCCGCCGCGCTCCAGCCACAGGGAGCGCAGCCAGCCGGTGGAGCCCGTGCCCGTGCCCACCAGGACACCGGAGGACGCCTGGGGCTCCCCGGCGGAGGGGGAGCCGTCGGGACCGATCCGGTAGCGGGCGGTCTGGTGGCCGGGCGGCCCCAGGTAGATCTCGTTGAGCGCGAGCAGCCGCTGGGTGTCGTCGGCGACGGCCTCGGTCATCGTCAGGGCGTCCACCCGTCCGCCGGGGGACAGGGCCGACCGGCACAGTGCCGCCGTGTCACGGGCCCGGTGGCGTACGAGGACCCCGGGGTTGCGCCCGGGGTCGGTGTCGATGCCCACCACCGGCTGGCCGGACAGGTACTTCGCGACGTTGGCGACCAGCCCGTCCTGCCCGACCACGACGACCACGTCCTCGGGTCCGAACAGGAAGCGGTCGAGGCCGGCCCGCTCCACCCGGGTGCGGCGCCACCGCAGCGGCACGGCGGCGGCCACCTCGGTGAGCGCCTGCCCGGTGCGCCGGTGGCGCTCCGCCACCTCGTCGATGGACCGGCCGCGTCCGGCGAGGACGAACGCCGCCTGCCCGTGGGTCCCGTGCCGTGCCAGCAGTTCCTCGTACTCGGTCGTGCGGTGCACCAGCACCGCCCTCGGGGCCAGGCTCACGCCCGCTCCTCCGGCTCCGGCCTGCCGAGCCGGGAGAGCAGTCCCGTCAGGACGTCGGGGGAGAGGATGAGGCTGTCGATGCGGGGCAGGTTCTCGGCCAGCCGCGTCGCGGCCAAGGCGTGCAGCGTGCCGGGCCCGGCCTCCGCGTGCGCCCTCAGCCAGGCGGCCTGCGCCTCGGCGCGTGCCGCTCCCACCTCGCGCGCCGCCTCCGCCTCCGCCCGCGCCAGCCGCACGGTGCGGGCGGCCTCCGCGTCCGCGCGCACGCCGTCGGCCGCCGACTTCTCCTCGGCCTCCCGGCGGGCGTTGGTGCCGCGCTGGTCGACCAGTTGCTCCTCGCGGCGCGCGAGCTCGATCTTGCTGGAGAGCTCGTTCTCGGCGATGGTGCGCTCACGCTCCACCGCCACCGCCCGGCGCTCGTACACCGACCGGTCCGCCTCCTGCTGGATCTGCTCCCTGGCCGGGGTGCGCAGGGCGCGCTCGACCTCCGCCTCGGGGCGGATGGCCACGACGCGTACGGCGACCACGTCGATGCCGGTGGCGGGCAACCGGGGCTCGGCCGCGAGCCCGGTGGCCACCCGCTCCCGCACGGCGGCCACCCCGTCCACGAGGGCGGCGGCCAGCGGGGTGCGGGCCAGCACGTCCAGGGCATGCTGCTGCGCGGTCTCGGTGAGCAGGGTGGCGATCTGCTCCAGGGGCGCTCCCCGCCAGACCCCGGTGTCGGGGTCCACCGAGAAGTCGAGCCGGGCGGCGGCCTCGGCCGGATCGCTGATCCGGTAGGTGACCGTGGCCTGCACGGTGACGTCCTGGAAGTCGGCCGTGCGGGCGTGGAAGGCCATGGCCAGCTCGCGGTCGTCGACGGGGACCTCGGAGAGCGCGGCGGAGAGCGAGCGGTACCAGAAGCTCAGGCCGGGGCCGTCGTGGGCGAGCCGGCCGCGCTTGTGGTGGCGGATGTGGGCGGTGGGTGCGGAGCGCAGGTGCCGCCAGCCGAAGCGCCGGGTGATGTCGGCCATGTCAGGACCCCCTCTTTCTCGTCATGGAGACGATAAAGGGTCGCCCGAGATCTCGTCAAGAGGACGAGAAGGGGGTGGCGGGCGCGAGAAAACGGCCGGCCGGCGGTCTCCTGGGAGACCACCGGCCGGTGGTGCGCCGACCCCGTCCCCACGGTGCGGCGCGTAGGTGGGCCGTCGTCATCCGCTCGGGCGACGGCCCACGTTCATAGGGTCCCGCTTCCCGGGGGAGCGGGCGGGGACGGGGGGAGGCCGAGTGCCGGGAGCACGGCGCACTCGATGAAGCGGGTCAGGAAGGCGTCGTCGGCGTACCGCTCCGCCAGGAGGGGCCGGGCACGCATGATGCCGAGCACCTGGGCGGACACGTAGTCCGCCGCCGGGTTGCCGGCCTCGATCTCGCCGCGCCGGACGGCGCGCTCGACCATCGCGTCGATCGCGGCGATGGCCGGGGCGATCAGCGTGGAGCGCAGTGCGCACAGCAGGTCGGGGTTCTGGAGCGCCGCGTGGCTGAGCGCGTGCATCAGCGCGGTGTCCTTGCCGGACGCCGCGTCCACCGCCCGTGCGGCCTCGTGCAGATCGCCGCTCAGGCTGCCGGTGTCGATGTCGGAGAGCAGGTTCCTGCGGGTGCCGTGCAGGGCGGCGACGACCAGTTCCGGCTTGGATCCCCACTGGCGGTAGAGGGTGGACTTCCCGCACCGGGTGCGGGAGGCGACGCCCTCCATGGTCAGGGATTCGTATCCGCTCTCCCGCAGCAGGTCCAGCACGGCGGTGTAGAGCTCCTGTGCCCGCTCGGGTGTGATCTTCGACCGGCGTGACGCGGGTGCCGACTCCTGTGCTGTACCGGGCGACTGCATCTGCTTCCCTCTTTGCGGCTCTGCGGCTGGGGACCCTCGATACGCCAGTGTACCGATACGCGCGTGTACCGATACGCCTGCGTATCGGTACACTGGCGTATCGATACGGCGTGGAGCGGCCACGCCTGCGACGCGACAGCGCACCGTCAGCAAAGGGGCACGGGTGATGCACACCCGCAGCGAGCCTGCGGAGCGGGAGCCGGACACCTCTGCCCGACCGCCCCTCGTCCGTGAGCTGCTTCTGGTAGCCGGACTCTTCCTCGTCTACAAGATCGGCCGGCAGGCCGCGAACGGCCACGTCGAGGAGGCCTTCCGCAACGCCGGACACGTCTGGAGCCTGGAGCGGGCCGTCGGCCTCCCCGGCGAAGGCGGTGTCCAGGGCGTCCTCCTGCACAGCCATACGCTCGTCCAGGCGGCGAACACCTACTACGCGACCGTGCACTTCCCGGCCACGCTGGCCTTCCTGGTCTGGCTGTACTGGCGCAGGCCACGCCACTACGTCTGGTCCCGCCGCGTCCTGGCCGCCCTCACCGGCGCCGCGCTCGCCCTGCACCTGCTCTTCCCGCTCGCCCCGCCCCGGATGCTGCACGCCGCCGGCCTCGTCGACACCGGCCAGGTCTACGGCCCCAGCGTGTACGGGGACACCCCCGCCACCGACTCGATGGCCAACCAGTTCGCCGCCATGCCCTCGCTCCACTTCGGCTGGGCCCTGGCGGTCGCCGTCGGACTCATCGTCGCGACCCGCTCCCGCTGGCGCCCGCTGTGGCTGCTGCACCCCTTGCTGACCCTGCTCGTCGTCGTGGGCACCGCCAACCACTACTGGCTCGACGCGATCGTGGTCTCCGCCCTGCTCGCTGTCACCTACGCGGCGATCCGGCTGCCGCGCACACCGGCCCGTACGCACCTGCCGTGGGCGGCCGTCCCCGCCCAGCGCTACCCCTCGCCCGCGTACGCGCGATCCGGAGCGCGGCGATGACCGCCACACTCATAGCCGTCGCGCTCTCCCTCGTCTCCGCCGCCGCCTACGCCGCCGCCGCGGTCGCGCAGGCCAGGCTGGCGGGCCGGACCGACCCCTCCGCCGGAGCGCTGCGCCTGCTGACGCGTGGCGCCTGGTGGTCGGCGGTCGGCCTGAACGCGGGCGGCGCACTGCTGCACGTGGCCGCGCTGAAGTACGGACCGCTCACCCTGGTCCAGCCGCTCGGGGCGCTCACGCTCGTCGCCGCCGTCCCGCTCGGCGCCCGTTCGGCGGGCCGCCGGGTCAGCCGTACGGAATGGCGCGGCACCCTCCTCACCCTCGTCGGGCTCGGCGCGCTGCTCCTGGCCGCGGGCGGCGCCTCGCCGCACGACACCCTGAGCCTCTCCGAGGCGCTCGGCGTCGGTGCCGTCACCATGGGGCTGGTCGCCGTGCTCAGCCGGCCGGGCGCCCGGCCGGGCCTCCGGCACGCGGCCGCGTCGGGCATCACGTCCGGGGTGGCCTCCGCCCTCACCCAGACCCTCACCGTCGCCGCGACGGACCACGCGGGCCCGCTGCTGAGCTGGCGGCTGGTGACCGTGGCGGTGCTCGTCTCCTTCTTCGCGCTCGGCGGCCTGCTGCTCGCCCAGACCGCGTACCGCGGCGGCCTCGGCGCACCGCTCGCCGTGGTCACCCTCGCCAACCCGGTCGCCGCCGCCGTGATCGGCCTGGTCCTGCTCGGCGAACGCCTCCAGGGCGGGGCGCTGGGGCTGGTGCCCGCGCTCATCGGGGCGGCGGCGGCCGTGCAGGGGGTGATCCTGCTCAGCCGGGCGCAGGCCGGCGGCACGGCGGGAGCCGGTCCGGCGCCCGCCGAGGCCCCTTCCCCCGCCGTCGAGGACCCCCTTGTCCCGGCCGTCGCACCACCGTCGAGGGCCGTCGCCACCGGCCCGTCCTTCACCCTCCCCCGGGCCGCCGAGCAGCTCACCCTGCGCCCGGAACCGGTCGGGACCCCCGGCGGCTCCTAGGGGTTGTCCTCCGTCCGGACCGTGCCGGGCCCGTGCTCCCCGGAACCGGGCGGCGCGGTGCCGCCGCCGGTGCTCGTCACGTCCGGCGAGCCGGCCCCGTCCTCCGCCGCGGAACCGTCCAGGCCGGCGATCGCCGTCGTCAGCCAGCCCGTCCAGAACGTCTCCAGGTCGATGCCCCCGCGCAGCACCAGACGCCGGAGCCGGTCCTCGTCCGTGGTCCGCTCCGGGGGGAAGTCCCGCTCCTCGATCGCCAGGTACTCCGCCAGCTGCTCCTGGTGCAGCGCCAGGTGCCTGCGCAGCTCCCGGGTGAGACCGGGGGCACCGACCACGGCGGCCGCCCGCATCCTCAGCAGCAGCGGATCGCGGACCGGGCGCGGGTCCTCGGCGAGCGACACCCAGGCCGTCAGCTCCTCGCGGCCCGCAGGCAGGACCTCGTACTCCTTCCTCCGCCCGCGCGCCGTCCGCGCCGCGGGCAGGGCCCGGATCCGGCCGGACCGTTCCAGCTTTCCCAGCTCGCGGTAGATCTGCTGGTGCGTGGACGGCCAGAAGTAGCCGATCGACCGGTCGAACCTGCGGGTCAGTTCGAGGCCGGACGACGGCTTCTCCAGCAGGGCGGTGAGGATGGCGTGCGGGAGTGACATGGACCGCATCCTAGAGACGGCGGACGCGGGCCCTCACAGCTCGGCGGCGAGCTCCGTGCCCTGGCGGATCGCACGCTTGGCGTCCAGTTCCGCCGCCACGTCGGCGCCGCCGATCAGATGGACGGGACGGCCCCCGGCGCGCAGCGCCTCGTACAGCTCACGGCGCGGTTCCTGGCCCGCGCACAGCACCACGGTGTCGACCGGCAGCAGACGCCGCTCGCCGTCCACGGTCAGGTGCAGGCCGTCGTCGTCGATGAGCTCGTACGTCGCGCCCGCGATCATCGTCACGCCGCGGCGGCGCAGTTCGGTGCGGTGGATCCACCCGGTGGTCTTCCCGAGCCCCGCCCCGACCTTGGTGGCCTTGCGCTGGACCAGATGCACGGTGCGTCCCCGCCGTGGACGCTCCGGGGCCCGCAGCCCGCCCCGGTCCGCGTAGCCGGTGTCCACACCCCACTGCCGGAAGAAGACCTCCGGGTCCCGGCTCGCCCCGTCGCCCCCGTCGGTCAGGAACTCGGCGACGTCGAAGCCGATCCCGCCCGCGCCGACGACCGCCACCCGGTCACCGACCTCCACGCCGTCCCGCAGGACGTCCAGGTAGCTGACCACGCTGGGATGCCCGACACCGGGGATCGCGGGGGTGCGGGGCTCGACGCCGGTGGCCAGGACCACCTCGTCGAAGCCGTCGAGCAGGGCGGGGGTGGCCCGGGTGCCGAGCCTGAGCCCGATTCCCTCCTCGGCGAGCCGGGTGCGGAAGTAGCGCAGCGTCTCGTCGAACTCCTCCTTGCCGGGGACCCGGCGCGCGACGTTCAGCTGGCCGCCGATTTGGTCGGCCGCGTCGAACAGCGTCACCGTGTGACCTCGCTCGGCTGCCGTGACCGCGCACGCCAGCCCCGCGGGCCCCGCGCCGACCACGGCCACCCGCTTGCGGACGCGGGTCGGGGAGAGCACCAGCTCCGTCTCGTGGCAGGCCCGCGGATTCACCAGGCAGGAGGTGACGCGCAGGCTGAAGATGTGGTCGAGGCAGGCCTGGTTGCAGCCGATGCAGGTGTTGATCGCGTCGGCGCGGCCCTGCGCCGCCTTGGCGACGAAGTCCGGGTCGGCGAGGAAGGGCCGCGCCATCGACACCATGTCCGCCCGGCCCGAGGCGAGGAGCTCCTCCGCCAGTTCGGGGGTGTTGACCCGGTTGCTGGTCACCAGCGGCACGGAGACCGCGCCCCGCACCTTCTCCGTCACCCAGGTGAAGGCACCGCGCGGTACGGAGGCCGCGATGGTCGGGATGCGGGCCTCGTGCCATCCGATACCGGTGTTGATGAGCGTCGCCCCGGCCGCCTCCACCTCCCGGGCGAGGCGGACCACCTCCTCCAGCGTGGAGCCACCGGGCACCAGGTCCAGCATGGACAGCCGGTAGATCAGGATGAAGTCGGGGCCGACCCGCTCACGCACGCGGCGCACGATCTCGACGGGGAAGCGGATGCGGTTCTCGTACGAGCCGCCCCAGCGGTCCTCGCGGTGGTTGGTCGCCGCCACGACGAACTCGTTGACGAGATAGCCCTCGGAGCCCATGATCTCGACACCGTCGTAGCCCGCGCGGCGCGCGAGTTCCGCGGCCCTGACGAAGTCCTCGACGGTCTGCTCGACCTCGTCGTCCGTGAGCGCGTGGGGGGTGAACCCGCTGATCGGCGCCTTGAGCGCGCTCGGCGCCACCAGGTCCGGGTGGTGGGCGTAACGCCCGAAGTGCAGGATCTGCATCGCGATCCGCCCGCCCGCCGCGTGGACCGCCTCCGTGATCACGGTGTGCTGCTCGGCCTCCGCCTCCGTCGTCATCATGGCGCCGCCCGGGAAGGAGCACCCGCGCGCGCTGGGCGCTATCCCCCCGGTGACGATGAGGCCGACCCCGCCGCGCGCGCGGGCCGCGTAGAACGCGGCCATCCGCTCGAAGCCGCGCTCCACCTCTTCGAGGCCGACGTGCATCGACCCCATCAGCACCCGGTTCGCGAGCGTGGTGAATCCGAGGTCGAGCGGGCTCAGCAGGTGGGGGTACGGGCTCATCCGGGTCTCCTCGCAGGTGTCGTCGAGCCAGTTGTAGACCACCCCGGCCCTGTTATGCAACAAGTTGCACAATGGCGTACGTCGCAGTCCCCGCAAGCCCCGGCGCACGAATGGCCTAACAGCACCGGCCCCCGCACCCGGCCCGGACGAGAGTGGATCTGGTACGGCCGTCCGCCGCGGCCCCTCCTTGCCGACGGGAGCACCCCATGACCTGCATCAACCGACGTGACCTCGGGCTTCTCGTACTCAGGGCCGGTACGGGAGCCGTCCTGGCGGTCCATGGAAGCCAGAAGCTGGGCGGGTGGTTCGGGGGCGGGGGCGTCGAGGGGACCACCGCCGCGATGGAGGCCATGGGCTTCCACCCGCCCAAGCACAGCGCCCTGGCGGCCGGACTCGGCGAGGCGGGCGGCGGGATCCTGCTGGCCCTCGGCCTCGCGACCCCCGCGGCCGGTGCCGCCGCGGCCGGCACGATGGCCGGCGCCGTCGCCGTGCACGCGCCCGCGGGCTTCTTCGCGATGGGCGGCGGCTACGAGTACCCGGCGTTCCTCGGCTTCGCCGCCGCCGCGATCGGGCTCACGGGCGCCGGCCGCTACTCCCTGGACCACGCCACCGGGCACGTCCTCGACAAGCCCTGGGCCGTGGCCCTCGCGTTCACGGGCAGCGCCCTGGCGGCGGCCGCCGTCGTCGGCCGCCGGGCCAAGGGGCAGGCGGCCGAGGCGGAGGCGCGGAACGAGCCCGGGGGCGAGGGCGCGTGACGGTCCGGCACCGGCCACCCCGCCGGGGCGCGTGACCCCGAGGCGCCAAGGGCCCTCCGGGGCGCGTGACCCTCCGGTGCCGAAGGGTTCTTCCGGGGCGTGCGACTCCGCCCCACCGGCCGTCCTGCCGCAGGCGCGCGGTCCTTCCGCATTGATCGGCCTTTCAGGGGCACCCGGCAGTGCATGAATACGAACGCGCTGTCGATGAACGCACGGGGCCAGGCGAGACGAGCCGCGCGGAGCCGGGCGGTGGACGTGGGGGCCCGCGCCGGGTTCGTGGCACGCGGGGTGATCTACCTCCTGGTGGGCACCCTGGCCCTGCGCATCGCCTTCTCCGACGGGGGCGGCAAACAGGCCGACCGGGGCGGCGCCATCGCCGAGATAGCCGAGAAGCCCTTCGGGAACATCCTGCTGTGGGCACTCGGGATCGCCCTGGCCGGCATGGCCCTGTGGCGGCTGTCCGAGGCGCTCTTCGGCCAGGCCGGCCCGGACGGGGACAAGGCCGGCAAGCGTGCCATGGCCGCCGCGCGCTTCGTCTTCTACGCCTTCGTCTCCTACTCCGTGCTGTCCTACGCCGCCGGAGACAAGGGAAGCGGCAGCGGCTCCAGCGACCGCCGGACCGGCGACGTCACGGCCCGCGCCCTCGAATGGACCGGCGGCCAGTGGATCGTGGGGGCCGCAGGGGCCGTGGTGACCGGCGCGGGCCTCTGGATCGCCTTCCGCGCCCTCGCGCGCAAGTACCACAAGCACCTGAAGACGGGCGAGATGACGAAGCACACCCGTCAGGCCGTCGACGTCGTCGGCGTCTTCGGCGGTGCCGTCCGGGGCACGGTCTTCGCGACGGCGGGAGGCTTCGCCATCGCCGCCGCCGTCCAGCACGAACCGGGCCGTGCCAAGGGCATGGACGACACCCTGCGTTCCTTCACCGAGACCCCCGCCGGGCCCTGGCTGCTCGTGCTCGTCGCGCTCGGCCTGGCCGCCTTCGGCCTCTTCTCCTGGGCCAACGCCCGCTACCGCAAGGTCTGACGGGAAGCCGGCACCGGACGTCAGTCGAGGCCTCTCGCCTCCTTGAACCTGGCCAGGCCCTCGGACAGCCGGACCACCGGCTCCGGGTAGTCGTGGCGGGCACGCTCCTTCTCCGGCAGTTTCCACGGCTCGTGCACGGCGGACCCGGAGACCCCCGCGAGCTCCGGAACCCAGCGGCGCACGTACGCGCCGTCCGGGTCGTAGCGCCTGGCCTGGGTGACCGGGTTGAGCACCCGGTTGGGCCGGCTGTCCGTGCCCGTCCCGGCCACCCACTGCCAGTTCAGCTGGTTGTTGGCGATGTCCCCGTCGACCAGCAGCTCCAGGAAGTGGTGCGCCCCGGCCCGCCAGTCCACGTACAGCGTCTTGGCGAGGAAGCTTGCGGTCAGCAGCCGCCCCCGGTTGTGCATCCAGCCCTCGTGGAGCAGCTGGCGCATCGCGGCGTCGACCACGGGATAGCCGGTACGGCCCTCCTTCCAGGCGGCCGTCTCGGCCTCCGCCGCCCGCCCGGTGCGCCAGCGGTCGTGCCGCGAACGGTAGTCGGAGCGGGAGGCCTGCGGGCGGGCGGCCAGGACCTGGTGGTGGAAGTCCCGCCAGCACACCTGCCGTACGAAGGCGTCCGCACCCGGTCCGCCCTTGTCGCGGGCACGGTGGACGACCTCGGTGGGGGAGAGCGTGCCGAAGTGCAGGTGCGGCGAGAGCCGTGAGGTGGCGTCGCCCGCCATGTCGTCGTGGCGGTCCTCGTACGACGCGAGCCCGTCGCGGCGCCACGCGGTGAGCAGCCTGCGGCCCTCGGTCTCCCCGCCCCGGGCCAGACCGGGGGACAGTCCCCGGACGCCGGACCGCGACGGCAGCCCCGCGGACGCCGGGCCCTCCGGCACGCGCACGGCGCGGGGTGCCCGGAAGGGGGAGCGGAGCCCTTCCGCCGACCAGCGGCGGAAGTACGGGGTGAAGACGGCGAAGTGGTCCCTGTCCGCTCCGGAGGGGACCACCGCGCCCGGCGCGACCGCGGTGACCACCGCGTCGTGCACGCTCAGCCGGCAGCCCACCGACGACAGGGCCTCGCGCAGCCGCTCCTCGCGGCGCTGCGCGTAGTCGCTGACGCCCGCCGCCATGTGCACCACCCCCGCACCCGTCTCGTTCACGAGCGCGCAGGTCTCGCCGGCCACGTCCCCCTCCCGTACGACCAGGCGCCCGCCGCGCTCGCGCAGGCCCGCGTCCAGGTCACGGAGGCAGTCGGCCAGGAACGCGCGCCGGTTCGGGGACGCGAACCCGGCGGCCCGCACACCGTCGTCCAGGACGAAGAGGGGCACCACCTCGTCGGCCGAGGCGAGCGCCGCGTGCAGCGGTGGATGGTCGTGCAGCCGCAGGTCCGAGGTGAACAGGACGATCGCCACGCTCATCCCCGGACACCCGCCTTCAGCTGGCCCGCCGCCCGCGCGATGTTGCGCGCCATCCCGCCGAAGACCACCGCGTGGAAGGGCGACACGCTCCACCAGTAGGCGTGGCCCAGCAGCCCGAACGGATGGAAGACGGCCCGCTGCCGGTAGTGCGAACCGCCGTTCTCGCCGTTCTCCGCGTACATCTCCAGCCAGGCCAGGCCGGGCAGCCGCATCTCCGCCCGGAGCCGGAGGAGCCGGCCGGGCTCGATCTCCTCGACCCGCCAGAAGTCCAGCGAGTCCCCGACCCGCAGGTGTTCGGCGTCCCGGCGCCCGCGGCGCAGGCCCACCCCGCCGGTCAGCCGGTCCATCCATCCCCGGACCGCCCAGGCCAGCGGGAAGGAGTACCAGCCGTTGTCGCCGCCGATCCCCTCGACGACCCGCCACAGGGCGTCGCGCGAGGCGTCCACGTCGAGTTCGCGCACATCGGTGTAGAGGCTCCCGCCCGCCCAGTCCGGGTCGGTGGGGAGCGGATCGCTGGGGATGCCCGGGGTGGACGCGGAGGACCACCGCGTGCTGACCCTCGCCTCTCGCACCCGCTGGAGCGCGAGCGAGAGGGAGGTGGCGAAGGAGAAGGGCTGCCCGGGGCCGTCGGGGACGTGGGCGGCGATGTCGTGTTCGTGGCACACGACCTCGTAGCGCAGGGACTCCGCGAGCGGGCGGGCGATCGACGCGGGAACGGGGGTGACCAGTCCGACCCAGTGGCTGGAGAGACCCGGGGACAGCATGGGCACCGGGAGGATCAGCCGGTGGGGGAGCCCCGCGACGCGTGCGTACTTCTGCATCATGTCGCGGTACGTCATCACGTCGGGCCCCCCGATGTCGAAGGCGCGGTTGACCTCGGCGGGCATGTGCGCGCTGCCCACGAGGTACCGCAGGACGTCGCGCACGGCGATCGGCTGGATCCGGGTCGAGACCCAGCTGGGGGTGACCATGACGGGCAGCCGTTCGGTCAGGTAGCGCAGCATCTCGAAGGAGGCCGAGCCCGAACCGATGATGACCGCGGCGCGCAGCACCGTCGTCGGCACGCCCGAACCGAGCAGGAGGTGTCCGACCTCGGCGCGCGACCGCAGGTGCGGGGACAGTTCCCGTTCCGGGACGTCGGCGGGGGTGAGGCCGCCCAGGTAGACGATCCGGCGGACGCCGGCCGCGCGCGCCTGCTCGCCGAAGATCCGGGCCGCCTCGCGGTCGGTCTTCTCGAAGCCCGGCCCGGCGGCCAGCGCGTGCACCAGGTAGTAGGCGACGTCGATGCCGCGCATCGCGGCGGCCACGGACTCCGCGTCGGTGACGTCCCCCCTGACCACCTCGGCCTCGCCCGCCCACGGGTAGTCCCGCAGCTTCTCCGGGGTCCGCGCCAGACAGCGCACCTCGTGACCGGCGTCCAGGAGCTCGGGTACGAGGCGGCCCCCGATGTATCCCGTCGCGCCCGTCACCAGGCACCGCAGTCCGTCGCCGTTGTCCTTGCTCTCCATGACCCCTCGTTCCGGCTCGTGTCTCCTTCGTCCACCGTGGGCCCGTTCGGGGGATTCCGCTTGCCGGCGGGCCCGGGACACGCCGAAGCCCACCCCTCCGGGTGGCGGGGCGGGCCAGGGGCTGTGCGGGGTCAGGGCTTCTCGGTGGCGGAGCCCCTGATGACGCGCGGGTCGTCCGCTCCGCCCGCGTACGGTTCCGTGGGCGCGGCGTGCGGTGTGCCGTCGGACTTCAGGGCCTTCGCCTCGCTCTTCAGGATCCGGGCCGACTTGCCCAGGGAGCGGGCGAGTTCGGGGAGCTTCCTGGCACCGAATATCAGGACGACGATGATGAGGAAGATCGCGATCTCGCTGATTCCGAACATGACGGCAGTCTTCTCCCTGGTGGGTGTGAGGCGCTCCCCGCGCGGCCCCGGGTGAACCGGTGCCGCGGCGGCGCGCCAAATCTACAGCACTGTAGAAGGACGCGGCAGGGCGTCTTCCGGCCCGGGCTCAGTCCTCGTCGCCGCCCTCTTCCTCCTCGTCGCCCTCGAAGAAGTCGCCCACCTCGTCGATGACTTCGGCGGCGACCAGTCCGCCGACGACGCCCACGGCGACGCCCGCCGCACCCGCCGCGATCACGGTGCCCATTCCCGGGCCGGACTGCTGCTGCGGGTGCCCGCCGTACCCGCCGTGGTGCCCGTACTCGGGAGCCCCGTACCCGGGGGCCCCGTACGACGCGCGGGCCTCGGCCAGCGACCGGACCCAGCCGTCCACCTCGGCGGCCCAGTCGCGGCCGTGGACCTCGTGGTGGCCGATGGTGAAGCGGGTGAGCGCGTCACCGCCCCCGGAGAAGTGGCCTCCGCGCTTGTCGGCCTCCAGGACGACCTCCAGGGCGCCGGGGCCGGCCAGGAACGTCACCTCGAGCTCGTTGATCCGGTCCGCGTACTGCGGCGCGGGCGCGAGCTCGATCTCCTGGTAGAAGGGCAGCCGCTGACCGCTGCCGCTGATGTGTCCGAGCTCCAGATCGGCGGACCTGAAGCCGAACCCGAGCTGCCCGAGCGCCTCCAGCACCGCCTCCTGGGCGGGCAGGGGGCGCACCGTGAGGCGGTCGAGGTCGCCCTTGTCCCTGGCTCCGGCGAGCGAGAGCTCGGTGCGCACGCCGAGGACGATCCCCAGGTCCTGGCCGTAGAGCTCGGTGACCGGGGTCTCCCACGGGAGCGTCACGCCGAAGGGGATGGCGCGCTCCTCGCCCTCGGCCAGCACGAAACCGCCGCCGACGGTGAAGCGTTCGAAGACCACGGAGCCCTCGCTCTCGCCGTCCTCGTGCTCCGCCTCGACGTGTGCGACGAGCTCCAGCGTGATGTGCTCGATCGTGGAATCGGCGTTGCCGCCCTTGAGCCGCACCTCACCGCTCAGCCCGCCACCGGGAACGGCCGCGTCGTGCTGCAGCACCGTGTCCACGGTGGGACCGCCCACGCCGAGTGAGCCGAGCAGCTTCTTGAACACCATCGTGGCGTTCACTCCTTCTTCCGTACGCGGAGAACGCTTTCAGCCGCGTTTCTACACAACTGTAGAAGTATAGAGGGGAGATGGGCCGCGGAAGAGGTCTTCGCGCGGGTCGCTCCAGGAGAGTCGGAGCGCTGTCGCGCCGCGGATCTATCATGGGGCCGTGAACAGTGCAGACGAGCCTCGCGACGGATCGGGCGTGGACGCGGCGGCCGGGATGTCGGAGCTCCAGGCTCTCGCCGTGGAGCTGCGCCGGATGAACGGCGAGATCAACCGGCTGGTTCACGCCTTCGCCCATGCGCAGGGCCTGCACGCGACGGATGTCCAGGCGCTCGGCGCGATCCTCGACGCGCAGGTGCCGCTGACCCCCGGTCGGCTGCGCGAGCACCTCGGTCTGACGTCCGGCGCGGTCACCGCGTGCCTGGACCGGCTGGAGCGCGCGGGGCACATCCGGCGCGCACGGGAGAGCTCCGACCGCCGTGTCGTGCACCTGTACTACGAGTCCGGGGCCAAGGCGGTCGCGCGCTCGTTCTTCATGCCCCTCGCCGAGGCCGCGGCCGGCGCGCGTGCCGCGTCCGGGCCCCAGGAGCTCGAAGCGGCCCTGCGGTTCCTCGCCCGGATGAACGGCGAACTCGCCGGCATGCAGGTCCCCCGGCGCTGAACCCCGGGCCGGTGCGGAGGCACCCTTCGGGGCATGTAATCTCAATCATTGAGATACATCATGATTGAGAGATAGTGGCCGACCCAGGAGTGTCATGCCCACCGCACCGAAGCCGGGTCCCCGGCTGATTCTTGTCCCCGTGTTCCTCGTCCTCGCCTGGCTCGTCGTGGGCGGAGCCTTCGGCTCGTACGCCGGCAAGCTCGGGGAGGTCTCCACCAACGACCAGGCGTCGTTCCTGCCCCGGAGTGCCGAGTCCACCCGGGTCGTCGAAGCCCAGAAGGCGTTCAGCAGCCAGGCCACCGTGCCCGCCATCGTGGTCTGGACCTCGGAGAAGGACGGCCGGGAACTCGGCCCGGAGCAGCGGGAGGCGGCGACGGCGGCCCTCGCCTCCCTGGAGGGCGGGCCCGGTGTCACCGGCCGGGTGAGCCCCGCCCTGCCCTCCGAGGACGGCCAGGCGCTGGAGGGCGTCGTCCAGTTGAGGCCGGATCTGGGGGACGGGCTCCCCGACGCCCTCGCACACGTGCGGGCCACCGCGGAAGGCGTCCCGGGAACCGTGGTCGGACTGGCGGGTCCGGCCGCCTCCCAGGCCGACCTGTCGGACGCCTTCGCCGGCATCGACGGACTGCTGCTCGGTGTCGCCCTGGTGACCGTGCTCGTCATCCTGCTCCTGGTCTACCGGAGCGTCCTGCTGCCCCTGATCATCATCATCGGCGCGGTCTTCGCCCTCGCCGTGTCCTGCGCGATCGTCTACGTACTGGCGGACCACGACGTCGTCCGCGTCGACGGCCAGGTCCAGGGCATCCTGTCGATCCTCGTCATCGGAGCCGCCACCGACTACGCGCTCCTGCTCACCGCCCGCTTCCGTGAGGAACTGGGGCGGAAGCCCGACCGGTGGACCGCGATGCGTGCCGCGCTGCGCGAGTCGGCCGGGCCGATCGCGGCCAGCGCCGCCACCGTGGCCCTGGGACTGCTCGCCCTCCTGCTCAGCGACCTGACCAACAACCGCGCGCTCGGCCCCGTGGGCGCCATCGGCATCGTGTGCTCCGTCCTGAGCGCGCTCACCTTCCTGCCCGCCGTCCTGGTCCTGCTCGGCAGGGCCGCGTACTGGCCGTCCGGCCCGAAGAAGGGCCGTGCCGAGCCCGAGTCCGGTTCCACCGGGATCTGGTCGCGGGTCGCGGCACTGGTCGACCGCTCCCCGCGCAAGGTCTGGGCCGTCACCCTGGTCGGCCTCGTGGCCTGCGCCGCCTTCGTGCCGACGCTGAACTCCAAGGGGGTGCCCCTGGAGGAGACCTTCGTCAACGACGCGCCGTCCGTCACCGCCCAGGCGACGCTGGGCCGCCACTTCCCCGGCGGTTCGGGCAACCCCGCCGTCGTGATCGCCGGAGCCGACCGTTCGCAGGAGGTCGTCGAGGCCGCCGGGAAGGTCCCCGGCGTGTCGAGCGTCTCGGTGATGACGGCCGACGGGCGCCCGGGCGGCGGGGAGCCGCTCGTCGTGGACGGCCGGGTCCGCATCGACGCGACGCTGGAGGCCGCCGCGGACAGCGACGCGGCCAAGGAGACGGTCACGCGGCTGCGCGACGCGGTCCACGGGGTGTCCGGTGCGCAGGCGCTCGTCGGCGGCTACACCGCGCAGCAGTACGACACGCAGAGGACCGCCGAGCACGACCGCAACATCATCGTGCCGGTGGTGCTGGTCATCATCCTCGTCATCCTGATCGGCCTGCTCCGCTCGCTGCTGATGCCGCTCCTCCTCGTGGCCACCGTGGCGCTCAACTTCCTCGCCACACTCGGCATCTCGTCCCTGGTCTTCGAGCACGTCCTCGGGTTCAGCGGCACCGACTCCTCCGTCCCGCTGTACGGATTCGTCTTCCTGGTCGCCCTCGGCGTCGACTACAACATCTTCCTGATGTCCCGGGTCCGTGAGGAGTCCCTGATCCACGGCACCCGGCAGGGCGTGCTGCGCGGACTGACCACCACGGGCGGGGTCATCACCTCCGCGGGCGTCGTCCTGGCGGCCACCTTCGCGGCCCTGGGGGTCATCCCGCTCGCCTTCCTCCTCCAGATCGCGTTCATCGTCGCCTTCGGGGTCCTGCTGGACACCCTCGTCGTCCGGTCGCTCCTGGTGCCCGCCCTCGTCAGGGACATCGGCCCCACGGCCTGGTGGCCGGGCGTGCTGAGCCGGGGCCGTGAGAAGGCGCCGGAGGGGACGGGCTCCCCGGCGTAGCGGAAGCCGGTGTCACCCGGACGGCCCAACGGCCGTCCGGGGCGCGGGAGAGGTCCGGGGCGAACACGTCGTTCACCCGGGCCTCTTCCTTTCCCGCCCGGCGGCCTCGGCGTCCCTCCGGCAGGGAAGGAGAACGGGGGAGCGGGGCACTTCCATGTCCCATCGGGACAGAAGTCCCACTGGGACATTTAAAGGTGTACGGTGCAGTCATGCAGGAGACAGGGAACGTCCCGGAACGGCGCAGCCGCAAGGCGCGCAGGACCCGGGACGCACTGGCGCGGAGCGCGTTCGATCTCGTACTCGACCACGGTCTGCGGAACGTGACGGTCGAGGAGATCGCGCAGGCGGCCGACGTCGACCGGCGCACCTTCAGCCGGTACTTCCCGAACAAGGAGGCCGCCGTCCTCGACGCAGTGCGGGGCGACGGCGACCGGATCAACCGAGCGCTCCGCGAGCGCCCTCCGGCGGAGCCACCGCTCACCGCCTACCGCCGTGCCGTCCTCGACTGGCTCGACGACACGGAGGCGGAGCCCTGGCACCTGAGGCCGCGGATCTTCGACCTGCTGGTCATGGCCGAGGAGGAACCGACCCTGTACGCGGCGTACCACCACATCCGGGTGGACGCCCAGGAGGAGTCGGTCGTCATTCTCGCGGAACGGCTCGGGACGGACCCGCGGCAGGACCTGCGTCCCGCCGTGACCGTAGCCGCGGGAGCCGGAGCGCTCCTCGCGGCCCAGGCGGCATGGGTACGGGGCGGCCGGCCGGCCGCCCTGCCCGAGCTCGTCGTACACGCCTTCGACGCCCTCTCCGTCGACCTGCTGGAATCCCGGCAGGACGGGCCGGCGCCCCACAGCACCACGCAAGGAAGCACATCATGAGCACCAACCTCCCCACCGCCTACGAGGCGGAGTTCGCCGGCAAGGTCGCCCTCGTCACCGGCGGAGCGTCCGGCATCGGCCTCGCCCTCTCCCGGCGCCTCGCCGCGAGCGGCGCCGCCGTCGTCATCGCCGACCACAACGCCGAGAGCGCCGACAAGGCCGCCGACGAACTGAAGGCCACCGGCGCCCGCGCCGCCGCCGTCGCCCTGGACGTCACCGACCCCGCCTCCGTGGAGGCCGGCGTGCGCTTCGCCGTCGACACCTTCGGCGCCCTGCACCTCGCCGTGAACAACGCCGGCATCGGCGGCCCCGCGCAGACCACCGGCGAGTACGGGATCGAGGACTGGAACAGGGTCGTCGCCACCAACCTCAGCGGCGTCTTCTACTCGATGCGCTACGAGCTCCCCGCCATCCTGGCGGCCGGAGGCGGCGCCGTCGTCAACATCTCCTCGATCCTCGGCACCAACGGTTTCGCGAACTCCCCGGCGTACGTCGCCGCCAAGCACGGCGTCGTCGGCCTCACCAAGACCGCCGCACTCGAGTACGCCGCGCAGAACGTGCGCGTCAACGCGGTCGGCCCGGGCTTCATCGACACCCCGCTGCTCCGCAACACCGACGGCCCGGCCCGCGACCACCTGATCTCCCTGCACCCGGCGGGACGCCTCGGGACGTCGGAGGAGGTCGCCGAGCTCGCCGCCTTCCTGCTCTCCGACCGTGCCTCCTTCATCCACGGCAGCTACCACCTGGTGGACGGCGGCTACTCCGCTTCCTGACCCCCGAGTGGCGCGCCGCCACCACGGGAGTGACAAAGGAAGTACGGAGAACGAAGGAGAGTCATGAAAGCCGTCCAGTACCGCACCATCGGCGCCGCGCCCGAGGTCGTCGAGATACCCGAGCCCGTCGCGGGGCCCGGCCAGATCCTGCTGAAGGTCACCGCCGCGGGTGTCTGCCACTCGGACATCGCCGTGATGAGCTGGCCCGCCGAGGGCTTCCCCTACGAACTGCCGCTCACGCTCGGCCACGAGGGTGTCGGTACGGTCGCCGCGCTCGGTGAGGGCGCGGTGGGCGTCTCCGTGGGCGACTCGGTCGCCGTCTACGGCCCGTGGGGATGCGGCACCTGCGTGAACTGCGCGGAGGGCCGGGAGAACTACTGCCTGCGCGCCGCCGACCTCGGCATCAACCCGCCCGGCCTCGGCAACCCGGGCGCCATGGCCGAGTACATGATCGTCGACGACGCCCGCCACCTGACGCCGATCGGCGACCTCGACCCGGTCAAGACGGTCTCGCTGACCGACGCGGGGCTCACCCCGTACCACGCGATCAAGCGCTCGCTGCCGAAGCTGCTGCCCGGCGCCACCGCCGTGGTGATCGGCACGGGCGGTCTCGGCCACGTCGCCATCCAGCTCCTGCGCGCCATGACCGCCGTACGGGTCATCGCCCTCGACGTCACCGAGGAGAAGCTGGCACTGGCCCGGACCGTCGGCGCCCACGAGGCCGTCCTGTCCGACGAGAACGCGGCGGCCAAGGTCCGCGAACTCACCGGCGGTGTGGGCGCCAAGGTCGTCCTCGACTTCGTCGGCGCCGAACCGACCGTGAAGACGGCCGGAGCGATGGCCTCCGTCGACAGCGACGTCACCATCGTCGGCATCGGCGGCGGGCTGCTGCCCGTGGGCTTCGGAGTGCTGCCGTTCTCGACGTCGGTCACCGCACCGTACTGGGGCTCGCGCAAGGAGCTCGCGGAGGTCATCGAGCTGGCCCACGCCGGTGCGGTCGACGTCCACGTCGAGACGTACTCCATCGACGAGGCCCCGCTCGCCTACGAGCGGCTGCACGACGGCAAGATCAACGGCCGCGCGGTCATCCTGCCCAACGGCTGACCGCCCGCGGCCGCCTGTCCGGGCGGCCGAGTGCCGGAACCGACTCGCCGGGACGCCCGCGGAAGGCGCCCCGGCGAGTCGTCCGCGTTCAGGGTCCCGGAGCCCCGACGGGGTCACCCGGCCCCGGGGCGGCGTCAGCGCCCCGGAGCCCCGGATCCCCCCACCGGGGCCCTCACGGCCCCGGTGGGCCTCAGGAAGCAGCCGCCGCCACGTCGCGGGTCAGCCGCACGGGCTCGGTACCGGACGAGCTGTGCCGTTCCGCCCAGTTCTCCAGGGCCGTGCGGCAGGCGTGGTCCAGGTGGTGCATCCCGGAGAGGTCCAGGTCGATGGGCCGGTCCTTGGGCAGGGCCTCCAGGCTGTCGAGTATCTTCGGCAGCCGCAGGAAGGTCGCGTTGCCCGAGAGCCGGGCCTTGACACGGTCGCCCCTGCTGTCGACGACCTCCACCTTGATGTGCGAGGCGTCCCAGGCCGCCTTGGCCACGGACAGGGCCAGGCCGGCGAGGACCCCCTCGAACATGTTCACGGTCACGATGGCCACGGCCGTGACCACCAGGATCAGCGCCTCGCCGCGGTGCTCACGCCACAGCGCCACGAGCGGTCGCAGCGGGATCAGCTTCCATCCGGCGTGGATGAGGATGCCCGCGAGGGCGGGCAGCGGGATGAGCGCCAGCGCCGACGGAAGCAGCGCCGCGAACAGCAGCAGCCACACACCGTGCATCACCCGGGACGCCCGGGTCCGCGCGCCCGCCCGCACGTTGGCCGAGCTGCGCACGATGACCGCGGTCATCGGCAGCGCGCCGAGGATCCCGCACACCGTGTTGCCCGCGCCCTGGGCCATCAGCTCCTTGTCGTACTGGGTACGCGGTCCGTCGTGCAGCCGGTCCACCGCGGCCGCGCTGAACAGGCTCTCCGCGGAGGCGATCAGGGTGAAGGCGGCGATGGTTCCGAGCAGGCTCAGGCTCGCGAGGCCCCCGAACTCGGAGAGCGCGGGGACCTGGACGGCGTCGAGCAGCCCCTGCACCTGGACCGTCTCGACCGGCATGTCGAACGCCAGCGAGGCCAGGACGGCCAGCACGACCGCCGCGAGTGCGCCCGGAACGGCCCGCACCCGCTTCGGCATCCTGTTCCAGCCCACCACCACGGCTATGGTCGAGGCGGCGAGCGCGAGTGAGGCGAGAGCGGCGGGGCTGGACACGGCGTCGGCCAGCAGCCCGGGGATGCCGGTCATCTTGCCGGTGCCGGAGAGCGGAGCCTCGACGCCCGCGGCGGCGTAGAGCTGCCCCGCGATGAGGACGAGGCCGATTCCGGCGAGCATGCCCTCGACGACCGAGAGGGAGATGGCCCGGAACCAGCGGCCCAGCCGCAGGGCGCCCATGCCCAGTTGGAGCAGGCCCGCCGACAGCACGATCACCCCGAGCGCGGGCAGACCGAACGTCTGGACCGCCTCGAAGACGAGCACGGTGAGGCCGGCGGCCGGCCCCGACACCTGGAGACTGCTGCCGCGCATCAGACCGGTGACGAGACCGCCCACGATGCCGGTGATCAGACCCAGCTCGGCCGGGACGCCCGAGGCGACGGCGACGCCTACGCACAGGGGCAGGGCGACCAGGAAGACGACGAGAGACGCGGCGAAGTCCTGCCGCAGGTGGGGGTACTTGCCGAGAAGATCCATGGGGGCCCTCATCCCGTGCGGAAGGGGGCGGAGCGCACGTCGCCGGGCGGGGGTGCCCAGACGGCCGTGTCGCTGGTGTGCAGTACTTCTACCGCAGGGTGATCGACGTGGGATCGCATGCCAGTGGTTCCTCCTGGCGCGCCGGAGTGCGGCGCGTCGGTACGCGTACGAGAACTGGGGCCTTGAGGGCACGTCGGCATGACCCCCCGTCGACGGGTCCGGTGGGACCGCGGGCAGGGGGTGGATGTGCGCAGTGCCTCGGGTCAGCTCAGCAGCGGAACACCTGGAGCACGGGGACCGAATGGGCGGCCGAGGATCTGGAGGTGTGGAGCGCGTCGCCTCGCGCGGCGACGGCCGCCGGCGGGAGCATCCCGTCGGCCTCACCCGTCACGGCGGAACGCGGCGGCGCGTCGAGGGGCGGAACGGTCGCGGACCGATGCCGGTCGCGCTGGCGCAGGAGGCCGTTGGGCTCCGCCCCGCGGTCGTGGGTGCCGCACGTGACGTACGCCGGGTGGTGGTTCTCCGCGCCGGTCGCACGCGGAAGTCCGTCCGCACGCATTCCCGGAGCGGCGGTGTGCGCGTGTGCCGACGAGGTGCCGGAGTACGGGGCCAATAGGAAGCCCATCAGGAACGCGAGCACGAACCGGACTGCCGCTGCGCGCACCTTCACCTCCCGCTGGATCCATCCTTCCTTCCGGACGCTAACAGGCTTGAGGGCTTATGGAGTTAACCCTTTGTGAAGAGTCCGAAAGTAGATGCCGAAGGAGTTGAATCGTTCGCTGCGCACCCTGTGGCCTGCGCATGTGCTCACGATCTGTTCTCAGTATTCGAGACTGCCGGCGATCGTGTGGCATATGCATATGCCCTTCGGGAGGCGTCATGCATATTCGTACAATGGTTCGGCTTAAGGGGGCGTGTTAACACCAGGTAAAGATGGCCGGGAAATGCCGGACCATTGCCGTGCGCCGTACGGGCTCCGCCCCGCGCCCGCGCGTGGACTTCGCCACCTGAGGTGAACACGGCGATATTCGGTGAGTGAGTGGCGCGGGTCGCCCCGGGGGCCTGGAGTGGTGTCGTCCCTTCGTTCCGTGCGGGAACGGACGGCGTCCCCTGAGGGGGTTCTCCCTGCCCCCGGGGCGTCAGCCGTCGGCCGGTGATCCCTCGGCGCGGGCCGGCGCGGCGAAGCCCGCCGCGAGCTGCTCCGGGGTACGCGGCCCGGGTTCCGCATCGGCCAGCAGGCCGTGCGCGCGCAGCAGCCGCGTCGTCGCGACGCCCCACGGCAGGCGCAGCCCTGCCTCCCGCAGGAGCTCGGTGCGGGACAGCACCGAGGGCGCGGGACCTGCGCGGACCCCGGCCGGGGTGAGGAGCGCGGCGTCGTCCGCCCAGCGCAGGGCGAGATCGACGTCGTGGGTGGCCATCATGACGGTGGTGCCGGCGTCGCGGAGGGCGCCGAGCGTGTCGAGCAGGCGTTCCTGCCCGTCCGGATCGAGCCCCGCGGTCGGCTCGTCGAGGATCAGCACACGGGGCCGCATCGCGACCGCACCCGCGATGGCGGTCCGTTTGCGCTGTCCGTAGGAGAGCAGATGGGTGGGGCGGTCGGCCAGGGCGGTGATGTCGAGGGCGGTCAGCGCCTCGTCCACCCGGGCGCGGACCTCGGCGTCGGGCAGGCCGAGATTCAGCGGCCCGAACGAGACGTCCTGCGAGACGGACGCCGCGAACAGCTGGTCGTCCGGGTCCTGCACCACCAGCTGGACGGTGGTGCGCAGCCGGGTGAGCCCCTTGCGGTCGTACGTGACGGGGCTGCCCTCGACCGTCAACTGCCCGGTGCGCGGGCGCAGTCCGCCGCTGAGCAGACGCATCAGCGTGGTCTTCCCGCTGCCGTTCCGGCCGAGGAGGGCGAGCGCGCGCCCCTCGTGCGCCTCGAAGTCGAGCCCGCTGAGCACGGCGGGACCCTCCTCGTACGCGAAGGACGCGTCCCGCAGGGCGAGCAGCACGGATTCGCTCATGACAGCGGCCTTTCCAGGGCGAAGGTCAGGGCGGTGAGCGCCACGAGCAGCGTGAGGCTCACCGCCACGAACCGGACGGAGACACGGGCCTCGGGCACCAGGACACGCAGGGTGCCGTCGTAGCCGCGCCCGGCCAGCCCCGACTGGAGGCGCGCCGCGCGGTCGAAGGCCCTGATGAACGCGGTGGCCCCGAGGCCCGCCAGGGACCGCCAGGCGGCGGCCCGGGTGGTGTGCCCGAGCCGGGCCGCCTGCGCCTCCCTGATCCGGCGCATCGAGTCGAGGAGCAGGAAGCTCATGCGGTACGTCACCAGGGCGACATCCACGACGGGCGCGGGCACCCCCGCCTTGACCAGGCGCGGCAACAGGTCGGACATCGGGGTGGTGAACGCGAACAGCAGGACCCCGAGCGACCCGGCCGAGGTGCGCAGCAGCAGTTCAGCGGCCCGTACCGGCCCCCCGTCCGCAAGGGTGACGAGCCCGCCGGGCCCGCCGACCTGCACGAGCAGGGTGGCGGCCCCGGTGACACAGAAACCCAGGGGCACCTTGTACGCCCGCCACAGGTGGCGGGCGCTCACACCGGCCGGCCCGAGCAGCACCGCCAGGGCGGCGGTGAGGATCAGGGCCGCCCCGGGCCAGGGCGGCAGCGAGAGGGCGAGGACCGTGAGCCCCAGACCGAGGACGGCCTTGTCCAGGGGATGGCGGCGGCGCCAGCGACTGCTGTGCGCCGCCGCGTCGATCGGCAGCACGTGCGCTCAGGTCCTTCGGGCCGTCGCCCCGCCGGCATCACTGCCGGCGCCGCCGCCGTCCTGTCGCGCGATGGCGCGCAGCTCCCCCTGACGGCGCCCGCGCCGCAGTCCGAAGTAGTAGGCGAGGACACCCGCGCCGAGTGCCGCCTGCAGGGCGAACAGGGCGGACTCGATCTCACCGGACGGCGGTTCGTACAGCGGGGAGAACCAGGGTTCGTAACCGGGATCGATCTCGGTGATCGCCGTCTCGGCCTGCGCGTCGGAGCCGCTGAACGGCTCCTTCTCCCCGTCGCCGAGGCCGAGGGCCAGAGGCAGGACGGCCAGCGCGGCCACGACGAGCAGCAGAAGCGCGTTGATCTTCGTGTTCCGGGTCATCCTCGTGTTCATCGGGCCACCGCCTCGGTCTCCGCCGCGGACTTCGCGGACCGGTCGCGCCGGCCCGAGAGGAACACGCCGAGCCGGGTCAGGTCTCCCTTGCTGGACTGCACGAGGAGACGCATCACCAGCACCGTCAGCAGCCCCTCGCTCACCGCCAGCGGGATCTGCGTGACCGCGAAGATGGAGCCGAACTTGCCGAGCGCGCCCAGGAATCCACTGCTCGGGTCCGGGAAGGCGAGCGCCAGCTGCACGCTGGTGACGCAGTAGGTGGACAGGTCCGCGACGAACGCCCCGAAGAAGACCGCCACCATCAGCGGAACGCCGTACCTGCGCAGCAGTCTGTAGACGGCGTACCCCGCCCAGGGCCCGACGATCGCCATCGAGAAGACGTTGGCGCCGAGCGTGGTCAGGCCGCCGTGCGCGAGCAGCAGTGCCTGGAACAGCAGGGTGATGGTCCCCAGGACCGCCATGATCGGCGGGCGGAACAGGATGGCTCCCAGCCCCGTACCCGTGGGGTGCGAGCAACTCCCTGTCACTGAGGGGATCTTCAGCGCGGAGAGTACGAACGTGAAGGCCCCGGAGGCCCCCAGGAGGAGCGTGCTCTCAGGGTTCTCCCTGACCTCACGCGTGAGTGACCGGACTCCGTGGACGACGAACGGCGCGGACGCGACACCCCAGGCGATCGCGTGCGCCGGAGGCAGAAAACCCTCGGCTATGTGCATGACTCGGCAGACCCTCTCCAGCACCTCGTGGATGGTTGAAGCGCCTTGGCCGGTCTCCTGGCTTACGGGTGACACCGCCCGAACTCCGCCTTCCCGGGTCACAAGGACCCAGTGGCTGCCCGCGAGGGCCGGAGCCGGACTTCCCGATCACAGTGGCGAGGGCCGCACCGGCATCACACCGGATTTCCCGTTCACCAAGGCGAGGTGACAGTAGTGCCGGGCGGGGGGCGAAGACAAGCGGCACCGTCCCAGGTCCGTGCGGGGCCGCGTGGCTCCCACCTCAGTCCTCGCCCTCCGCGAGCCCCTCCCCGGCCACTCCTCCCGCGTCACGGAGGTAGGGCACGATCTGGACCGGGCAGTGGGAGTGGTGCAGCAGCGCGTGCACGACGTGGCCGAGTCCCAGGACGGACACCCCGCGCCGCTCATGGCTCCCCATCACCAGGAGCTGGGCGTGCCGGCTCGCCTCCACGAGCGCGGAGGCGGTCGACCGGGCCTCGACCACCTCGGTCCGCACGGTGAGGCCGGGACGGCCTTCGCGGATCCGGGAGGCCAGCGCCTCCACGGGCCGCTCACCGGGGTCCGCGTCCCGCCCTGCCTCGTCGTGCGGGAGCTGCCGGGCCCCGAACCGGGCCAGCAGGTTCCGGACGCTCACCAACCGCAGAGGGCTGTCCCAGGCCAGCGCCTCCTGTCCGGCGCGTACCAGCCACCGGGCGTCGTGCTCGTCGCGCACGGCAGCGGTGACCGGCGCGCCGTGCGCCCGCGCGGTCTCCCCGCGCACCACGACGACGGGCGCGGGACTGCCGACGACGACACCCAGGCCCACCGAACCCAGCACGAGGGGGCCGAACCCGCCGGCGCCCCTGCTCCCGACGACGATCGTGCCGCTCGGCCGGACGGACGCGTGAAGCGCCGCAACCGGCTTCCGGCGGCTGAGCTTGACCGTGACATCGAGCTCGGGGAACCCCTGCCGGACCTCCGCCGCCGCCTCCGCCAACAGGTCGCTCCCGGCGGCCCGTACGTGCTCGGACGTCTCGTACGAGGCGAACCGGTCCAGGCGGTCCAGATCCAGGGCGTGCACGAGCACCAGACCACGCCCGTGCCGCATCGCGTCGGCCGCACCCCAGAGCGCGGCGGCCCGGGCGTGCTGCGACCCGTCGACCCCCACGACCGTCCTCGAATCGTGCGGGGCCTCGGACGGGCGTGTACGCATCGCCGCTCCTCACGCTGCTTCGGTGTCCGCACGTTCCATGCTGACACCGCCGGAGGGAACGCGGCCAGCGCAGGGGCGCCGACCAGCGCGTATGCGGCGCGCGGCCCGGGACGCGCGTCACGGACCACCCGGCACGGCGGCGCGCGTTCCCGTCCTGACCCGTCTCGTGACGCGCAGCGCACAGCGCACGGAGCCGTGGGGAGGCCGGGCGACCGGCCGGCGCGGGCCGTGCCGTGCCGTGCCGCGGGGTGGGTAATGTCGGAGAGTTGTGTGCGGCGGATGAAAGTGTGAACTTCGTATATGCGGTGGGTGCTAGCCTCCCTGCGGTCATGATCGAACGCATACGGGGGAGGCGCGCGGTGGGTTACGACGACTACCGGATCAAGGCCGGCATGACAGGCCAGGCCCTGCAACTCGACGACGCCGGCACGGAGATGGACCGCGTCAGCTCGGCCGTCAAGTCCCGCACGACCTACTCGTACGCCGAGGCGGGGGGCAGTGACGCCGCGTCGGCGATCAACGCGTTCGTCAAGGCGTGGGAGGCGGAGGCCAAGACCCTCGCCGCGGCGTTGCACGAGCTCGGCGGCAAGGTCCAGTTGGCCAAGAAGGAATACCGGGGCTCCGACGGCCTGGTGAGGATGGGCGTGGACAGCGTCTCCGTCGGCGACGAGAACGCTCGCGCCGTCCCGCCCGCACGGAGCGGGCTGACCTCGGCCCTCTCCAGTTACTGAGGCCGGGCCGGTGTCGATCTTCACCTCCCCTTTCGATTCCCCCGCCCTGCGCCTCGGCTGGCTCGCCGGCCTGTCCAAGAAGCTGCTCGGCGCCGGGAGCAAGAACGAGGTCCTCGACCTGATCGACGACGCCCTCTCGGTGCCCCGGCCAGGGGGCGACCAGGGCGTGCTGGAGGGCCTGGCGAGGCTCTACCTCGGCCAGGTCGGCAGCGTCGGCAGCGTGTTCGACCAGGTCGACCGGGTGGGCCGCAAAGGCCTTCCCGAGGTCTGGGCCGGCGACACGAGCGTCCTCGCCGCCGACGCGGTGAACGCCGCCGGGCGTTCGGCGACGCAGATGAGCGAGGCGTTCCACGGCGCCGCGAAGGTGCTGCTGACGCTCGGCGACGCGATAGGCGCCGCCCAGCGCAAGGACGAGCAGGGCCGCGGACAGCTGCTGGAGCAGAAGAAGATGCTCGGCGGCAGGGACGGCTTCTTCGACGACCTGCACGAGAACGACGAGGAGGAGTGGGACCGCAAGAACGCCGCCCACTTCGGTTCCTACGCGGTCGACCTGATGCACGAAGCCGTCTCCGAGGCGCAGGAGGCCACCCGTGTCGCGGCCCGGGACCTGAACAAGTGGGCCGCCGAGGCACGGGCCGGGAAGATGGGGACCAGCGAACTCACCGCCGTCGACAAGCTGATGCTCGCCGACACCGGCGTAGCGGGTGCCGACCCCGAGCTGAACGAGATCCTGAAGCCCGCCGAACTGGAACGCGCGTCGAAGCGCATGGACGAGCTGGACCTCGACGACGAGATGGCCATGGAGCGGATGCTGGCCCGATCGGACAACCCGCAGGAGCGGGCCTATCTGATGAAGGCCCTGGCCGCCGGACACAGCGTCGCCGACATCGGGGAGTTCCAGGACAAGATCCACGGCAAGGACGCCGACTGGATGCGCCGCCACCTCACGCCGGTGGTCACCGCCTCGGACAGCATGGACGACGAGGGCCTGGCACCGAACGGTTCGAACAACAACACCGACCACGCCACCTTCAACGGGCAGCGGTGGGTCCAGGGCGGCGACGGCTCCGAGGGCACCTGCGTGGCCTCGTCCACCGTCACGTCCCGCGCCATGGTCGACCCCATGTACGCCCTCGAACTCACCGGCGGCCCCGACGGCCAGGAGGAGGACCCCGAAGCCTTCAAGCAGCGCCTGGTGGCCGAACAGCACCGGCTGCACACCGAAGGGGACGGCGGCGAGAACTGGGGCGGCATGGGGCCGGAGGGGCAGGAACGGATCAACGACACCGCCGTCGGCAGCGCCACCGGCACCGACTACCAGCGCCAGGACCTGAACAGCGCCGCTGACCGAAGGGCGGTCCTCACCGAGGTCGAGAGGTCGGTGGCGCAGGGGCACCCGGTGCCGGTCGACGTCTCGGGCGAGAAGGGTGCCCACGCGATGACCATCATCGCCCAGGAGGGTGACATGCTCCAGGTGTACAACCCCTGGGGCTCGACCACCTGGGTCAGCGAGGACGACTTCATCAACGGCCACATGGGCAAGGCTTCCCACAGTGAACTCCCCAACGCGTACAGTGTCTATCTCCCCCGGTAGCAGGGGCGGTGCCGTGCTCGCGGCGGCCGCGCTCCTCGCTCTCGCCACGGGCTGCGGCCCCGGCGCCGACGAGCCGGCCGGCTCCGCCGGCACCACGAGCCGCCCGGTGAAGGACACCACCATCAGCGCCGAGCCGGGCGAGCGTTTCACGCTCACCGTCGACCAGAACGTCTCCACCCGCGAGTACTGGTACCTGGTTGACCCCCAGCCCGACAGCTCGGTCCTGGTCAGCCGCGGCCAGGACGACACGTCGGACTCCGGGGACGACCCGATGGCCGGTGCGGGCAGCCGGCTCACCTTCACCTTCGAGGCCAAGGGCGAAGGGACCACCCGGTTCACGCTGCTGCACTGCACCTTCACCACCTGCCAGGGCAACACCTCCACGCTCCCGCCCGGGACGACCGGTCCCTCCGCAACCCCGGACACGGGGGCTCCCTCCCCCTCCCCGGCTCCCGAGCGCATCACCTACACCGTCACGGTCGGCTGAACCGCAGCGGACCGGTCGGCCCAGACCAGATACCCGAGGCCCCGCCATGAACGACGCCCCGCACCCGCCGGACCGCACGGACGACGAGCTGGCCCGGCTCGACATCACCGTCCTGCTGCGCTACGGCCTCACCGCCGGGCCCGGCAGCCGGCGCACCGCCCTGTTCGGCGACGGCGCCGTCGCCGCGGCCGTCGTCCTCGACCGCCTCGGTACCGAGCCGCGCTCGGTCGCCTTCCTCGCCGACACCGTGCGCGCCGGCGGACTCGCCCGCGCCGCCGAGCTGCCCGAGCCCGTGCCCGGCCGCGAGGCGGCCGTGCTCGTACGGGAATGGCTGAGGTCCGGCGCCGAGATCGTGGGCGGGATCGCCGCCGACGACACCGCGGCCACCTGGCTGCGCGCCGTCGCGACCGTCATCGAACTGAAGCAGCTGACCCGGGCACGGGGCCGGAGCACCTGATCCGGACACCCGGTCCGGATCGCGGGCGGCCGGGGCGGGACCGCGCCACGGCCGCCCGCCACGCGCCCGATGTACAGTGAAGAACGCCCTTGACCTGCAAGAAGCAGGCAGGGAGCCGTCTTCTAGGAGTGCTGAATGCTGCGCACCATGCACAAGTCCAAGATCCACCGGGCCACCGTGACCCAGGCCGACCTGCACTACGTGGGCTCCGTGACGATCGACGCGGACCTGATGGACGCCGCGGATCTGCTGCCGGGCGAACTCGTGCACATCGTGGACATCGACAACGGTGCCCGCCTCGAGACCTACGTCATCGAGGGGGAGCGCGGATCCGGGGTCATCGGGATCAACGGCGCCGCCGCCCACCTCGTACACCCCGGTGACCTGGTCATCCTCATCAGCTACGCGCAGGTCGACGACGCCGAGGCGCGTGCCCTCGTACCGCGTGTGGTGCATGTCGACGCCGAGAACCGCATCGTCGCCCTGGGTGCCGACGCCTCCGCGCCCGTGCCCGGTTCGCGCACCGAACGCAGCCCGCACGCCGTCCCCGCGCGGAGCTGATCCGCTCCGGGAACCCGTGGTGGGAGCGCTTCCCGGGGCGGGAGTGACCGAGGGTACGTATGGACTCGGCAGGCGAGGGCAGCCGCACGGGGAGACGGTGGAGATGAGATCCACTCGTCCGGATCCGACCCACTCGTCGTGCTCGTCGCAGTTGGAGGACCGAGATGACCCATCCGAATCCCGACCCCGTACCGCCCGTGCCCGGGCCCCCGCCCATGCCGGGCCCGACCCCCGTGCCCTCCCCGCCGCCCGTACCGCCGGGCCCCGTGCCGCCCGGCCCCGCGCCCGACCCCATCCCGCAGCCGCCCGGCCCGAACCCGGAGCCCGTGCCCGAGCCGGAGCCCTCGCCCCAGCCCGCGGGCTGAGCACGGGGTCCTACGGCTCCGCGCGCAGTGCCCTGAGCGCGTCCGCGTGGCGCAGCCCGCTCTCCGCCGCCACGGAGTCCAGCGACTGCGCCTCCCGCACCAGGGCGAAGCGCAGGCCGTCCGTCGCCCCGGCGAAGCCGTACACCGCGGGCCGGGGCAGGCTGTTGTAGGCCCAGGGGGTGGAGAAGTAGTACGCCCCCGTGTCGTACAGGGCCACGAGGTCGCCCTCCCGCAGTTCGGGCAGCTCACGGGCGTGGGCCACGACGTCCCCGGCGAAACAGCACGGTCCCGCGATGTCCTGGACCATCGGCGGGCCGCTCCGGGGGCGGCCCTCGCCGTCGAAGGCACCGACCCGGAGCGGCCAGGCGTCGGGCATGAGGACGGTGCGGGTGGCGACCTGGGCCCCCGCGTGGGTGAGCGCGATGCGGCGGCCCCCGGCGTCCTTCGTGTACTCGACGCGTGCTCCGATGAAGCCGTTCTTGGCCAGCAGGGACCTGCCGAACTCGGTGACCAGCTCGTAGCGCCCGTCGAAGAGGCCCGGCGCCGCCGCACGGAGCGCGGCCACGTAGTCCGCGAAAGCGGGGCGGACCTCGTCGTCGGTGAAGTTGACGGGCAGCCCGCCCCCGATGTCGATCCCGGTGACACGGCGCGCGCCCAGCACCCCGTTGATCTCCTCGGCGAGCCGGTACGTCTCCGCGATCCCCTCGGCCATGAGCTCCAGAGGGCAGCCCTGCGAGCCGACGTGGGCGTGCAGCCGGGTCAGCCACGGGCGCTCCGCGAAGGCGCGGACGACCCGCTCCCTGGCACCGGGATCACGCAGGGCCACACCGAACTTCGACATGGCCGTGGCCGTGCTCATGGCGCCGATGGAGCCGCCGCCCACCTGCGGGTTCACCCGCAGCCCGAGGACGGAGGGAGAGCCGGGGGAGCGGAGCTCCTCGATACGGCGGAGCTCACCGAAACCGTCCGCGTTCACCGCGACACCCAGCGCCAGGGCCAGCCTCAGCTCGTCGCGGGTCTTGGCGGGCGAGTCCAGCACGATCTGCGCCGGTGCGAACCCGGCCTCGACCGCGAGCCTCAGCTCGCCCGGACCGGCCACCTCGCAGCCCATGCCGCAGTCGGCGAGCAGCCGCAGCACCGGGACCAGCGAGGCGGCCTTGGCGGCGAAGGTGTGCAGCACCCGGACGCCCGGTTCGGCGGCGAAGGCGTCCCGCAGCGCGTCGACGGAGTCGCGGATGCCGTCCGCGTCCAGGAAGCCCGCCAGCGGACGCTGCTCGCCCAGCATCCCCTGTGCCACCGCGAGGCGGAGCGCCTCGGCGAATCTCGCCGAGCGCGGTGTGCGCGGGGGGTCCCCGGTCTCCGCGGAGGCCGGGGCCGGTGTACGGCGGTCGTCGTCGATGGGAGCCTCGCAGGTCGGAGCTTCAGGCGATGAGAGGGACGACGGCCTCGGGGGTCAGCATCCGGAAGGTGAACGCCTGGTGGAAGTACAGCCGGATGCTCGTCGCGTCGTGGTCCAGGTAGCCGATCGACAGGTCCTGGCCCAGGCACAGCTCGAAGTCGCCGCCCCGGGTGGACAGCAGCACCCCGCCCGCGACGGCCGGTGCCCACAGGATGGGCTCGTCGAGCTGCCGCGCGAGATGGGTGGCGACCGGATAGCCGTGGTCGGAGGTCTCGGTGGCCTCCGTGTAGGCGTCGGCGCCGAGCAGCAGCCGGTACGGCCCGTCCACCCCCGCGAGCCGCAGCCGGGTCAGGGCCTGGCTCACCGCCGTCGGATAGTCCCGCGCGTCGGAGGGCAGCGGCAGCGGCGGGTGCGAGGAACCGTCCCGCAGGCCCGTGATGCCGGCCGCCGCGTACCCGTCGATGACGGCCATGTCCTCCGCGAACGCACAGGTGCGGGCCGCGTCCTTGACCGGCTGCCAGTCGCTGTCGTCCGAGCCGCGTTCCACGTCGTCGACGGCCGCTCTCGTCACCGTGAACGGCACCCGCCACTCGATGACCGGGGTCGCCGTGCGGGCCCGGGCGATCACGTTGGGGGTGGGCGGGTCGATGTCCCGCAGGTGCCCGTCGCCGATCGCGGACAGTTCAGGCCCCTGCGGGTCGCTGACGTCCACGACGCGGCGGGCGGCCACGTGACGGCTGAAGGTGCGTCTGGCCTCTTCCTCGATCTGGTCCCAGGCGGCGTCGGTGACGGGGGCGAGTTCACGGTGCAGGTTGTTCATCACGGGGCGCTTTCTTGCAGGCTGCCGATGCGCAGCGAACCGTCGCGGACCACCGCCGGTCCCGGGGACGGCCGCTCCGGGGACTGCGGCTGCGGGGCGGCCGCGGTCCCGGTGGCGGAGGGCGGCGGTGGAGGAGCGTCGAGGAAGTCGGCGCTGGGGGCGTGGAAGAGTGTGCCGGTGACCGCGGTGGAGAAGTCGAGAATGCGGTCGTGGGTGCCGGGCGGGCTGCCCAGGAACATGTTGCGGAGCATCTGCTCGGTGACCCCGGGATCGGCCGCGTACCCGATGAAGTACGTACCGAACTCGCCCTGTCCGAAGCTGCCGAAGGGCATGTTGGCGCGCAGGATGTCGCGTTCGGTCCCGTCGTCCTCGGTGATGGTGTTCAGCGCGACGTGCGAGTCCGCCGGCTTGACGTCGTCGGCCAGCTCCATGTCGGTGAACTTCGTCCGGCCGATGATCCGTTCCTGCTCCTCGGTGCTCAGCGCGTTCCACCCGGCCAGGTCGTGCAGGTACTTCTGGACGACGACGTAGCTGCCGCCCTCGAACCCGGGGTCCTCCGGGCCGGTCATGGCCGCGGCCCGGGCCTCCTCGCCCACCGGGTTCTCCGTACCGTCGACGAAACCGAGCAGGTCCCGGTGGTCGAAGTAGCGGAAGCCGTGGACCTCGTCGACGATCCGGACCGCGTCGCCGAGCCGCCCGAGGAGCTGCGAGGCCCACTCGAAGCAGACGTCCATCCGCTCCGCGCGGACGTGGAAGAGGAGATCGCCGGGTGTGGCCGGGGCACGGTGGAGGGGACCCCGCAGCTCCTGGAACGGGTGGAGGAAAGCCGGTCTGGGACCCGAGAACAGCCGGTCCCAGGCGTCCGAGCCGAAGCCCGTCACACACGCGAGTCCGGCGCTCGGCAGCCGGAAGCCGATCGACCGCGCGAACGCCGCGAGGTCGGGCAGCACCTCGCGCACGGCCTCCTCCCCGCCCGGCTCGATCGTCGCGACCAGCACCACTGCGGCACTGGTCAGCGGCGCTACGACGGGCTGGACCACGACGGGTTCCGGTACGGCGTCGGACATGCGCGCACTCCGTGGGTGGTGGACGGGGCTCCCTGCCACTTATCCACACCACGCTCCGGGGCGCACGCCGGACCGGCCCGGCCGGGCGAAACGCGCCCTCGGAAGACCCCGTTGCCCACGGGCGTGCGCCGCGTCCGGCCCGCCCGTGGGCCCGTCGCCGTGCCGGAGGGGCGCGGGCCCGGGTGGTCAGCTTTCGACTTCGGACCTGTCGCCGCCCCAGAGGGTGTGGAACACGCCGTCGCGGTCGACGCGGTGATAGGTGTGTGCGCCGAAGTAGTCGCGCTGGCCCTGGGTGAGAGCGGCGGGGAGGCGTTCCGCGCGCAGGGAGTCGTAGTAGGCGAGCGTCGCGGCGAAGGCCGGGGTCGGGACGCCCTGGGTGACGGCCGTCGCGATCACGGTGCGCCAGTCGCTCTGCGCGGCCGCGATCTCCTCGGCGAAGCTCTGGTCGGAGAGGAGACTCGGCATCCGGGGCTGGGCCTCGTACGCGCTGGTGATCCGGTCGAGGAACGCGGCCCGGATGATGCAGCCGCCGCGCCAGATCGCGGCGACCCTGCCGAGGTCGATGTTCCAGTCGTACTGCTCACTGCCGGCCGCGATCTCGTGGAACCCCTGGGTGTAGGCGACGATCTTCGAGGCGTACAGCGCCTGCTCGACCTGGTCGGCGAACGCCGCCGCCTCGGCCTCACCGAGCGTGCGCGCCGTCGGGCCGGCGAGGTGGCGCGAGGCGTCACGGAGGCCGGCGTGGCCGGAGACGGAGCGGGCGAAGACGGCCTCGGCGATGCCGGAGACAGGCACGCCCAGGTCGAGGGCGATCTGCACGGTCCAGCGGCCGGTGCCCTTCTGCTCGGCCTGGTCGAGCACGACGTCCACGAAGGGCTTGCCGGTCGCCTCGTCCACGTGCGAGAGCACCTCCGCGGTGATCTCGATGAGGTACGAGTCCAGCCGCCCGGTGTTCCAGGCACGGAAGGTGTCCGCGATCCGCGCGGGGGAGTATCCGGCCACGTCGCGGAGCAGCTGGTACGCCTCGCCGATGAGCTGCATGTCGGCGTACTCGATGCCGTTGTGCGTCATCTTCACGAAGTGCCCGGCGCCGTCGGGGCCGACGTGCGTGACGCACGGGGCGCCGTCCTTGGCCTTCGCGGAGATCTTCTCCAGCATGGGGCCGAGCGAGTCGTAGGACTCCTTGCTGCCGCCCGGCATGATGCTCGGCCCGTTGAGCGCGCCCTCCTCGCCGCCGGAGACACCGGTGCCGACGAAGTGGATGCCCTGCTCGCGCAGCTCGCGCTCCCGCCGGCGGGTGTCGGCGAAATGCGCGTTGCCTCCGTCGATGATCACGTCGCCCGCCTCCAGGAGCGGCGCGAACTCCGCGATCACCGCGTCCGTGGGCTCCCCGGCCTTCACCATGACGACCAGACGCCGTGGCCTCTCCAGCGCCGCCACGAAGTCCTCGGCACTCTCGGTCGCGACGAAGTCACCCTCGTCGCCGAACTGTTCGACGAGTTCGCGGGTCCGGGCGACGGTGCGGTTGTGCAGGGCGACGGTGTAGCCGTTGCGTGCGAAGTTCCGGGCCAGGTTGCGTCCCATGACGGCGAGGCCGGTGACACCGATGTGCGCTGTGCTGCTCATTGTGGATCCGCCTGCTTCCGGGTTCGTGCTCTTCGGCAGTTCGGTCGACCGCCATGACGGGAGGCGCCACCGAGCTTACGAGGTGGTGACGATCACGGACCGGGAGGCGGCCGTGGTGTCGCCGATGTTCCCCGGATGGCCTCGGTGCGGCGGCGCGCGGCCGTGCGCGGCGCCGGGCACCGCACCTCCGGGCCCGGCGCGGACGGAGGGCGGCCGGGGTGCCGTGGGCACCAGGCCGTTCCTGGACCGTACGGAGCGGACCAGGCTCTCCCGTGGCCCGCCCCACCGGACGCACGCTGCCGGGCGGTGACCGCCCCGCTCAGGGGGACGGGTCGCGCAGCAGGGGGAGCAGTTGGTCGCCGATGCGGCTGATCTCCGGCTTGTAGGGGGTGTCGGAGAGGATGAAGTGGGTGACGCCGAGCTTGCGGTAGTTCTCCAGTGCCGTGGCGACGTCGGCGGGGGAGCCGACCAGCCAGGTGGTCGCCGCTCCTCCGGCCCCGAACCTGCCCGGTGCGGTGTAGAGGCAGGAGTCGAGCACCTCGCCCCGCGCGGCGAGGCCGGAGAGCCGCTGCTGGCCCACCGCCGTCGTGCTGTTGGCCGCCCAGGCGGCCGGGTCGGCGGCGGCCAGCTCGGCGACCTTCTCCTCGGCCGCCCGCCACGCCTCCTCGGCGGTGTCGCGCACGAGTGTGGTGATCCGCAGCCCGAACTCGAGCGGCGCGTGCCGGCGGTCCGTCCGCTCGCTCAACGTCTTCAGCCGGTCGATGCGTTCGGCGACCCCGTCGAGCGGCTCGCCCCAGAAGAGCTGGACGTCCGCCTCGGCCGCCGACACCCGCTCGGCGGCGGGCGAGGCGCCCCCGAAGTAGAGCGTGGGATGCGCCCGTGCGCCGGTTCCGTACGGGCGCGGTGCGACCGTGGAACCGCTGACCTGGAAGTACTCGCCGCCGAACGTCACGTCCTCCTCGGTCCACAGGCGCCGCAGAAGGTGCATGAACTCCCGTGTACGGGCGTACCGTCGGGCCGGGTCCACCAGGGTGTCGCCGTACGCCCCGAGGCTGTCCGGCCCGCTGACGATGTTGAACAGCACCCTTCCGCGGCTCAGTTGGTCGAGCGTGGCCGCCGCGCCGGCGAGGTGCGCGGGCTGCCAGTATCCGGGACGCACCGCGATCAGCGGCTCGAACGTCGTGGTGCGCGCGGCCAGGGCCGTCGCCACGGTGAAGGTGTCGGGACGCCCCCAGCCGGTGCCGAGCAGCGCCCCGCTCCAGCCGTGCGCCTCCGCCGTCAGGGCGAGGTCGGTCGAGTACTCGACGGACCCCCAGCCCGTCGAGGTGTCGTCGCCCCGGTGGCCGGGCTCGACGGTGTTGGGGATGTACCAGAGGAACTTCGGGCTCATGGGGTCTTCCGATCACTGATCGGCCCGCACACCGCGGTGCGGTGGGCCAGGCGGTGGTGGGAGGGGCGCCGCCCGTGACGGGACCGTCCCCGGCGGGGCGCCCGCCGGGGGCCGTGCGGCCTACGCCTGCCCCGGGCCGGGACGAGCGGTCGTCGCCGGGGCCGTGCGGATCGGGGATGCGCCGGGAGCGGCCGGCGCACGGCGGTGCGACGGCCGGACACCCATGGGCGGGCGCCGCGGAGAGAGGGGTGGAGTGAAGGTCAACACCCGGTGCGCGACGCGCGGACGAGGCGGGGACAGCGCTCGCTGGGAAGGGGCTGGACCTCGTACATGCAAGCGAGTCTCAGCGTGATCGTCGGGAAAGTCAATGAGCCCCGGACGCCGTACCGCCGCGGGGTGGCCACCGGGAGGCGTCCGGCGGGCGGTGGTGGCGGGCCGGGGCAGGGTGCCGTCCCGGGGAACGGACCGAGGTCTCCCGGCGCGCCGCGCGCCGGGAGACCTCGGTCCGTCAGCCTGTCTGTTCGGCGGTCGCGGGAACGCCGTTGGCGGTGTCGACGAGGAAGCCGCCCGACTGGTGGTGCCAGAGCTTGGCGTACGCGCCGTCGTTGAGCAGGAGTTCCTGGTGCGTGCCCTGCTCGGCGATCCGCCCGCGGTCGAGCACGATGAGGTTGTCCATGGCCGCGACCGTACTCAGGCGGTGTGCGACGACGAGCGCGGTCCGGCCCTCCATCAGCCGCCACAGTGCCTGCTGCACGAGGATCTCGCTCTCGGAGTCGAGCGCGCTGGTCGCCTCGTCCAGCAGCAGGATCGGCGCGTCCCGCAGAATGGCCCGCGCGAGCGCGACCCGCTGGCGCTGCCCGCCGGACAGCTTGACGCCGCGCTCCCCGACCATCGTGTCGAAGCCCGCCGGGAGATGGTCGGCGAACTCGGTGACATGGGCCGCGTCGGCGGCGGCGCGGATCTCGGCCTCGGTGGCGTCCGGCCGGGCGAAGTGGATGTTCTCCCGCAGGGTGCGGTGGAACATGGCCGGTTCCTGCGGTACGTAGGCGATCAGGCTCCGCAGGTCGGACTGGCGGAGACGGCTGATGTCCTGACCTCCGATCAGGATGCGGCCCGACTGGACGTCGGCCATCCGCAGCAGCAGCCGGGAGAGTGTGGTCTTGCCGCCTCCGGACCGGCCGACGAGGCCGACCCTCGCCCCGCTCGGCACGTCGAGTTCGAGCCCCTCGAAGAGGGGGTCGGCCCCGTCGTGCGCGAAGGTGACCTTCTCGAAGCGGACGTCGCCGGACGGCGGGCCCAGGGGCTCGGGTGCCGCCGGATCCAGGACGGTGGGCGCGACGAGGAGAAGTTCGGTGAACTGGGCCGCCTCGGTCATCGAGCTCTCCAGACGGCGGTAGATCTGGTTGAACTCGAACATGATGCGGGTCGACCCGGTGTAGTAGGTGAAGGCGACCACGATCGCCTCCACGCTGCCGCCGCCCGCGCCGATCCCGACGGCGAGAAGCAGACCGAGCCCGTTGGTGAGCACGGACAGCGGCGCGACGAGGGTGTCGATGCGCAGGTTGCCGTAGTCCCAGGAGCGCAGCGTCAGCCGCCTGGACTCCGCGACACGGGAACGGTGTTCGGCGGCCTCGCGCTCCTCCGCGGCGAACGCGCGCACGGTGTCCATGTTCATCAGCGCGTCGGACACATGGCCCGACACCCGCGCGATGGCCTCCTCGCGCCGGTTGACCAGTTTCTGACGGCGCCGGATGAGCGGTGCGGCGCAGACGGCGGTCACCGTGATCATGGTCAGCAGGCCGACCACCAGCAAGGGGTCGTAGCTCCACAGGATCACCGTGCCGAACAGCAGCGGGGCCAGGCTTCCCACGATGTTGAAGGTGAGGGTGTCGACGAACTCCTCGAAGCGCGAGGCGAAACTCAGCACCCTCTTGGTGAGCGAACCGGCGAAGTTGTCCTGGAAGAAGGAGGCGTCCTTGGCGAACAGCTCGTCCATGCCGGTGACGTACAGGTGCTCGATGCCCCGGGCGTCGACGCGGTTGAGGCAGTGCAGCCCCGCACGCCACATGGCCTCCGCCAGGAGGAGCACCCCGGCGAACACGCCGACGTAGGGGAGCGCCTCGCGGATGCCCAGGGCGCCGTCCTCGGCGATCCGGCCGACGAGCTTGGCGACGACCAGTGGCGCGACGTAGGTGATGCCGATGTTGCCGAGTGCGGGGAGTGCGAGGGCGGGGACGGAAAGTCTGCGCTGGCGGGAGAGTTCCCGCAGGTAGTGGCGGAGTGCTAGCCGGACCGGGCCCTTGTCGGGCCCGGTGCCGGGGGACTGCTGCGATCCCATGCCGACCTCATGTCGTTTCGCGGGCAGTTGCTCCGGACCTCGCCGTGGCGGGTGTTCTCCCCCGAGGGGATGGCACCGTGCCGGGCAGAAGTGCGCGCCGCGCGTCGGCGGCGAGAGATCCGGGAGGCAAGAGTCTCCCGTGGCCGGGCCGTCGGCGTCCAAGCGTTTTCGGGGGGCGCGGGCAGCACGGCGGCGCGTTTCGGCCGCTCCGTCCGCGTGGTCCCGCAGTACGGGCGCACACGTGTGTACCGACGCGGGAGCCCAGGCACGTGTACGTACGCGGGGGGCTCGTCCGGACCATGGGTGCGCGGGCTCACGCGCGTGCGCACGCGGGCGGCCGGGCGGATCCGCGGCGGGATCACGTGCGTCCTCGGGCGCGGGCGTGCGCGGACGGCCGACGGAAGGGGGTGCGGGCGCGGGCGCGGTCCGTCAGCGGGCCGGCTCCTCCCCGAACACGTACTGCTCCTCGGGGATCAGATGCATCGCGGCCTCCTCGGCGGACGCCGCCGCGCCGTCGATGCCGACGTCCTGGGCGGTGAGGGCGGAGGGCACATGGCCGTCGCCCTCCTGCGTGAGCCTGCCCGCGCGGTCCGTCCCCACCTCCGTGTCGTAGAGCTCTCCGTCACCGTCCGCCAGGTCGCCGATCCCGTCGGGGGAGGAGTCGGTGTCCTCCGGAACCTCCCTGTTCAGGCGGCTGTCGAGGGATTCGCCCGTGTGCTGCTCCGAGGCGGTCGTCCCCTCGTCCGCGACCGCCCAGGGCCGGTCGGGCGGCGAGTAGCCCTCGTCCAGGACGTCGGCGATCCCGGACGTGTCCAGGGTGTCCTCCAGATCCAGCAGGTCATCGGGGTCCGAGGCCTCAGGTTCCTGGGGCTGGTAGACGTCGTCCCCCCGGTCGCTGTCGGTCATGGCGTGCCCCTTCCTCCGGGTCCCCCTGTCTGCAATTCCACTCCGGTCCGGCGAGGGACGCAACGGAAGACGGCCCCCGGAAGCAGTGACGGCCATTCAGATGACAATGAAAACGATTGTCGATAGCGTGTGTGCGGTCGGGCCGGGAGCCTCCGTACGGGGGTGACCTCCGCCTGTCCGCAATCCCAACGGCACTGTGAGAAGGGGGAGCTCGTGGCTCATCTACTGGTGGTCGAGAGCTGGGTCGGATCGATGAGCAGACTGCTGCCGCGGGCCCTGCGCGAGGGAGGGCACCACTTCACCTTCCTCACCCGGGACCTGCACCACTACCTCCGGGCGGCGCCGGAGGGGACGGAACATCCGCTGCTCACCGCCCGTAACGTCGTCACGGCGCCCACCAACGACGTCGAAGAGCTGCTTCCGCAGGTCGAGCGGCTGCACCGGGCCCTCCACTTCGACGGAGTCGTCACCTCCTGTGACTACTACCTGCCGACCGCCGCACGGATCGCCGCGCTCCTGGGCCTGCCCGGCCCCTCGGCCGAGGCCATGGAGAACGCCTGCCGCAAGGACGCCACCCGGCGCGTCCTGGCCGCCGCCGGTGTCCCCGGCCCCCGCTTCGCGGTGTGCGCGGACGGGTCGGAGGCCGCAGCCGCCGCCCGGGACATCGGATATCCGCTGGTGGTCAAGCCGGTGGACCTCTGCGCGGGCATGCTCGTGCGCCGCGTCGACGACGAGGAACAGCTGACCGCCGCCTGCGCCGCCCTGGCCGCCTTCCCGCGCAACGCCAGGGGGCAGCGGCGCGCGCCGCACATCCTGGTCGAGGAGTTCCTCCGGGGCCATGAGGTGAGCGTCGAGACCGTGACCCGGGGCGGTGTCGCGCACGTCGTCGGCGTGACGGACAAGAGCGTCGGCGGAGCCCCCGCGTTCGTCGAGACCGGCCACATGTTCCCGGCCGCCCTCACCCCCGGCGACCTCACCGCCGCCACCGGAACCGCGCTGCGCGCCGGCGCCGCGCTGGGCCTCGACGACGTCGTGGCGCACACCGAGATCAAGCTCACGGACGACGGCCCCCGCGTCGTCGAGGTCAACCCCCGCCCCGCGGGCAACCGCATCACCGAGCTGGTCCGCCACGTCACCGGGATCGACCTCGCCGCCGCCTGCGTCGACGTGGCGCTGGGACGGGAGCCCGACCTGCGCCGACGCGACACCGGACTGCGCAGCGCGGCCATCGGATTCCTCCTCCCCGCAGGCGCGGGAACGCTCGCGTCCGTGGAGGGCGCCGACGCCGTGCGGGACGCCGACGGCGTACTGGAGGTCCGGATCGCCGAGGCGGGCCGCACCGTCGAGGCCGCGGACAGCAACAACGCCTACCTCGGCCACATCATGGCGGGCGACGCCGCCGGGCTCGGCGCCCGGGAACGCGTCGAGGGCCTGCTCGCGGGAGTGCGTCCCGTGCTGGTGCGCTCATGACGGCGACCCGGGGTGCGCTCGCACCCTGTCTCGACGCCCTGCTCGACCAGGCCTTACGCGGTGAACTCGGCCCGGACCCCGTGGCGCGCCGCATCGCCGTCGCGTTCACCACGTCCCAGGCCGTGCGGCACGACGGGCGGCGCGGTGGCTACCGCAACGAGGTCCTCAGCCTCCGTCTCGGCCGCGCCGTCGGCTCGTGCGCGGTGGAGCCCGGCGCGCTCCCCGAAGGAACGGTCGAGGAGTGCGCCGGAGCGGACGTGGCCTCACTCCTCGCCCACCCGCTGCTGCCGGTCCGGGTCGCGGCGCTCGACGCGTACCTGATGGACGTCACGCCGCACACCCCGTCGCACGGCGCGCGGCCGGTCGCCCTCCCCGCCGGAAGCTCGCTGGTGCGGTCGAAGGCGCGGGCCGCCGCCGTCGTCGAGCTGCTGGACGTGCCGCGCGGCGGCACCGTCCTGGTCGTCGGCGTCGTCAACTCCCTCCTGGCCGAGCTGCGTTCACGCGGGCTCAGCGCGATCCCCTGCGACCTGAAGGGCGGCACCACCGAGTGGGGCGAGCCCATCCTCACGGACGCCCTCGCCGAGACCGGCCGCTGCGACGCGGTGCTGGCGTCCGGCATGACGCTCGGCAACGGCACCTTCGACCCGCTGCGCCGCAGCGCCCAGGAGCACGGCACACCACTGGTCATGTTCGCCCAGACCGGGAGCGCGGTCCTGCCCCGCTTCCTGGGCGCAGGGGTGAGCGCGGTGTGCGCCGAGCCCTACCCCTTCTTCTGGCTCGACGGCGGACCCGGCACCATCCACCGCTACCGCGCGGACGACGGAGGCACCTCGTGACCACGGCATCCCTGCCCGCGCTGGCACCCAACCGGGAACTCCTCGCCCTCCTCGGCCGCACCCCGCTGGCCAGGATCACCACCCCCCTGCCGGGGCCCCACCCGGGCTTCTGGGCCAAGCTCGAAGGCCACGCCGTGGGCGGGATGAAGGCGCGTGCGGCCGTCTCGATGCTCCTCGGCGCCGAGGAGCGCGGCGAACTGCTCCCCGGCGCACCGGTCGTGGAATCGACGTCCGGCACGCTCGGCATAGGCCTCGCCTTCGCCGGACAGGCGCTCGGGCACCCTGTCGTCCTCGTGGGTGACAGCGAACTGGAACCCTCCATGCGGCAGTTGCTCCGCTCGTACGGAGCGCGCCTGGAGCTCGTGGACCGGCCCGCCGCGCAGGGCGGCTGGCAGGGCGCCCGCCTGGAGCGGCTGCACGACCTGCTCGCCCGGCTGCCCGGAGCGTACTGGCCCGACCAGTACAACAACCCCGACAACACCGCGGGTTACGCCTCCCTCGCCGCCGAACTCGCCACCCAGCTGGACCACCTCGACATCCTCGTCTGCAGCGTCGGCACCGGAGGACACAGCGCCGGGATCGCCGGACCGCTGCGCAGGCACTGGCCCGGCCTGCGCCTCGTCGCCGTCGACTCCACCGGATCCACCATCTTCGGGCAGCCGGCGGCACCCCGGCTGATGCGCGGCCTCGGCAGCAGCATCCATCCGCGCAACGTCGCCTACGACGCCTTCGACGAGGTCCACTGGACCGGGCCGGCCGAGGCCGCCGACTCCTGCCGGCGGCTCGCCCGCGGCAACTTCGTCAGCGGCGGCTGGAGCACGGGAGCCGTGGCGCGCGTCGCCGCCTGGGCCGCCCGTACCCACCCCGGCGCCGCCGTCGCCACCGTCTTCCCCGACGGCCCCCACCGCTACCTCGGCACGGTGTACGACGACGACTTCATGACCGCCCACCACCTGGAGCCCGGTCTCGCGGCGGAGGATCCCGTCGACGTCCCGCACCCGCGCACCCCGCACGCAGGGGGCTGGGCCCGGTGCACCACCGTCACCGACCCGCTGGCGGAACGCCTGGAGAGGAAGCCGTGAAGCTCACCCAGCACACCGTGCGGCTCGTGCTCGCAGAGCCCCTGCGCATCTCGCGATCGGTCATGACCGCCCGCGACGCCGTACGCCTCACCGTCGGACACGAGGGGCTCAGCGGCCACGGTGAGGCCGTCACCAGCGTCTTCTACGGCCTGGACATCCGGACCCTGCGACGCCTCGCCGCCCGGACCGGTGAGCGGCTCACCCGCTTCGCCGACCCGGAGAGCGCGCTGCACGCCCTGCGCGCCGGTGAACTCACCGAGCCCGGCACCCCGGCCGCCGTGACCGCCGCCACCGAGGCGGCGCTCCTGGACCTGGCCGGCAAGCGCACCGGGACCGCCGTGCACCGCCTGCTCGGAGCCCCCGTGGCGCCGAGGTCCGCGACGGCGCGCACGATCTCGATCGTCTCCCCGGGACGGGCGGCCGCCCAGGCCCGCCGACTGGCCGGGGCCGGGTTCTCCGTGATCAAGATCAAGGCGGGCGACCGGGACGAGGAGTGCGACCTGGACCGGGTGCGCGCCGTCCGCGCCGCGGCTCCCGCCGCCCGGCTCCTCCTCGACCCCAACGGCGCCTGGTCGCAGGGCCGGGCACGCGCGCTCCTGCCCCGGTTCGCCGGCCTCGGCGTCGAGGCGGTGGAGCAGCCCATCGCCCCGGGCGACCCGGAAGCCCTCGCGCGGCTCGCCGCCCGCTCACCCGTGCCCGTCATCGCCGACGAGGACGCGGTCACGTTCCAGGACGCGCGGCGGCTCGCGGGACGTGTCCACGGGATCAACGTCAAACTCGCCAAATGCGGCGGTGTCCACGCCGCACTGCGCATCGCCGCCCTGATCGAGGGCAGTGGCACGGACCTGATGCTCGGCTGCCTCACGGCCAGCACCCTCGGCATCGCCCCCGCCGTCCACATCGCCGACCGCGCCCGCTGGACCGACCTCGACGGGCACCTCCTGCTCGCCCACGACCCCTGGACCGGAATCGGAGGCGGCGACGGATTCGTCGCGGCCGGCGGACGGCCAGGGCTCGGCGTACGTCCCCGCACGGCGGACGCGGCCCGGAGCGCGGCCTCGTGAGCACCTGGCGTGAGATCCGCCGGTTCCCGCCCGCCGTACGGCTTCTGCTGGTCAACCAGTTCGGCGTCAACACGGGCTTCTACCTGCTCATCCCCTACCTCGCCACCCACCTCGGCGACGGCCTCGGCATGTCCGCCGCCGTCGTCGGCATCGTCCTCGGCGTACGCAACCTGAGCCAGCAGGGACTCTTCCTCGTAGGGGGCTCCGCCGCCGACCGGCTCGGCCCCCGCGGCGTCATCATCGCCGGCTGCGCGATACGCACCGTCGGCTTCGCCCTCTTCGCCCTCGGTGACGGCCTGCCGGTGCTGCTCGCCGCCTCCGTGCTCAGCGGGGTCGCGGGCGCCCTGTTCAACCCCGCCGTCCGCACCTACCTCGCCCGGGAGGCGGGGGAGCACGGAGCGGAGGCGTTCGCCCTGTTCAACGTCTTCGCGACGGCCGGAGCCCTCGTCGGACCGCTCCTGGGCAGCGCCCTGCTGCTCGTCGACTTCCGGGCCTCCGCGCTGACCGCGGCCGCGGTCTTCGCCCTGCTCACCGTCGCCCAGGCCCTGGTCCTCCCCGCCCGGCCCGCCCCACCCGCCACCGGCAGCGTCACCGCCGACTGGCGCGAGGCCGTCGGCAACCGCGCCTTCATCGCCTTCGCCCTGGCCATGGTCGGCATGTTCACCCTGGAGAACCAGCTCTACCTCCTGCTCCCCGCAGGCGCCCGGCAGGCCACCGGATGGGACGGCGCCGCCGGACTCGTCCTCCTCGTGGGGACGGTCGCGGGCATTGCTTTCCAGCTGCGCCTCACCCGCGCACTGAAGGGACGCGGAAGCAGGGGCCGCTGGATCACGGCCGGACTGGTGCTGATGGGCCTGGCGTTCGTACCGCCGATGCTCGTCGCGGGCACCACCGCACCCCCGGACGGAGCCCTCGACGCCACCCTGCGCGCACTGCCCGTGCTGGCCGGGGCCCTCCTGCTCCACCTGGGCGTCATGACCGCACAGCCCTTCGTCATGGAGCTGATCCCGGGCTTCGGACGGCCGGCCCTCACGGGCACGTACTTCGGGGTCTTCTACGCGGTCTCCGGCATCGCCGCGGCCGTCGGGAACGCGGCCGTCGGCCGGGCCATGGACGCCGCCCGCAACGCCGGCGGCGACGGCCCGGCCGCCCTGCTGCCCTGGGCCTGCTGCCTGCTGGCCGGCCTCGTCTCGGCGGGCGCGGTGACCTGGCTGCACCGCAACGGGACCCTGCCCCGCACCCGGCCCGCCCCCGTGGCGGTGACGGCGTGAAGCCCCGGCCGGGGAACCTGCTCACCGACCGCCCGGAGCTGTACGAGGCCAGGTTCCCCGACCCGGAACGCCTCGCCGGTCGCTGGGCCGAGGACCTCCTGCTCCGGTACGGCGTGGGGCCCGCCGTCCTGGACCTGGGCTGCGGCACCGGCAGGGACGCGGCCCTCCTCCACTCCCGCGGACGGCGTGTCACGGCCGCCGACCTCTCCGCCACCATGCTCGCCCACGCCCGCGCCCACCACCCCGGACCGGACTACCGGCAGGCCGATCTCAGCCGGTTCGATTTCGGTCAGGGAGTCTTCGACGCCGTGGTGTGCCTGGACAGTTCACTGCTGTACTGCCACACGAACGAGCAGCTCGACGGCTTCCTCACCTCGTGCCGCCGCACCCTCGTGCCCGGCGGCCTGCTGGTCGCGGAGATGCGCAACGGCGCCTACTTCCTCGGGCGGGACGAACCTCCCACCGCTCCCGCCGTGTCCCGCTTCACCTGGAACGGCACGACGTACCGCTCCACCACCGCACTGCGCGTCGACCGCGCCGCCCAACTGCTGCGGCGCACCCGGGACTGGACCGCCGACGACGGCAGCCCGCCCGTCGAGGAGCACTCCGCCTGGCGGCTGCTCCTGCCCCAGGAACTGCGCCACTTCCTCACCGTCCACGGCTTCGACGTCCTCGCCCTGCACGACGGGCCCGGACCCCGGACCGAACCCCTCTGGAGGCCGGGCGCGGAACCCGGTACCGCCGCCGACGGCGACCGGCTGCACCTCGTCGCCAGGAAGCCCGCCGCGTGACCCGCGGGTCCACCCGCCGGCCGGAGGGGACGAACCGGCGGCCGCACCGCCGGGTCAGCCGACGGCGACCCGGCACACCAGCAACAGGAGAACAGCCATGACGGCATCAGCCGACCGACACGAACGCTTCCCGGGCCTGCGCAGACGCGGCTTCCTCGCCGCCGGAGGAGCGGCCGGCCTCGGCGCGCTCACGCTCGCCGGCTGCGCGGGACCCGCCGCCACCGGGGGAGCCGAGGACAAGGGGGACGGCACGCCCCGCCGGGGCGGACGGGTGCGCGCGGCCTTCGCCGGGGGCGGAGCGAGCGAAACGCTCGACCCGCACCTCGGGAACCTCTTCGCCGACGCCGCCCGGAGCAAGGCGCTCTTCGACAAACTCGCCGACTACGGCGCCGATCTGGCCGCGGTGCCACGCCTGGCCGAGTCCTGGGAGCCCGACGACGGCCTCGACCGCTGGACGGTCACCCTGCGGCGGGCGGAGTTCCACGACGGGAAGCCGGTGACCGCCGCCGACGTCCTGTACAGCTACCGCCGCATCGCCGACCCCGCGAAGGCCTACCGCGCCCGCGCGTCCCTGGAACCCGTCGACCTGGAGGCGAGCCGCGCGACGGGGGAGCGGACCGTCGAGTTCGTCCTCAAGCGTCCGACGGCCGAATTCCCCAACGTGATGGCCGCCTTCGGCACCTACATCGTGCAGGACGGGGCCACCGCGTTCGACCGCGCCCCCGTCGGCTCCGGCCCCTTCCGCTTCGTCTCCTTCAGCCCCGGACGCTCCACCGTCCTACGGCGCCACGACGCCCACTGGGACGGGGCCCCGCACCTCGACACCCTCGAGTTCGTCATCGCCAACGAGGAGTCCGCCCGCGTCAACGCCCTCCTCGGCGGCCAGATCGAGTACGCCCACGAGCTGAACCCCGCGACCGGCCGCGCCCACGAGAAGGCGGGCCGCATCCGGATCGTCCGGCTGAGGAACAGCGCCATGCAGGCCCTCGCCATGAAGACCGACCGCCCGCCCTTCGACGACCCCCGGGTCCGCGAGGCGTTCTTCCTCATCGCCGACCGCGAGGAACTGGTGCGGGGAGCCCTCTCCGGCGCGGGGGAGACCGGCAACGACCTCTTCGGCAAGGGGTACGAGTACTACGCGGACGAACTCCCCCAGCGCGCACCCGACATCGACCGCGCCCGCCACCTCCTGAAACAGGCGGGCACCGAAGGCCTCCACGTCACCCTCGACACCTCCACCGTCGCCGCCGGCTTCACCGAGGCAGCCGGCATCTTCCGCGACCAGGCGGCGCGCGCCGGAGTCACCGTCGATGTGCGGATGGGCAGCAAGGACTCCTACTGGAAGGACATCCTCGACTCCGGCACCCTGTGCTGCTACCGCTCCGGAGCCATGCCCATCGAGTCCCACATCTCCCAGCGGCTGCTCACCGACTCCACCACCAACGCCACCAAATGGCAGGACAAGGCCTTCGACGCGCTCTACCGGCAGGCCCAGTCCACCAGGGACAGGGCGGCCCGTGCCGCCCTCTACGGGCGGATGCAGCGGCAGCTGTACGCCGAAGGCGGCTTCCTCGTCTGGGGTTTCGGCGACTGGATCCTCGGCACCGCACCCTCCCTGCGGGGTGTCGCCCGCGAAGCACCCGCCAACACCCTGGACTGGGCCCGCTTCGACAAGGTCTGGCTGGCGTGACCGGGTCGCGTGCCTGGATCGCCCGGCGGCTGCTCCTCGGCGCCGCGCAGACCGCCGCCGTCGTGCTGCTGGTCTTCGCGCTCACCGAGGCGCTGCCGGGCGACGCCGCCGTCGCCTTCGCCGGGGACCAGCCCGACCCGGAACGCATCGCGGCCGTGCGCCGCGCGATGGGGCTCGACCGGCCCGCCCACGAGCGGCTGGCCGACTGGGTCACCGGCCTGCTCCACGGCGACTTCGGCACCTCTCTCACCTCCGGGCGGCCGGTCGCCGGATTCCTCGCCGACGGCTTCGGCCCCACCCTCCTCCTCGCCACGCTCACGGTCCTGATCCTTGTCCCGGTGGGCGTGGGCCTCGGCGTACTCGCCGCCCGCCACGAGGGGCGGTTCACCGACCGGCTGATCAGCTCCGCGACCCTCGGCGTCTACGCCGTCCCCGAATTCGCCCTCGGAGTGCTGCTGGTGAGCGTGTTCGCCCTGCGGCTCGGCTGGCTCCCGCCGACCGCAGTCGGCCACGGCACCGGGCTGCTCGCGCACCCCGCCGTGCTCGTCCTGCCCGTCCTCGTCCTCCTCGCCCGGCCCGTCTGCTCGCTGGCCCGGCTGGTCAGGGCCGGCATGATCGAGGCCCTCGCGGCCCCGTACACCGCCCACGCCAGGCGGTACGGCATCCCGGGGGCCCGCGTGCGCTACGGCCACGCCCTGCCCAACGCCCTCGCCCCCGCCACCCAGCAGCTCGCCCGCACCATCGACTGGCTGCTGTGCGGCGTCATCGTCGTGGAGGCCCTCTTCGTGATCCCCGGACTCGGCACCGTCCTCATGAACGCGGTCGCCGACCGCGACATCCCCGTCGTCCAGGGCCTCGCGGTGGTCTTCGGCCTCGCCACCGTCGTACTCAACCTCGGCGCCGACCTCGTCACCCACCGGCTCGCACCCCGCGCGGGGGTGGCGGCATGAGGCCGCTCCGCGGATACGGACCGGGGGCGGCCCTCGTCGCGGTCCCGCTCGGCCTCGCCCTGGCCGGGCCGTTCCTCGTGGGGGAGCCCCCGGCCCGCGCCGCCTCCTTCACCCCCGGCGGCGGCCACCGGCTCGGTACGGACTTCGTCGGCCGGGACGTCGTGCACCAGGTGCTGCTCGGCGGGCGGCCCGTGGTCCTGGTCGCGCTGGCCGCCACCGCCCTCGCCTACCTCGTCGCCCTGCCACTCGGGCTGATCAGCGCGCTCACCCACCGCAGATGGCTGGAGGAGGTGCTGATGCGCCCACCGGACGTACTGCTCGCCGTCCCCTCGCTGCTCATGATCCTGCTGGTCGCCGCCGCCTTCCCGCCGGGCGCTGCGGGGCTCGCCCTGCTGGTGGCCCTCGTCTCCGTACCGGACACCGCCCGCATCGTGCGCGCGGCCGCCGCGGAAGCGGCGTCCCGGCCGGCCGTGGAGGCGATGCGCGTGCAGGGGGAGAGCTGGTGGCGGATCGCCGTCGGATACGTGGGGCGGTCCATCCTGCGCACCCTGGCCGCCGACGCGGGTCTCCGGCTGACCGGAGTGCTCTACCTGGTGGCCACCGCGGCCTTCCTGGGCATCGGGGTGGCCCCCGACGCAGCCGACTGGGCCGTGATGGTGGACCGCAACCGCACCGGACTGTTCATCCAGCCCTGGGCGGTCGTCGTGCCCGCCCTGCTCATCGTCGCGCTGACCATGGGCAGCAACCTGCTCGTCGACGCCGCCCTGGAGAACCGCACCCCGCCCCGGAAGGGCCGCCGCCCGTGAACGAGAGCCCCGTGATCGCCGCCGTCACCGGACTGACCGTCGAGGTCGACGGGCGGGTACTCGTCGACCGGGTGTCGTTCCGGATCCGCGCCGGCACCGTGACCGCCCTGGTCGGCGCGTCCGGCAGCGGCAAGACCACCACCGGGCTCGCCCTGCTCGGTGAATACCCGCCGGGCGCGCGGGTGACGGGGGAGGTGACCGTACCCGGCACCCGGACCGGCTACGTCCCCCAGCACCCCGCGGCCGTCCTCAACCCCGTCCGCCGTACCGGAGCGCTCCTGAGCGACCTGGCACGGCAGCAGGTCCAGGACCTGCCCCGCCGGCGCCGGCGCCCCGCCGCACGGCAGCGCGTTGCGCAGGCGCTCGCCGACGCCCAGCTCGCCGCCGACGAGGTGCTCGGCCGCTATCCGCACCAGCTCTCCGGCGGCCAGCAGCAGCGCGTCGTCCTCGCGCAGGCGCTGCTCCAGGGCGCCCGCCTCATCGTCGCCGACGAACCCACCACCGGTCAGGACGCCCTGACCGGACGCCGCATCACCGGGCGGCTCGCGGCCGCGGCAGGCCGTGGCATCGCCGTGCTGCTGCTCAGCCACGACCTCGACGTCGTACGCGAACTGGCCGACGAGGTCCTGGTGATGCGTGGGGGCCGGGTGGTGGAGCAGGGACCCGCCCACCGCATCCTGGACGCCCCCGCGCACCCCTGGACCGCGGAACTCCTCGCCGGACCGAGGACCCTGCCGTACGCGGACCCCGGACACACCGGTGCGGAGCTGCTGACCGTCCGCGGACTCACCGCCCGCCACCGGAACGGCGGTACGCGCGTGCCCGTGCTGAGCGTGGACCGGCTCACCCTCCGCCGGGGGGAGTGCCTCGCCCTCGTCGGACGCTCGGGCAGCGGCAAGACGACCCTGGCCCGCTGCCTCGTGGGCCTGCACCGCGACCACACGGGACAGATCCTGCTCGACGGCGCGGCCCTGCCGCGCAGCCTGCGGGACCGCGGCCGTGAGCAGACCGCCGCCGTGCAGTACGTCTTCCAGGACGCCCGCGCCGCCTTCGACGAACACCGGCCGGTCCTGGACCAGGTGGCCCGCACGGCGGTACGCCTGCGCGGCGCCGGCCGGCAGGAGGCGGCGGCGGAGGCCCGGCGGGTGCTCGCGGACCTCGGACTGGACGAGGCGCTCGTCCGCAGACCGCCGGGCCGGCTGTCCGGCGGCGAACTCCAGCGCGCCGCCCTGGCCAGAGCCCTGCTCGCGCGGCCCCGGGTCCTGGTCTGCGACGAGATCACCTCGGGGCTCGACCCGGTGACCCGGCGCTCCCTGCTGGACCTGCTCGCCGAGCTGATGCGCCGTCAGGACGGCCCGGCCGTCCTGCTGATCACCCACGACCTCGACACCGCGGCTCCGGCCACGCGCCTGGCCGTGCTGGACGGCGGACGGGTGGTCGAGGAGGGTCCGGCGGCAGAGCTCCTGAACAGCCCCCGGCACCCGTTCACGGTCTCGCTGGTCGGGGCGTCCAGGAAGTGGGGGCCCGCCGTGCGCCCCTGAGGGCCGGGAGCCGCCCGGCACCGTGGGCTTCCCCGGCCGCGGTGCCCGGCCGCACGGTGACGTCGCCGGGCACATCGACGCCGGAACCCGGCGTGACGCAACGCCCGGGCAGCGGATCGCGCGCGCTCACGGCCCGCCGGCCACGCCGGTACGGGTCGGGGTCACCCCACCCTGCGGTAGTCGAGGGCGAAGTCGTGCTCCCACGCACCCGTACTGTCGAAGCGGACCTCCCAGCCACCGGTGATCGTGCCGGCGTCCTCGCTGAACCTACCGGTGAAGCGCTGGTGGAACTGAAGGGGCGTGAAGTCGGGCGAATCCCGGGTCAGCGTCCACACCCCGCCGTCGAAGGTCATCGCGTACAGGCGGGCCACGCCGCGTGAGTCGAAGTAGTGCTGGGTGTACGTGCCGGTCCCCGGGTCGGCCCGTACGACCATCAGGCCGTCGGGTGCGGCCGGGGCCGGGATCTCCGTGCGCTGTACCAGGACCTGGCCGTCCAGGGCCCACTCGAACCGGCTCCGTCCCGTCGGCCCGCCCCCGCCCGGGCCGGTTGGTGGCGGACGGTCCCCGGGAAACCGGGCCTCCAGGACCCACTCACCGATGAAGACGTCGAGGCGTTCCAGCATCTCCGCCCGTTCCCCGCTCATGACGATCACTCCGATCCTGCCGTGCGTGGCTGCGTCCGCCCCGGGGGAGTCCGGTGCCGGCGCACCGGACGGCCCTCACTCGGGCCAGGGCGATTCGAGGACGGTGCGCACGAAGTCCCCGCGCTCGAAGCCGGGAACGTAGTGCTCAAGGACATCGGCCTTGACGTTACCGAACGTCGTCTCCGGCTTCGGGCGGATCCCCTCGGTGAACGCCCCGAGGATCCGCCGCTTGAAGTCCGGCCGCGGATGGAGCGCGACGATCGCGGCACGGTCGGCGTCCGGGACGTCCTCGTAGCCGATGCCGAGGACGTCGTACTCCACGCCGGCGGTCACCAGCGCCACCTCCGGCTCCATGAAGGCGGGGATGCCCGGCGTCGTGTGCAGGGCGATGGCCGTCCACACCCGCCGCACACTGTCCTCCGGTACCCCGTGGGACCGGAGGAAGCGGCGTGCCTCGTCCGCGCTGTCCACCTCGAAGCGCCGCCCGCTGGAGCGGAAGGGCTCGCCGAGCCCGAGGTCGTGGAACATGGCCCCGATGTACAGCAGCTCCGGGTCGAAGGAGAGGTCCCGGCGGCGGCCCTGGAGGGCGCCGAAGAGGAAGACCCGGCGGGAATGGTGGTAGACGAGGTCGTCGGTCGTCTCACGTACGAGCTCGGTCGCCTCGGCCGCGAGCCTCGTGTCCGGCACGAGGACACCGGCCGTCCGGGACGGGTCGGTTGCCATGGAGCCACCCAGCTTCCTGTACGGGGATCGTGGCGGGCCCTTCCAGGATCGGCGCACCGGAGCGCCGCGCCGGGGCCGACAGGCCGTTGATCCCCCGACTGATTCACATCGGAGGTGCGTCAGCGGACGCGATCCAGGTGTTGGCGCCGGCCGTCCGCCCGCTGCGAGGCTGGCACCCGTGCCCCCGGAGGGGGCGGATACGGGGGAGACGGATGAGCGTGTTCACGACGCGGGCGGGGGTGGTCGCCGGACAGCGGGCCGCCCGCGACGCGGGAGTCGTCGTACTGCGCGGCATCCCCTACGCCGCCCCGCCCTTCGGCGCCGCCAGGTTCCGGGCGCCGCGCCCCGCCGCCTCCTGGGACGGGATCCGGGACTGCGCCGCCTTCGGGGCCGTCGCCCCCCAGTCCGCCGAGCTGCCCGGTTCGCCCGCCTGGTCACCCGGCGACGAGGACGTCCTGAGCCTCAACGTCTGGACCCCGGCCGGGAGCGGAGAGGCGCTGCCCGTGCTCGTCTGGATCCACGGGGGCGCCTACGCCTTCGGCTCCTCCGCCCAGCCCGACTTCGACGGGACCGCCCTGGCCGGCCACGGGCTCGTGGTCGTCACCCTCAACTACCGCCTGGGCTTCGAGGGGTTCGGCCACGTCCCCACCCCCGACGGGACCGAACCCTGCCCGGACAACCGGGGGCTGCTCGACCAGATCGCCGCCCTACGGTGGGTGCGGGACAACATCGCCGCGTTCGGCGGCGACCCCGGGCGCGTCACGGTGGCCGGCCAGTCCTCGGGGGCTTCCTCGGCCGCCTGTCTGATGGTGATGGACCAGGCGCGCGGCCTCTTCCGCCGTGTCATCGCGCACAGCGCCGTGAACGCCTGCGCCACGCCGGAGTCGGCGGCCCGCACCACGCGGGAGGTGGCCGCGGCGGCAGGAGTCCCCGCCACGTACGAAGGGCTCGTGTCGGCCTCGCCCGAAGCCCTCGTCGACGCCTCCGACCGGGTGGCGGACAGCTACCGGCGCGACCCCGCCTCGGGCCACCGCCACTACGACCCGGCGATCTACGGGCCGGTGGCCGGTGTGCCGGGACTCCCCGTCGACCCCCTCACCGCGTGCGCGGCGGGAGCGGCCCGTGAGGTGGACCTGATGGTGTGTCACACCCCGGAGGAGTACTGGCTGCTGGACGCCGTGGGCAGCTGCGCCCGGGTCACCACGGAGCCGGGGCTTGCCGCGTTCGCCGCCGACCACCGGCTCCCGCCGTCCCTGCTGGACTCCTACCGTGCGCTGATGCCCGGGGCCGGGGCGAACGAGATCTACCTCGCCGTCTACGGAGACCTGATGTTCGGGGAGTACAGCAGCAGGCTGGCCGAGTCGCACGCGCGGGCGGGAGGCCGGACCCACCTCTCCCGTTTCGTCCGGCAGCGCGACGGCCGGGGGGAGCCGGTGCGGGCCTGGCACTGCGCGGACATTCCGTTCGCCTTCGGCACCCTGGAGGACGAGAGCGTCCACTTCCTCCTGGGAGGGCCTCCGAGCGCCGCCGACCGCGCACTCGCGGAACGCATGGCACGGGCGTGGGCCGCCTTCGCCGCCACCGGCGACCCCGGCTGGCCGCACGTCGCCTCCGCCCCCGCCGGCGCCGTGCGCATCTGGGACACCTCACCCGCGCGGGGCGGCGGCCGGTGGGACGCGTTCCGGACACCGTGGCGCGCCGCCGGACTCCCGCTGCTGGTCCCCTGATCCACCGTCACCGTAGGCCGACTCACGGGGTGTGCTTGGCATGGACCTGCCCGTCGAACTGGACTACAGTCCGTAGCGGCACCCCTGAGAGCGCTCTCAGTGGCTCTCGGACGCTTTCTGTTCCACCCCCACGACGCTGGAACAAACAGAAGGGGCACTCCCTTGAGACACACCACGATGGTGCGGACGGGTCTCTCCGCACTGCTCATCATCGGTACCTGGGCGACCGCCGGTCTGACCCAGGCCACCGCCGCCGACTCCCGCTCGGCCGAGCCGCAGGCCTCGGCCGGGATCGTCACCGCCATGCAGCGCGACCTCGGGCTGACGAAGACTCAGGCCGAGGCGCGGCTCAGTGCGGAGAAGGCGGCGACAGCCCTCCAGGGGACCGCGCGGAGCGCGGCCGGCGCGGCGTACGGCGGCTCCTGGTTCGACGCGGGCAGCGGCCGGCTGACGGTCGCGGTCACCGACAGCGCCAGGACCGGTGCCGTCCGGGCCACCGGTGCGGACGTCCGGGTGGTCGGCCACACGGAGCGCGAGCTCGACGCGGTCAAGAACCGGCTGGACGCGCTCTCCGCCCCCAAGGGTGTCAGCAGCTGGCACGTCGACCCCCGGGCGAACAGCGTCGTGGTGAACGTGGTCGCCTCCGAGCAGGGTGACAACGATGTCCGCGCGTTCGTCGCGAAGGCGCGCGAGGCCGGTCCCGTCACGGTGAAGCAGACCGCTGAGGCACCGCAGACCTTCGCCGCGGGAACGGTCGGCGGCGACCCGTACTACACCGGCAACGTCCGGTGCTCCATAGGCTTCTCCGTGCACGGCGGCTTCGTCACCGCGGGCCACTGCGGCCAGGCGGGCGGAGCGGTCAGGGGCTGGGACGGCTCGGCCATCGGCTCCTTCCAGGGCTCGTCCTTCCCCGACAACGACTACGCCTGGGTGAGCGTGGGCAGCGGCTGGTGGACCGTCCCCGTGGTCCTCGGCTGGGGCACCGTCTCCGACCAGCTGGTCCGTGGCTCCAACGAGGCCCCCATCGGCGCCTCGATCTGCCGCTCCGGCTCCACCACCCACTGGCACTGCGGCAACGTCCTCGCGAAGAACGAGACCGTGAACTACAGCCAGGGCGCCGTCCACCAGATGACCAAGACCAGCGTCTGCGCCGAACCGGGCGACTCCGGCGGTTCGTTCATCAGCGGCGACCAGGCGCAGGGCGTCACCTCGGGCGGCTGGGGCAACTGCAGCGGCGGCGGGGAGACCTGGCACCAGCCGATCAACGAGATCCTCAACCGGTACGGGCTGACCCTCCACACGGCCTGACGGATGACCCCGCCGGGCCCCCGGGACCCGGCAGAACGTGACCGGTCTGCCGCGGCAGCAGGGTGGCCCCCTGCCGCGGCAGACCTCGTGTCCGCCCCGCACAGGCCGACAGCCGAAGGCCGGAGCGGCCGGGGCCGACTCCGCGTGGTGGGGACCCCGTTGCCCGGCGGACGGGCCGCCGACGGCCGGGGAGCGGGGGGATCGCTTGCGGTGGCCGAGGGCAGGGGCTGATCGCGCGGGCCGATCACTGATCACCGCGCCTGGCCGTCGAGCAGGCGCAGAAGCCCATGTCGATCGTGGTGACCACTGGACAGTGCGGGGACTCGCCGCAGTTCGAGCCTGTGCTGGAGAAGGTCCGCGTGCCCCGCATCGGGTGGGGCCGGCCACGTGTCCGTCCCGATCGCGTGCGCGCTGACAAGGCGTACGCCTCCCGCAGGAACCGCGCCCACCTGCGCCGTCCGGGACCCGTTGCACCACCCCGGACAGGACCGACCAGGTGCGCAACTTCCGGAAGCTTGGCTCCCGCGGCGGCCGGCCGCCGTGTTCCGACCCGCTCGACCACCGGGATCGTCATGCGGTCGAGCGCGGGATCAATCGCCTCAAGAGGCATCGTGCCGTCGCCACGCGACACGACAAGCCCGCGGTCCGCCACGAGGCGACCGTACTCATCGCTCCGTCGACGAGTGGCTGTGACGCCCGGCCGTCACGTGCGGGATCCACGTTCCACCACCGCGGCCAGATCGCTGGTGGGAACCGCACCTGACGGCAGCCCCCGGCCGGTACTTGACCTGAACCTTGGTTGATATATGAGGGTTGTGTCATCGAACGGCGAGACGAGGAGATTCCTATGACACAGCCCGTGATTCTGGTGACCGGCGCGACGGGAAAGGTCGGCGGCGCGGTGGTCGGCCAACTGCATGCGGCGGGCGTGCCCGTGCGGGCGCTGGTGCGAGGGAAGTCGGACTTCCCGAAGGGTGTGCAGGCAGTGCGCGGCGATCTCAGTGATCCCGCGTCGCTGCGCTTGGCTCTGGAGGGCGTCGATTCGGTCTTCCTGGTGTGGCCGTTCCTGAGCGCTGAGGGCGCGCCGGAAGTGATCGACGTGATCGGGAAGCACGCTCGACGGGTGGTGTACCTGTCATCCGCAGGGGTCGGGAGCGAGAAGAAGGAGCCGGGCGAGGCGATCACCATGTTCCACACGGAGCTGGAGCGGCTGATCGAGGCATCGGGCCTGGAGTGGACGGCGCTGCGGCCCACCGGGTTCGCGGGCAACACGCTTGGCTGGGCGGATCAGGTGCGCACCACCGGTGCGGTACGGGCGCCGCTGGCAAGGCTGGCCCGTCCGCTGATCCATGAGGCGGACATGGCTGCGGTCGCCGTTCAGGCACTGACGACCGACGCTCTGCTCGGCGCCCACCCCGTGATCACCGGCCCTGAACTGATCACCCAGGAACGGCAGGTGGCTCTGATCGGCGAGGCGATCGGGCGACCGGTGCGGTTCGAGGAGGTCGCGCTGGACGAGGCCATCGAGCAGATGAAGGCCGTGGGCTACCCGGCAGAGCTGGTGGAGGCCGTGTTGCCGGCCCAGGCGGAGATGCTCGACGACCCGGAGCCGGTCAACGACGAAGTGGAGCGCATCACGGGAGCCCCGGCCCGATCCTTCCGGCAGTGGGCGGTGGACCACGCGGCGGACTTCCGCTGAGAGGGACGTCGGTACACGTTGGCACAGACGACCGAAGCACCGGATCTCGACGCCGTCACACACGCGCGCGACGCCGAGGCCGGGCCCCTGCCCAGGGAAGCCTCTCGTGGTTGAACCGTGCAGGTCGGGGGCCATCTCGTGGCTATGGCGTGCGGTCACTCAGAAGGATCCGCATCCCAGAAAGGCATCTCCGCGGGAGTTCTTGAGCACTTCCGACACACGCCCTGGCGTCATTTCTTACAGGCGGGCCGTCGAAGAGGACTTCTGACCGGATACCGGCCCCGCCCGGGCACCCACGGACCCGTTCGTGCCTGCCACGGATCCTGCTGGCTCATTCCGTACCCAGCAGGTCCGACGGCTCGTCGGCCAGGACAGCGGTCGCCGTCCGACGTTCCCGGTCGCGCGTGGGGTGTGGACATGTCGATGCAGCCGAGGCCGCGGCCGAAGGCGCCCGAGCCGGCCGCGCGGGTGGCTCGGGCGGTGGCAGCACGGGGCCCGTACCCGCTGGCGACGCGGGTCCATGCCCCGATGCGCTGCCGCACCGGGTCCCAGTCGGGGAACAGGTCGGCGGGCAGCTTCCGGACGGTACCGGCGGCTTCGAGGTGTCCGGCGGCGATGAGGCCGGCCCCGGTGGTGCGGTTCTCGGCGAACTGCAACACCGTCACCGCGACGAGCCGTCCCCGTGACCGGCCTGGCCGTCCTCCGGCTTCGAACGCCTCATGAACTCGGCGTCCGCGAACAACTCGCCTGCCCTGTGGCATGAACCTGAGATGCGTGCCCGGCCCGGGACTTGATGATCACGGGTCCGACGCCTCGGTGCTGTCCGAGCTCCATGCGCGGGTGGTCGAGCAGGGGGACGGAGGAGAGCGGGCTCGATCTGCTGCCGAAGGCAGTTCAGGGAAACCGGAGGTCCTTCAGCGTGAACCTGCGACTGTGCCCCCTGACTCTGGGTCGCGCCCGGCGAGCAGCCGCCGCCCAGGGCACCCCTGTGCGCGGAGAAGGGCCAGACCTCTTCACTGATCTCCCCGACCCGGCCACAGGTGCTCCGGCTCACGGGGTGATGGCGTCGTCCCGGTGCGGTGAAGCCGGTGTCTTCGCGTCTCCGCTACGCCCGATGAGGGCGGCGAAGGCGTCGAGAACGCGTTGAAGGCCGAAGGAGTAGGCGTGGGCGGGGTCGTAGGCACTGTTGTGGGCGGCACCCGCGGCCGCGCCGACGCGGACGGCGGTGGGGTAGGCGTCCTCGTCGAGGACCCGGGCGACGAGCGGGGCGTTCAGTTCCCACCACTGTTTGTCGTTCATGGCGCTGTCGTGCTGCGCGGCGCGGGCATCGGCGACGGCGCGGGCGCATGCCTGCACGAAGGTGAGCAGATGGCTCAGGCAGTCATCCATCTCGACGTCGCTGAGGCCGAGGCCGTCGAGCCCGGACAGTTCGTGCTCGTACTTCGCCATCTGCCCCGGCCCCAGCGGAGGCCTCGCGGTGGAGACGGCCGCAGCCCATGGGTGGTGTTCGAAGAGGGCCTTGTTCTCCTCGGCGACAGCGATGACGCGTTGGCGCCAGGGCTGTCCGGTGGTGTCGGTGCGGGGCATGCGGGCATAGGCGGCGTCGAGCATGAGATCGAGGAGCTCGGCCTTGCCTGGGACGTAGGTGTACAGCGTCATCGGCACCACGCCGAGTTCCTTGGCCACCCGGCGCATGGTCACCGCGTCCAGGCCTTCGGCGTCGGCGACGGTGGTGGCGGCCTCGACCACCGCGTCGATACTCAGCCCCCGTCGCGGTCCTCGGTGGGGCTCGGAGGGGGAGCTGCGCCACAGCAGTTGCAGGGTGCGGGCCGGGTCGCCCGAGCTGGTTCGTTCCGCTGGCACGGGGCCATCCTCTCGCAATCGAACTCCGTACGGCGTACATTGTACGTCGTACGGAGAATGCTCAGCGCGATCTCGGAGGAACATTCATGAAGATCACCTCTAGTGCCGTGTCGCTCAACGTCGACGATGTGCCCGCATCCAGCGCCTTCCTCGTCGAGCACTTCGGGTTCCGCGAGGAAATGGCCGCCGAGGGCTTCGCGTCCCTGACGCGCGACGACGTCGGCATGAACGTCATCTTCTTGCGGCGGGGGCTGGAATCCCTCCCGGCGGACCAGCGCGACGAGCACACCGCCGGCCTGATCCTCGCCTTCGTCGTCGAGGACCTGGAGGGCGAGCTGGCGCGCCTGCGCTCCGAAGGCGTCGCGATCACCATGCCGCTGACCGACGAGGAGTGGGGGGAGCGTGCCTTTCAGGTCCGCGATCCCAACGGTGTCATCGTCCAGCTGGTCGACTGGAACGCACCCACCAGCCCCTGAGGCAACCTGCTGCGCCACCAGCAGCATTGACGCACGGTCAGGGGTACGGGGGCGCCGGCTCGGCTGCATCGACATTCCGCACCCCGCCCGTGACCGGGAACCGCGGGCGGCCGATGGTGTCCCGACCGGCGAGCCGTCAGCACCGCTGGGCGCGGAATGAGCCGGCAGGATCGCCGCCGGTCTGGTGCCCTTCCCGGCCGCTCACCGCGAACCGACCGGGGCCGGCCGTCCGCGTACCCCGCGTGCCGGTGTCCGGCGGCACATCCGCGGCGGACCACGCCGTGGTCAAGAGCCGCCACGGGCTGAACGCTCCCGGAGCCCTTCGGGGCAGATCCGGTGCGAGCGCCGTCGCCGTGCCCGCCGATCCGGCCCGCAGCCTGGAACTGATGCGGCGTCACAGGACCCCGCGCTACGGCAGGGCCGACCTCCTGCGTGGCGGGTTCGGCACCTCCTGGCGAGCAGGCGGCACTCGACCGCGCGCCGCTGGGCCTTGCGGAGGTGGCGGAGCGCGAGCCGGGACGCGTGCGACCGACTCAGGTGGCGGCTGTGCGGGGTCGAGCCCGTGTCCGTGCCGCATACGGTCCGATCCACGGGAAGCTCGGCCCCGACCGCTGCCGGTGGGCCCCGAGAGACATACCGCGCCCATCGGCGTCGAGGGCCGGATGTACTTCGACGCCGAGCGGGAGCACGTCTTCGTCGGACTCCGCCTCTGCCCGCACCGCGATGAACCGGCCGCCCGGCCTGGACCCCGACCGCCTGGGGCTCTACGCCCCGGCCGTCCGCCTCTCCCCGGTGGCCGGCCCCTGCGGCTGCTCGACGGCGACTTCCGGGACGAGGAGGTCATGCGGGGGATCGCGGAACACAACCTCGGCGAGGCACCGGCCACGTTCCGTCGGTCGGCGCGGCAACGCCGCCCGCCCGGTGCCCCGTTCATCGACTCTTGACATGTTCTCAGCAGCGACGTAACACTGAAGCCATTGGGAGAGCGCTCTCCCACCGCTTTCCGCACGTCGCACCGTCCAGCTCCACTCTCCCCCCACCGCGCACCCGACGTGCGCGGACGCAGAGCGGCACGGAGGTCCGCATGGCCGAAAGAATCAGCAGATCCACCCTGGTGTCCGCCCTGGTGGTCGCCACCGCACTGGCCCTGGTCGTCATGGGGTTCAGTGCGATCACCCAGGCCGGAGCACCGGCCCCCGAGGCCGCCGCCGAGCCGGCCGGGGTGTCCCATGCCGTCCAGGAAACGCAGCACGTGCAGGGCCACGCCATGGCGGCGGCCGACCCCGTCCCCTCGGGTGACGACCCCGACGGCGACGGCTACATCCCGGCGAACCCGCCGGTCACCGGCGTGGTGCCGTCGAGCGAGATCCCGCCCCACCGGTACTTCCACGAGTTCCAGGCCAACTGCTCGGTCGACCACACCGGTTCGGTCGACCCGATCGTCTACCCCGGCCAGACCGGGAAGTCCCACAACCACACGTTCATGGGGAACGACACCACGGACGAGAACTCCACGACCGCCTCGCTCGGTGCGGGCGGCACCACCTGCAAGGCGCCCGGCGACCGGTCCGCCTACTGGATGCCGACCCTCTACAACGGGGACCAGGAGGTGCGCCCGGTCGGTCCGCAGACCATCTACTACAAGGCGGGTGTCACCGACTACCGGACCGTCCGGCCGTTCCCCCGGGGGCTGCGCTTCGTCGTCGGCAGTCCGACACAGACCGCCGAGGAGTTCCGCGACCACCCCGGCATGGTCGAGGGGTACGAGTGCGGGGAGAGCTACCACAACTACGAGTTCCCGGCGGTGTGCCCGACCAGTCGGGACACCCAGCTCAACCTCCGCATGCAGGCGCCCAGTTGCTGGGACGGAAAGTACCTGGACACTCCGGACCACAAGGCCCACATGGCCTACCCGGTCGTCACGGGCGCCAACCAGGACGTCTGCCCGGCCAGCCACCCCGTGGCCCTGCCGATGATCGAGTTCAAGATGGCGTGGCCCGTCAACGGTGACATGTCGAAGGTGAGGCTGGCCAGCGGCACCGGCCACTCCTTCCACTACGACTTCTTCAACGCCTGGGACGACGCCACACAGGCCGCCATGGTCGGTCACTGCGTCGTGGGCGGCCTCCAGTGCGACGCCCGTGGTTACGACCAGAACAACCCGGGTGAGGGCGCCGCGCTGAACGAGAACTACGAACTGCCCTGACCCTTCCGCTCTCCCTCCCGGGCTCTCCGAGGCCAGGAGGGAGAGCGCTCTCCCACGCCTGTTCCCGTTCTCCCCCCACGAGGAGCTGTCTTCCCCATGAAATCGCCACGTCCCACCCTCCTGGCCTCCGGCCTCAGACGCACGGCGGCACGTCTCGCCGTCGCCGCCCTCGTCGCCGCGGGAGCGGTCACCCTGCCCGTGCCAGCCGCGCAGGCGGCCGGCAGCGTGGTGAAGGTCGAGGGATCGCAGGGCGCCTGGAGACTGACCGTCGACGGCGCGCCGTACACCGTGAAGGGCCTGACCTGGGGCCCCTCCGTGGCCGATGCCGGGCAGTACATGCCGGACGTCCGGTCGATGGGCGTCAACACCATCCGGACCTGGGGCACCGACGCCACGACGAGGCCCCTGCTGGACAGTGCGGCCTCCCACGGCATCAAGGTCATCGCCGGCTTCTGGCTCCAGCCCGGCGGCGGGCCGGGAAGCGGCGGTTGCGTCGACTACCTGACGGACACCGGGTACAAGAACGACATGCTCGCCGAGTTCCCCAAGTGGGTGGAGGCGTACAAGGACCACCCCGGTGTCCTCATGTGGAACGTCGGCAACGAGTCCGTGCTCGGTCTCCAGAACTGCTACAGCGGTACCGCGCTCGAACAGCAGCGTGACGCCTACACGACCTTCGTCAACGACATCGCCAGGAGGATCCACGCGGTCGACCCGAACCACCCGGTCACCTCGACCGACGCCTGGACCGGGGCCTGGCCGTACTACCGGAGGAACGCGCCGGACCTGGACCTGTACGCCGTGAACTCCTACGGCGCCGTCTGCGACATCCGCAGGACCTGGGAGGACGGCGGCTTCGACAAGCCCTACATCGTGACCGAGGGCGGCCCGGCCGGCGAGTGGGAGGTGCCCGACGACGCCAACGGCGTACCGGACGAACCCACCGACACGGCGAAGGCCGCAGGCTACGAACGGGCCTGGCAGTGCGTCAGCGGACACACGGGCGTCGCACTCGGCGCGACCCTGTTCCACTACGGCACCGAGTACGACTTCGGCGGCGTCTGGTTCAACCTGCTCCCGGCGGGCCAGAAGCGGCTCTCGTACTACGCGGTGAAGAAGGCCTACGGGGCCGGCACCCCGGGCGACAACACCCCGCCCGTGATCTCCGGCATGACCGTCGACAACGCCTCGGCCGTCCAGGCGGGCAGGCCCTTCACCGTGAGGGCGTCGGTCTCCGACCCCGACGGCGACCGGCTCACGCACCAGGTGCTGCTGGGCAGCAAGTACGTGGACGACAGCGGGCAGCTCGTCGACGTGCGGTTCACCGACAAGGGTGACGGCACCTTCGAGGTCACCGCGCCCGACCGCCTCGGTGTGTGGAAGGTGTATCTCAAGTCCTCCGACGGCAAGGGGAACGTCGGGATCGAGACCCGGTCCTTCCGGGTCGTCCCGCCCCAGGTCGGCGGTACGAACGTGGCCCGCGGCAAGGCGGCCACCGCGTCCACCTTCCAGCCGGACGGCACCGGCTGCCCGTGCCCCGCGGGCAACGCCGTCGACGGATCCTTCGACACCCGCTGGGCCAGCGAGTGGGCCGACCAGCAGTGGATCCAGGTGGACCTCGGGGCGAGGACCGCGTTCGACCATGTGCAGCTCGCCTGGGAGACCGCGTACGCCAAGGGGTACACCCTGCAGACCTCGGACAACGGTCAGGACTGGACCACCGTGCACACCGTCACCGACGGGAACGGCGGCATCGACGACATCGACGTCACCGGCGAGGCGCGCTACGTCCGGGTGAACACGTCAGTACGCGGCACCCCCTGGGGCTACTCGCTCTACGAGTTCGGCGTCTACCGGAGCTGACAGGCCGACAGCCCCGCCGCGCCGTCCTACGCCCCGTCGGTGGTGCGGCCGGGAAGCCCGTGTCGGGCCACGGACCTCCGTGGCCCTACACGGTCCGGCCCCGCACAGAGGGCCCTACACGGTGCGGCCCCGCACAGAGGGCCCGACACGGTCAGGCCCTACACAGGGGCCGACACGGTCCGGCCCCACACGCGGCGAGCGCTCCTGGGGGAGCGTCAGCGGTCCGAGGACATCGTCCCGCCGCCGCGCAGCCGCGCGTCCACCTCGAACCGGGCGTCACGCGCCGCGCGCACCGCGAGCGTGGGGCCGGAGGAGGCGCCGCGCACCGAACCCGCCACCTCGATCCGCTCCACGGCGCGGCTGCCGGCGGCGAGCACGTACCAGGCTCCGGCAGGCGACCTCCAGTGGGTGCCGGCGACGACGTGCTGGCCGAACCGGCTGCACAGAGCCGTGTTCCGGCGCTCGGACACCACCTCGCCCTGCGCGGAGGGCGAGCTGGCGGGCGGCACGAACTGCAACAGGACCCGGCCCTGCCCGCCCCAGGTGTCCGCCCTGGTGCACACCCAGTCCGCCGTGGAGCGGGTGCCCGGGAGAGGCTGCCGCGCGAACTGCCAGTGGTTGACGGCCCGCACCCCGGAATGACGCAGCTCCCGCAGCGAACAGGCCGTGCGGGCCCAGCCGGTCAGGGCGTCGGTACCCGTCGCCTCGCGGGGCTGCCTGGCGGGAGCGCCGGATCCGGGCGCCGGGGTGTGGGTGAGGTGCACCGGCGCCAGGTCGCCCAGATCGGTGACGAGGAACGCGTGCTTCTCCACGATCCTCTCCGACGACCTGAGCTGCATCACGGGCCAGGAGGCGCACCCGCCGCCCGCCGCCGGGCCGCGCACCGCCGCGGTGACGCCGTCGCCGTTCACGTCCAGCGCCCGCGCCGGAGTGTCCGGCGCGAGCAGGTCCCGGGTCGCCGACTCCGCCACCCAAGGCGCCAGCAGATACCGCGCCGACGTGCCGGAGCGGCTGACGACGAGCGCCGCCGCCGTGGTGACGTCCGCGTCGTCGACCCGCGCGAAGTCCACGGAGGCGGTGCCCCCGGCCAGCGGCTCGGCGTACCGGACGACGCGTACGCCGCCGTCGTGGAACAGCACCACCGCCCGGCCGCCCAGCTCGCCCGCGAACAGCAGCTGGGGGGACTGGGCGGGCGGCACGGTCGCGGTGCCGGGGGTCGAGGTAACGGTGGTGTCCGTCCGGGGCCGGGCCCAGTCGGCGAGGGCCCGCCCCAGCAGCGCACGGTCATCGGTGCGGCTGCCACGGGGCGGCCAGGCGCTGAAGTCCACCCGGGAGGTGTCCGCCCACCGGTCCGCGGGCGTCCTCACCAGACCTGCGGGGTCGAGCGCCCCGCCCGGCACCGTGACGCGCAGGGCGGAGACCGGCGCGCGGGTGTCCCCGGCGCCCCCGTCGGCCGAGAGGGCCAGACCGCCCCCCACCGCGAGGAGCGCCAGGGCCGCCGCCCCCGCCCGCACCCGGTGCCGGCGCCGGAGCAGGTCACCGGGGCGCGTCTGCACCGTGCACGGGTCGAACTCGTCCGAGCGCAGCATGTGCCGGACCCGCTCGTGGTCGCTCCCGGCCACCCGGGCGGCGGCCCGCACGGCGTCGGCCGGATCCGCCGCGCCCGCCTCGGCGAGCAGTGCCCGGGTACCGTCGGCCGACAGCGACTCCAGCAGACGCAGGCCCAACGCCGCCCGCACGGCCGCCGGGACGTCCGCCAGGGCGCGGTCCAGGGTGAATTCGTCCATCCCGCCGGCCCGTGGGAAGAGACGCAGCCCGCGCACGACCGGCAACGAGGGCCGCAGCGCCGCCGGGGCGGGCGCCCGCCCCGGCCACCAGCGGGGCCTCCACTCGTACGCCAGCGCGGAGCGCACGACCCGCAGGCGGACCGCGGCGTACGCGGGTGTGCGCGGACCGTCGCCGGCGGGGACGCCGGACCGAGGGGCCGGGATTCCGTGCGGTGCGGCAGCACCTCCCGCGTTCCCGTCCGGGGCGGGAGCGGCGGCATCCGCGTCCCGGTCCGGCGTGGGAGCGGCCTCCGGCCGTGGCTCCGGCGCGGGGACGACGTCCGCGTCCGGCGGGGATGCGGGGACGTCCTCCGCGCCCGCGCCGGGGGCGGGCCGCGCGCTTCCGCGCAGGGCCCGTTGCACCACGGCGTGCGCGGCGAGCACCCGGCGGTGCCGGCCGAGGCGGGGCGGCAGGGTGAGGTAGGCCAGGCGTACGAGGCGCGGGTAGTGCTCGACGAGTGCCGCCTCGGCCTCCTTCACACCGAGGTGTGCGCCGGGAGCGAGGGCGCGGAGCGGCGGGGGATGGAGGGGCATGAGGTGGGTGCCTTCCGGGCCGTGGGCAGAGAACCGTCACCCGGAAAACGAGCCAATCGTGTGACGGTCACATCGGCCCCGCGACCGACCCGCGCCTGCGCTCCGGGGACCTCGGCCCGCCAGGGTCCTGAACACCCGTCCGTGCAGGTGGGCCCACCGGGTCCTGAAAACCTGTCCGTACAGGTCGGGCCCGCAGGGGATGCCCTTCCGTCCCCCGTCCCCGGCTCCGCGCGACGGCTAGAGGGGCCCCTCGGGGCCCTCGTCGCCCGAGCTCAGCTCCTCGGCCCGCAAGGCCAGGTCCTGCAGCACATCGGCCGAGGTCACGTCCTCCTGCCCGGAGTCGTGGATCTGCGCGAGCGCGATGAAGGCCAGGGTGAACGCGCCGACCAGCTGTTCGACGGCCCCGCCGACCTCGCTGCCCACGAGGGCCGCCATCTCCTCGACGGTGGCGTCCGAGGGGATGGCGATGTGCGGCATGGTCTCGTTCAGGAGGGTCGTCACCATGTTGCCGCTCGCGTCCGGGTCGACGCCGACCGTGTCCTCCTCGGCGTGGCGCTGCATCTCGCCCGCCTCCGTGAGGATGCCGATCACTCGCTTGAGGACTTCGCTCTGCTCCATACGGTGAGCATAAGCGCCGGGTCATGCCCGTCCGATCGCCGTCGGGCGGTGTGCCGGACGGGGGCGCCCCGGGCGCGGGCGGGTGGGGCCGCCGCGCGCCGGGGGCCCGGGCCGTCGCCCGGGGGAGGGGCGCGGACCGCTGTGCGCGGCCCACCGCCCGAGGCCTCGCGGATCAACTCCGCGTAGCGCCGCCCACCGCGCTTGACGTGCGGCGCCGGGTGGCGTGGTCGACGTGGACCGGGCCGAAGCGCTTGTCGTTGCCGTACGCCCACTCGAAGCCGTCCAGGAGCGACCAGGCGAAGCAGCCTGCCAGGGGCGCCTCCTTGCGCACCGCGCGGGCGCCGACCGCGAAGTGCTCCGCCAGTCGGCGGGTGCGCTCCGGATCGTGCACCCAGCTGTCGGGCCGGACCGCGTCCCGGTGGGCCGGGCCGTTCTCCGCGACATGGATCCGCCGGGGCCGTACTCCTCGGTGAGGCGGCAGGTGTTCCGGGCCTGCGGAGTGGACCTCCCGGTCCCTGGCGGTACGCCGGGCACCGGGCGGCCGTGTCTGCCTCGCATGGGGGACCGGCCCGTGCTCGTCGGCCCGGACGGCCGCGGCGAAGTCGGCCGGGCCGACGAGCACAGGCTCGATCAGGCTCGGTACGCGGCGGTGGCGACCCCCCAGGTGAAACCGGCGGGGAGAGCGCCGGGGCCGTTCACCGCACGCCTTTCCGTGTCGGTCACTTGACGGCTCCGGCGGTGAGTCCGGCGACGAGGTAGCGCTGGAGGAGCAGGAACCCCACGACGACGGGCACGCTGACGACGAGTGAGGCGGCCATCACCTGGTTCCAGTACACGTCGTTCTGGGTGGCGTAGCCCTGGAGCCCCACCGCGAGGGTGCGGGTGGCGTCGTTGGTCATCACCGAGGCGAACAGCACCTCGCCCCACGCCGTCATGAACGCGTACACGGACACGGCGACGATCCCCGGCACGGCCGCCGGCACGACCACCCGGACCAGGGCGCGTACCGGACCGCAGCCGTCCACCATGGCCGCCTCGTCCAGGTCCCTCGGGATGGAGTCGAAGTATCCGATCAGCATCCAGATGGAGAAGGGCAGCGAGAACGTCAGGTACGTGAGGATCAGGCCGCCCCGCGAGCCGTAGAGGGCCAGGCCCGTGCTGTTGCCGATGTTGACGAAGATCAGGAACAGCGGGAGGAGGAAGAGGATCCCGGGGAACATCTGCGTGGACAGCACCGTGACGGTGAAGACGCGCCGGCCGCGGAAGCTGTAGCGGCTCACGGCGTACGCGGAGAACACCGCGATCACCACCGAGCAGACGGTCGCGGCGCCCGCCACGATCAGGGAGTTCACGAAGTACCTGGCGAGCGGGACGGTGTCCCAGATGTCGAGGTACGGCTGCACGGTGAGTCCGTGAGGGATCCAACGGAACTTCCCCGAGACCTCCTGGAGGGGTTTCAGGGAGCTGCTGACCATGACGTAGACCGGCAGCAGGACGAACCCCGTGAGCAGGGTCAGGACGATGCGCCGCGTCCAGAGGAAGGACCGGGGCGCCGCCATGGGGGACCGGACGCGTGACCGGGCGGGGCTAGGCATCGGCGCCCTTCCTTCCGCGTGAGGTGAGGAGCAGGTACAGGGCCGTCACGACCAGGAGGAAGAGCAGCAGCAGCACGGACATCGCGGAACCGGTGCCGAAGTTCCAGGTGACGAACGACGACTGGTAGATGTGGATCGAGATGAGGTCGGCGCTCGCGGGGGCCGACTTGCCGAACAGCACGTAGGGCGTGTTGAAGTCGTTGAAGGTCCAGAGGAACAGGACGAGCACCAGCACCTGGTTGACGGGCCTGAGCGCCGGCAGCGTGATCCTGCGGATCTGCTGCCGGACGCCCGCGCCGTCGATCGACGCGGCCTCGTACAGTTCACGCGGGATGTTCTGGAGCCCCGCCATCACGATGAGGAAGGCGAAGGGCCAGCCCTTCCAGACCGAGACGACGATCAGCGCGTAGATGCTGTTGTCGCCGATCAGCCAGAAGGGCGGCCGGCCGGTCAGTCCCAGCTGGTCGTGCAGGACGTGGTTGACCAGCCCGTTGTCCCGCTGGAACATGAACGCCCAGGTGATGACCGCCGCGTAGACCGGCAGCGCGTAGGGGACGAGGAAGACGGTCCGCAGGAAGCCGCGGCCCCGGAAGTTCTCCTGGAGCATGATCGCCGCGGTGACCCCGAAGAGCCACGCGAGTCCGACGGCGAAGAAGGTGAAGACGCAGGTGACGAAGAAGGAACGGAGCAGGGCCTCACCGATCGGCGCGTCGAAGTCCACGGCGATCCGGTAGTTGTCCAGCCCCGTCCAGGGTGCCGCGCCCCAGTTGCCGATGAAGAACTGGGTGAGCCGGCGGAAGCTCATCACGATGCCGACGGTCATCGGGATCAGATGGATGAGGAGTTCGAGCAGGACGGCGGGCAGGAGCAGGAGGTAGGGCAGTCCGCCGCGGCGGATCCGGTCGGGGATGCGCGGCGTTCTGCGGCGCGCACCCCCGCTGCCCCGGCTCGTACCCTTTCGGGGCCTGTCGGTCCCGGGGGCGGTGGTCACGGTGGCGGTCATGGAGTCGGCCTCACTGCTGCATCGTCTGCTGGGCCTTTTCCAGGCGCGCCTTGACCGATTCGGTGGTGACGGGGGTTCCGGCCGCGGCATCCGCGAACAGTTCCTTGACCGCGGTGCCGACCGCCGTCTCGAACTGCGACTCGTCCGGCACCTGGGGGAGCGGCGCGGCGCTGGTGGCGAGGGTGTCGCGCAGGACCTTCAGCTCCGGGGCGGCGAAGGCGGGATCCGACTGGGCGGCCTTGACGGGCGGGATCGATCCGTAGGTCCGGCAGAGGATCTTCTGTTCCTCGTCGCTGGTCATGAACTTCACGAACTTCTTCGCACCGTCGATGTTCCTGGTGTTCTTGAACACGGCGATGTTGATGCCGGCCACCATGGAGTTGGTCCGCTCGCCCGCGCCCGGCGCACCGGCCGGCACGGGGACGGGGGCCACGCCCCAGTCCTCGGGCTTCATGCCCTGCGCGGCGAAGGTGGTGGCGGCGGCCTGCCACAGGACCATGGCCGTCCGGCCCTTGGCGAAGTCCGTCAGCGACTGGTTCTGGGCGTACTCGGCGTTGCCCGGCGCGATGATCCTGTCCTTGGCCATGAAGTCGACGTACTGCTTCACGGCGGCGACGGCTCCGTCCGAGGTGAAGTCCGCCCTGCCGTCCTTGTCGAAGAAGTCCGCGCCGTGCTGCTGCCCCAGGACGAAGGTCTGGTGGATGTTGTTGGAGAGGTTGGAGCCCTCGGCGCCGAGGGCCCACCTGCCGTCCTTGGAGAGCTTCTTGCCGTCCTTGACGAGCTGGTCCCAGGTGGCGGGCGGAGCGGTGATGCCCGCGTCGGCGAACATCTTCTTGTTGTAGTAGAGGGCGTACGAGAGCGAGTAGAGCGGTACCGCGGCGGGTGGCTCGCCCTCCTTGCCGGCGGAGGCGACCGCGGAGTCGATGAAGCGGTCCCGGCCGCCGATCGCCTCGAAGTTCGCGTCGTCCCAGGGGAGCAGCGCCCCGGTGGCCTGGAGGGACGCCGACCACGTGTTGCCGATGTTCAGCACGTCCGGGCCCTGGCCCGACGTGGTGGCGGCGAGGATCCGGTTCAGCAGGTCGGCCCAGGGGACGACCTCAAGCTTCACCTTGATCCCGGTCTCCTCCTCGAACTTCTTCAGCTCGGGGGTGAGGATCTTCTTGTCCGCCTCGACGCTCGGGCCCTGGTTGGAAGCCCAGTACGTGAGGGTCCTGGGGGACGCGTTGCTGCCGCCGTCCGACGACGTCCCGCCTCCGCAGCCGGTCACACCGGCGGCGACGGAAACGGCGAGGGCGATCGCTGCTGCGGCTCTGAGGTGGCGCATGAAAGGTGGCCCCTTTCCGGGGAGGGCGTGGTTCGGGATCCGAACGACCCTTCCGCTCTTAATTTAAGAGATGATTTAAGAGGTGAAGAAAGTGCGCGTCAAGGCCCGTGACCGGGGTATGTTGCCGGGACGAAGGGAGCACCATGGCTGAGCGCAGCAGACGGACCGTGCGTGACCTGCGAAGGGGCAATCGGGCGCGGGTATTGCAACGGTTGTATTTCGACGGCCCGCTGAGCCGTCAGGAGCTGGGGCCCGCCACCGGGCTGAGTTCGGGATCCATCAGCAACGTGGTCGCGGAGCTGGCCTCGGAAGGTCTCCTGGAGGAGGCGGGCGTCGTCGACTCCGACGGCGGGCGCCCCCGCACCCTGCTGCGGATCGCCCCGGACGGCGGGCTGTTCATCGGCATCGACATCGGCGAGACCCGGGTCCGCGTCGAGCTCTTCGACCTCTCGCTGACCGAACTCGCCCGCACCGACCGGCTGCTGGCCCAGCACGGATACGACGTCGAGCGCATCGTCGGCCACGTCCGCTCGGGCGTGGCCGACGTCCTGCGCGACGCGGGCGCCGACCCCGGCACGCTGCTCGGTATCGGCATCGGGGTGCCCGGCATCATCGAACGCGACGCCCCGGAGGCCGCGGGCGGTCCCGGAGCGGTGGTGCACGGCCAGACCATCGGATGGAGCGCCGTCCCCTTCGAGCGACTGCTCCGTGAGGCCGTGGGCGTGCCGCCCGGGACGCCGTTCTTCATCGACAACGGGGCGAAGACGCTGGGCCAGGCCGAGATGTGGTTCGGCGGCGGCCGGGGCGCGGGCGCGGCGGCCGTCGCCCTGATCGGCTCCGGGGTGGGCGCCAGTGTGAACCGGGGGGACATCCTCGACGGGGACCTCTCGAACGCGGCCCTGGAGTGGGGCCACACCACGGTGCAGCTACGGGGCCGCCGGTGCCGCTGCGGCTCCATCGGCTGCCTCGAGGCGTACGCCGGCGCCGAGGCGATGCGGGAGCGCTGGCGGGAGGCCGGTGGCCCGCTGCCCCCGGACGCCGACGACGAGACCGCGCTCGCCGCACTCCTCGCGGCCGCCTACCCGGGCCCCGGCGGCGCCTCCCCGGACCCGGTGGCGGTCGCGATCCTGGACGAGACGGCCGAGTGCCTGGGGGCGGCCCTGGCCGATCTGGTCAACCTCTTCCTGCCCGAACGCATCCTGCTGGGCGGCTGGGCGGGCCTGCTGATCGGCCCTCACCTGCTTCCGCAGATCCGCCGGTACACCCAGGAGTACGCGCTCGAGCACGCCGTCGCCCGCACCACGGTCGACCTGGGCCACCTGGGGCCCGACGCCGTCACCGTGGGCGCCGCGACCCTGCCCCTGTCCGACTTCCTGGCGCGCGGCGGCACCCGCCCCGCGCGTACGTCACTCCCGGGCACCACGACCCCGGACCGTGCGGCGGCGCCGACGGGCCGGGGGCGGGCGGCGGCGGGCTGAACGCGGGGGGCCCTGGCCGTGCATGGCCGGTCGCGGCGGTGTGCCGGACGCCCGGGGTGCGGACCTGGAGCTGGTGCGCCCCGGCGGAGGAGGCTGACGGCGCCGGGACGAACCCCCTGCCGCGTACGGCCCCGGCGGAGGCCCTTCGCCACGTACGCCCCGGCGGAGACCCCTCGCCGCGCACGCCCCCGGCGGAAGCGGCGGGCGGCGCCAGGGCGGCTCCCGCCGCTCCCGTCAGGTGGAATCCCGCACCACGAGCACCGGTTCGAAGATCACCGACGTCACCGGCCTCTCCGGTGCGGCCAGACGGTCCAGCAGCAGGCCGGCCATCTCCGCCGCCATGTCCTCGACCGGCTGCCGCACCGTCGTGAGCGGCGGCCGGCAGGCGGAGGCGGCGCTGCTGTCGTCGAAGCCGACCACGGCCACGTCCTCGGGCACCCGCCTGCCGTGTTCCCGCAGGACGTGGCAGGCCCCCGTCGCCATCAGATCGTTGGCCGCGAACACCCCGTCCAGACCGGGGTGTTCGGCGAGCAGCCGCTCCATCGCGGCTTCGCCGCTCTCCTGGGTGAACAGCCCCTCGGCGACCGGGGGAAGGGACGATCCCCGCTCGGCCAACGCCTCCTGGAACCCCTCCAGCCGCTCCCGCCCCGCCGGTACGTCCAGCGGCCCGCTGATGGTGACGATCCGCCGGCAGCCGCGCTCCAACAGGTGCTCCGCGGCCAGCCGGGCGCCGTCACGATGGGCGAGATCGACGTAGCTGATGCCCACGGGCCGTGAGGGGCGCGCGTACAGCACGGCGGGCAGCCCCGCCCCGGCCACCAGGCCGGGCAGCGGGTCCTGCGCGTGCGTGGAGACGATCAGCGCCCCGTCGGCGCTGCCCTGCCGCAGGTACGCCACCACCTCGTCCCTGGCCCGTGACGTCTCGGCGAACATCAGTACCGGGTGCATCCCGCGTGGCCGCAGGAAGTTGACCACCCCCGTCAGCACCCGGCCGAAGAACGGGTCGGCGAAGACCCGGGCGGTGAAGGCCCCTTCCTCGGCGGGCCCCCGGCCGTCCGCCTCGACCCCCGCGCCCGACACCACCAGGGCGACGGCGTCCGTACGGCGGGTGACCAGGGAGCGGGCCGCACGGTTGGGCGCGTAGCCGGTGACGGAAACCGCCTGCCGTACGGCCTTCTGGATCGCGGGGTCCACGTTGCGCACCCCGTTGACGACGCGGGAGACCGTGGCACGCGAGACGCCGGCCGCCCTCGCCACGTCCTCCAGGGTGGGGGCCGCGCCGGCCGCTCGCGGAGCTTGCGTCATGGGCGCATTTATAGCATCAGCGGGACGCCGGGATAGAGCGCTCTCCCGGACGCTCCCGACGACTTCACCTCGGGCCGGAGCGGCCGGAGCGGGAGGTGGCGGTGCCGCCGGTGAGGGCGTACGCCGGTGCGTCCGGGCGACGGGTGCGGACTGTTCCCTTGTCATCACCCGTTGTATGCCCATACGTTGGCCGCTTGCGACGTGTCCTACAGCCAGTGGGGGAGCCTGATCATGGCCGCGAACGGACGGCACCGCAGATACCAGCCCAGCCGGATCAACCGTGCCTCGCTCACGGTGACGGCGGGAGGCGCGGGCATAGCGCTCCCGCTCCTCACGGCCGCCTCGGCGGGGGCCGCCACGACCGATGTGTGGGAGAAGGTCGCCGCCTGCGAGTCGACCGGGAACTGGCACATCAACACGGGTAACGGCTACTACGGGGGACTCCAGTTCACCCGGTCGACCTGGGCGGCCTACGGCGGCACCGCCTACGCCGCCCGGGCGGACCTGGCGACCAAGGACCAGCAGATATCCGTCGCCGAGAAGGTGCTCGACGGCCAGGGCCCGGGGGCCTGGCCGACGTGTTCCGCACGCGCCGGTCTGGAGCGGGGCGGCGACGGGCCCGGGATCGTCCCGCAGTCCAAGGGCCAGGTCGCCGTCGACGCCGGGCAGCAGAAGGCGGTGAAGTCCGGCCCCGCGAGGACGACCGCCCGCGACGCCGTGACGGCCAAGGCGTCACCGACGACGGTGCCCGGCCGGCGCGACTCGTACACCGTCGCCCGCGGCGACTCCCTCTCCGGCATCGCGTCCGCGGAGCGGGTCCAGGGCGGCTGGCACCGGCTGTACGCGGCCAACCGCACGGTGGTGGGCGCCGACCCCGACCTCATCATCCCGGGACAGCGGCTCACCCTCGACGTGGCCGGGGCGCCGGCCGCCGCCCCGAAGCAGAAGGCCGCCCCCAGGACAGCCCCGAAGGCCCCGGAGAAGAGCGGGAAGAAGGCCTCCGCCACCCCGAAGACCGCGGAGAAGGCCGTTCCCGCCGCCGGGAAGAAGGCGTCCGAGCCGCGGTCCGGGCTCACCGCCCCCGTGGCCGCCGGCACCGGAACCCCGTACCACAAGGCCGGTTCATGGGCCAGCGGCTACCACACGGGCGTCGACTTCCCCGTACCCACCGGTACATCGGTCAAGGCCGTGGCGTCCGGGAAGGTCGTCTCGGCGGGCTGGGCGGGCGCCTACGGCTACGAGGTCGTGATCCGGCACGGCGACGGCAGGTACAGCCAGTACGCCCACCTCTCCTCGCTGCACGTGCGCGAGGGCCAGCAGGTCGGCAGCGGCCAGCGGATCGCGCGTTCGGGCTCCACCGGCAACAGCACCGGCCCGCACCTGCACTTCGAGATCCGCACCGGCCCCGGCTACGGATCCGACATCGACCCCCTGGCCTACCTCAGGGCCGGCGGCGTCAGCGTCTGAACGGTCCCCGCCCGGCCCTCTAAGTCACCCCGGCGGGCCGGGCCCGCGGCGGGCCGCCGGCCGTCGAACTCCACCCGCCCGCCACCGTGGTCCAACGGCAGCGTCAACGGGAGGGAGAGGGCCGTCGGCGCCGGGAACGGGTCCGGCAGAACCGCCGCCCCCTGGGCAACCACGGGCTCCGCGTGCGGCCCGCCGGCGCCCGCCGCGGCCTCGTCGGTGTCGGTGCGCGCCTGCGGCACCCGCGCCGCACGAGTGCTCCGCGCCGCCGTACGCTTCCCGGCCCCCGCCGGCGTACTCCCACCGGCGGCGTCCCGCTCCTGCGTACGCCGCTCGGCCCCCACCCGCTCCGTGGTCAGCAGCACCAGACCGGCCGCCGCCAGCGCACCGCAGCCGAGCGCGAGCAGGGTGCCCGTCAGGCCGTAGCGGAACTGCTCCCCGAACAGGGTGATGCCCACCGCCGCCGCGACGACCGGATTGACCACGGTGACCGTCGCGAGCGGCGCCGCCAGTCCGGCGCCCCGGTACGCCGCCTGGGAGAGCAGCAGCCCTCCGGCCGCGAACACGGCGATCGCGAGGAGGGTCGGCAGGCCGGACGTCACCGAGCCGGAGGTCCACTCCACCGCCACGGTCTTCGTGAACACGGACGCGATACCGAACGCGACACCGGCGCCGGTGGCCAGCACCACGCTGCGCAGCATCGGCCGACGGAGCGCCCTGGCGAGGAGCATGAGGCCCACGACGGCACCGGCCGTCCCGGTCGCCAGCACGAACTGCTCCGGGCCGGCCAGGGTGTGCGATCCGGCGTTCCCCGTGAGGGCCAGCAGCCCGGCCAGGCCCACCGTGGCCATCACGGCGCCCCGCCAGGCCGTCCGCCCCGCCCTGCGGTGCACGAAGAGCGCCGCCATCGGCAGCGCGAAGACGATCGTCAGAGCGCCGAGGGGCTGGACGAGGCTGAGCGGTCCGTAGGCCAGCGCCACGACGTGCAGCACCGCTCCCACTCCGTTGAGCCCCACAGCCACCCACCAGACGCCGTTGCGCAGAGGTGCGTACGGGCGGCTGTCGCCGGCCGCGGCCACGTGCTCCTGGACGATCGCGCCGGCCGCGTAGGCGACGGCGGAGACGAGCGACAGCAGCACGGAAAACGCCAGGGAACTCATGTGCACCACGATGTCCCGGCGGAGCCGCCGCGTCGTCGTCCCTGAGGCTGCGATTCGGCGTACTGCTCCGGTAGTACGTCCATCACTCCATGGTCCTCCTCCCGGCGCTGTTCCTCTCGGCCCCGGGTCGAGGGTCCGCGGGAGCGGTCACGCCCCGCGTCCGGCCGGCGCCACCGGGTGTCCACGACCGGGCCGCCCAGCGGGGAATCAGGTCAGGTGCTGAGCATGAACTCGGCGCGGATGCGCTTGCCGACGGGCACCCGCTCGGCCGTGAGCCGGTCGCAGAGCGCGACGACGATCTCCATGCCGTGACCGCCGAGGCGGGCCGGGTCGGGGGAGTAGAGCACGGGGAGCGCCGTGCTGCTGTCGTACACCGTGACGCTGATGCGCCGCGCGTCGCCCTCCAGCTCCAGCAGATATGGACCGTGGCTGTAGCGGTCCGCGTTGGTGACGAGTTCGCTGACGGCGAGCATCAGGTCGCTGCGGGTGTGCTCACCGAGGACCGCGAGCCACTCGGCCGCGAGCCGCGCGAGGAAGCGGTCGGCGAGCGCACGGGCCTGCGCGATGCATCCGGGCTCACCGTCGAACACCTCGGCGGTGAGCAGTACCTCCGTGGACGGGGACCCCTGCAGGGGGTCGTCCGGCCGGGAAGTGGCCTGTTCGTTCATGTGCTCCAGCCAGGGCGCCGCAGGGGAGGTCGCAGACCTCTTCTCGCCGTTCGTCTACCCGCGTCGAGAGATCCCACTCCGGGAGATCCCTCCGATCTTACGCACGCGGAGGCAGCCGGACCACGCTGACGAAGAAGTCGTCGATCTGGCGCACCGCGCCGATGAACTGCTCCAGGTCGACCGGCTTGGTGACATAGGCGTTGGCGTGCAGTTTGTAGCTGCGCAGGATGTCCTCCTCGGCGGAGGACGTGGTGAGGACCACGACCGGGATCAGCGCCAGCTCGGGATCGGTCTTGATCCGTTCCAGCACCTGCCTGCCGTCGTACCTCGGGAGGTTCAGGTCGAGAAGTACCAGGTCGGGGCGGGGGGCGTCGCCGTGCTCGCCCTGGCGGTAGAGGAAGTCCAGCGCTTCCTGACCGTCCCGCACCACGTGCAGGGTGTTGCGGATCTTGTTGTCCTCGAACGCCTCACGGGTCATCAGCTCGTCGCCGGGGTCGTCCTCGACGAGCAGGACCTCGATGGGCTTGACGGCGTCGTTCACGGGGTGTCTCCCGACCGGGGGGTGAGCGGGGCGGGGGCGAGCAGCTCCGCCGTGGTGTGTGTGGGGGCTTCAGGAAGAACGGGCAGGGTGAAGTGAATCAGTGTGCCCTCGGCGGGCTCCGGATCCAGCCAGATCCGGCCACCGTGGAACTCGATGATCTTGCGGCAGAGGGAGAGACCGATTCCGGTTCCCTCGTACTCGTCGCGGGCGTGCAGGCGCTGGAAGATGATGAACACCTTGTCGGCGAACTCCGGCGCGATCCCGATGCCGTTGTCGGCGACCGTCAGATGCCAGTCGTCGCCCTCCCGGACACACCCGACGGTGATGCGGCACGGCGTGTCGGTCCGGCGGAACTTGACCGCGTTCCCGATGAGGTTCTGCCACACCATGGTGAGCGACGTCGAGTCGCCCAGCAGCTCCGGCAGCGGCTCCTCGCGTACGACGACGGCTCCGGACTCCTCGACGGCCAGGGTGAGGTTGGTGAGGGCCCGGTCCAGGGCCGCGTCGAGGTCGACGGGCTTCCAGCTCTGCTGTACCCGGCCGACCCGGGAGAAGGTCAGCAGGTCGTTGATGAGCACCTGCATCCGCTTGGCACCGTCGACCGCGAAGTCGATGTACTGCCGGCCCCGGTCGTCCAGCTCCGCGCTGTACCGCTTCTCCAGCAGCTGGCAGAAGGAAGCCACCTTCCGCAGCGGTTCCTGGAGGTCGTGGGACGCCACGTAGGCGAACTGCTCCAGCTCGGAGTTGGACCGCCGCAGCTCCGAGGTCTGCTCGGCCAGCAGCGTCTCCCGCTCCTGGGACTCGGCCAGTTCCGCGACCAGGCGCCGGCGCATGTCCTCGGCCGCCGCGGCGACCGCCCGCACGTCCGACGGGCCGCGGACCTCGATCTTCGACGAGAAGGCGCCCGACCTCACCCTGTCCGACGCCGCCGTCAGGGCGCCCAGCGGCCGGCCCACCACACGCCGCAGCAGCAGGCTCAGCGACACGACGGCCAGCACGAAGCCGATCACCAGGGCGATGAGCACCCGGTCGCGTGTGGAGCGCGCGTCGTCCAGCCCGGCGCGGGCCGCGTCGCGAGCCTCGTCCAGGTGGCTCTGCTGGGTGGTGTACAGGGCGCGCAGCGTGTCGAACTCCGCCTTGCTCCGCATGATCGGCGCCGAGGACGCCCCGGTGGGACCGTTCGCACGCACCGCCGCGATCAGCGGCTCCGCCCGCAGGGCCCGCCACTCCTGGGCGGCCTCCTCGATCCGCTCCAGGTCCCCCGCGTACGGCTGCTCGCCGCGGACCAGCGAGCGCACCCGGGCCAGCCGGTCCTGCTCGGCGCGCATGCCCGCCTCGTACGGCTCCAGGAACGTGCTGTCACCGGTGAGCGCGAAACCGCGCACCCCGGTCTCCTGGTCGAGGAGCGAGTTCTGGAGCTGGAACGACGCCGAGCGGGCCGGCTGGATGCGGTCCACCAGCTCCGTGGTCCGGTCGGAGATGCGGGACAGGACGAGCCCGCCCACCACGAGGCATCCGCACACCACCAGCACGAAGCCGGCCAGGATCAGATGGACCCAGTTCTGCACCGAGAGCCGGGCTATCGGGCCGGGCCGTCCGGCCGTCTGCCGTGCGGTGCTCATGAGTTCGCCTTCCAGCCGAGATGAAGAACGGCCACGTCGTCGGCCAGCCCGCCGTACGGAGAGGCACTCTCGGTGGCCTCCGCGACCAGCGCGTCCACGAACGCGCGGGGTTCCAGTGCGCCGTACTTGCCGGCCATGGCCAGCAGACCGTCCTCGCCCAGCCGGGACTTGGGCCCCGTACGGCCTTCGAAGAGGCCGTCCGTGAACAGGACGAGGCCGCTGTCGGGGGAGAGGGGAAGTTCCGTTATGGTCCAGCGGCCGGCGCCGGGCAGCAGGCCGAGGGCCATGCCGGTGTCGGGTTCCACCCAGCCGACCTCCGTGCCGCGCCGCAGCAGCAGCCCGGGGTGCCCGGCCCGCGACACGAGCGCCCTGTCGCCACCCGGCGGGAAGACCAGCGTCGTCACGGTCGCGAACACATGGGGATCCGAGCGCTCGGCGACCAGTATCTTCTCCAGGAGACCGACGGTCTCACCCTGGCTGACACCGGTGAGTACGGCGGTGCGCCAGGCGACCCGGAGGCAGACCCCCAGGGCGGCCTCCGCCGCGCCGTGGCCCGACACGTCGCCGATCACCGCGTGCACCGCACCGTCAGCGGTCTGCACCACGTCGTAGAAGTCGCCGCTCAACAGCCCGTGGGCGCGCCCGGCCTCGTACCGCGCGGCCACCTGGAAGCCGTCGTCCAGCAGGAGCGGGATCGGCAGCAGCGCGCGTTCCAGACGGGCGTTCTCCTGGGCGATCAGCCTGCTGGTCCGCATCGCGGCGGCCGAGCGTTCGGCGTGCTTGCGCTGGAGGGCGTAGCGGACGGCCCGGCCCAGCACCTCGGGGTCGATCCGGCCCTTCACGAGGTAGTCCTGGGCGCCCTGCGCCACCGCGGACAGCCCGGTCTCCGACTCGTCCAGCCCCGTCAGCACGATCACCGCGGCGTCGGGGGCGGACTCGACGAGCTGACGGACCGCGTCGAGTCCGTTCACATCGGGCAGGTGGAGGTCCAGCAGGACACAGACCGACGACCGGCAGCCGAGCAGGAACCGCCGCGCCTCGGCCAGCGTCTTGCACCACGTGAGCGGGGCGTCCAGCTCGCTGTCGGTGAGCATCTCCTCGACCAGGAGCGCGTCACCCGAGTCGTCCTCGACCAGGAGCAGGACCGCGTCCACGTCCCATACGGACGCGTCGGGGACGGGAACCCCCTGCTGCTCGGGAATCACGCCGGGCTGCGTACGCCCGGAGAGTTCCAACGGCGACTCGGTCACACCCACCCCCTCCGACGGACGGCACGGGAGACCCACGGCCGTTTCGGCAGGAAGCATATGTGACTGAGGCCCGGCACTCGGCCGGGCCTCGTCCAGTGGGTGGGCCGTCGGATCAGGCCTCTACGCTCATGCCCGCGCGCAGACGCTGGACGATCCTGCTGAGCAGGCGCGACACATGCATCTGGGAGACGCCGAGCTCCGCGCCGATCTGGGCCTGCGTCATCTCCTGACCGAAGCGCATGCGGACGATCTTCCGCTCCCGGTCGTCCAGCTGACGCAGCAGCGGTGCCAGGGTGTGCAGGTTCTCGACGCTCTCCATCCCGGGGTCGTCCTCGCCCAGGAGATCGGCGTAGGCGCGCTGGTCGCTGCCGGACTCGCTGTCGGCGTTCGGGGTGTCCAGGGAACCCGCGGAGTAGCCGTTGGCGGCGACGAGACCCTCGATGATCTCCTCCTCGGGGAGGTCGAGGTGCGCCGAGAGCTCCGCGACCGTCGGATCGCGGTCGAGCTTCGCCGACAGCTGCTCCTTGGCCTTGGCCAGCTCGACCCGCAGCTCCTGCAGCCGTCGCGGCACGTGCACGGACCACGTCGTGTCCCGGAAGAAGCGCTTGATCTCGCCGACGATGTACGGGACCGCGAAGGTCGCGAACTCCACCTCGCGCGACAGGTCGAACCGGTCGATCGCCTTGATCAGGCCGATCGTGCCCACCTGGATGATGTCCTCGGTGTCGTCACCGCCGCGGTTGCGGAACCGCGAGGCGGCGAAGCGCACCAGGGAGAGATTCATCTCGATCAGGGTGTTGCGCGCGTACTGGTATTCGTGGGTCCCCTCCTCGAGGACCTGGAGCCGGTCGAAGAACAGCTTCGACATGGCCCGTGCGTCCTGTGGGGCCACCTTGCCGGCGTCCTCGATCCACGGAAGCTCAGCAGTGCCGGCAACCGCACCCGCCTCGTCGCATCGCGTCGCCGCCGCGCCGATCGCTTCGGTGGTTCGCACTGACATGGCCGTCATGGTGTCGCCCTCCCTGGAAATCCACTGCAGTGACGGGCGCATGCCCCGTGAACCGGAAGTAATGCCACCCGATGCGGAACTTTTTCGTGGAGATCCGTGTGAGGGCCGGATCGGGCCATCCTCGGTCACGCCGGGTGACCGGGCGGGTGGATCCTGTTGCTCCGCACGCGGGCGCGCGCAGCGCACCGTCCGTGTTCCGAGCGGGGGGCGTGGGCGGCGTCGCCCACGCCGGGTCCGGCCGAGGTCCGGGCGGGGCGGTGCGCCCCCGCCCGGGCCCGTGGGGGCGGGGCCGGCGGCCGACCGGAACAGCGGCCGACTCATGGCAGACTTGACCGGGGCATTCGGCCCGTGCGCGCCTGCCCTCGCCGGCTCCCGGCCGGATCACTCCCCACCCACCCCGGCAAGCGGCACGTGTGACGAGTGACAGAGGAACGGCGATGACGGTGACAGAGGACAGCCAGGAGTTCGCTCCCGGTATCGACGAGTTCGGTCCCGGTATCGACCCGGAGCGGCTGGCCGTCTGCCTGAGCGTGCTCGACGAGCTGGACACCATCGACGTCGACCATCCGGACGCCGTCGCGGTGCGCCGGGCCACCGCCGGGGTCTACCGCACCGTGAAGCAGCGCCGCCGCCAGGAGCGCCGCGCCGCCAAGACCGCCCACGACAAGGCGGTCACCGAGGCCACGGCGACGGGCTCCGCCGAGCGCATCGACGACGAGACGCAGGGCGTCCTGCCGTCCTCCTCCGCCACCGCCGAGATCGCGGGCATACTCAAGCGCCCCAGGTCCTGCTACATCTGCAAGACCCGGTACGTCGAGGTGGACGCCTTCTACCACCAGCTCTGCCAGCGCTGCGCCGCGGAGAACCGCAGCCGTCGCGACGCGCGTACGGACCTCACCGGGCGCCGGGCGCTGCTCACCGGCGGCCGCGCCAAGATCGGCATGTACATCGCGCTGCGGCTGCTGCGCGACGGCGCGCACACCACCATCACCACCCGCTTCCCCAGCGACGCGATCCGCCGCTTCAAGGCGATGCCGGACAGCGACGAGTGGATCCACCGCCTGAAGATCGTCGGCATCGACCTGCGTGACCCGGCGCAGGTCGTCGCCCTCGCGGACTCGGTCGCCGCCGAGGGTCCGCTGGACATCCTGATCAACAACGCCGCCCAGACCGTCCGGCGCTCCCCGCAGGCCTACGGCGAGCTCCTCGCCGCCGAGTCCGCCCCGCTGCCTTCCGGCGAGCTCCCGGCCGCCCAGGTGATCGGCACGTTCGGCAGCGGGACCGTCGACCGCGTCGCCGCGCTGCCCGCGGCCCGCAAAGAGGGCCAGGGGCTGAGCGCGCAGGACGTCACGGATCTCGCGCTGGTGACCGGGTCCGCGTCGCCGGCCCGCATCGCCGCAGGCACCGCGATCGACGCCGGCGGCCTGGTCCCCGACCTGCACGACACCAACAGCTGGATCCAGACCGTGGAGGAGGTCGAGCCCATCGAGCTCCTCGAGGTCCAGCTCTGCAACTCCACGGCTCCCTTCATCCTGATCAGCCGGCTCCGCCCGGCGATGGCCAGGGCCGCGGCGGAACGCGCCTACGTGGTCAACGTCTCCGCGATGGAGGGGGTGTTCGGCCGTGGCTACAAGGGCGCGGGGCACCCGCACACCAACATGGCCAAGGCCGCGCTGAACATGCTGACCCGCACCAGCGCCCAGGAGATGTTCGAGAAGGACCGCATCCTCATGACGGCCGTCGACACCGGCTGGATCACGGACGAGCGGCCCCACCCCGACAAGATCCGTCTCGCGGAAGAGGGCTTTCACGCCCCGCTCGACCTCGTCGACGGCGCCGCCCGGGTCTACGACCCGATCGTGCGCGGCGAGCAGGGCGAGGAACTGTACGGCTGCTTCCTGAAGGACTACGCCCCCGCGGGCTGGTGATTTCCCCCGACTCCGGCACCACCGGCCTCACGAGCACCTCCCACCGCCTGCGATGACAGGTGGCACGGCGGCGGCCCCGCGAACAGCGGGCCGCCGCCGATTTGTTGGCTGAAAGTGACCCGGGCCACACGTTCTGTCGAGCGGGACGGCGCTCATTTGGTTAGTCTGGGAGGAACGGACGCCACCAAGGGATCCACGAAACTTCCTCGGCCGTCCTGGGACAGGTCTGTAAGCAGCCCGCCGTCCCACCCCGTAACGGCGCCACCGCGACCGAACTGTTTCTGCCCCTGCCCCGCAGTGGGCGGTCGACACGGTTCTCACAGCCGCAGCGTCGCCACCGCCCCGGGGTAACGCGACACAAAGGAGTCCGCGGTGACACCTGAAATGACCGAGACCGAGACACGCCCGGCCGAACGCGCCGGAGAGCGGGCCCGCCGGCCCGAGAAGCTCCGGAACATCGAGGTCTGGGCCCGGTCGGCACCGATCAGGCTGGCCGGCTACGAGGACGATCTGGCCGAGCCGCACATCCTGCCCGGCATCGACTGACCGCCCGGCCCCACCGGTCCCGGCACCGGTTCGAGCGGCGCCCACGGCTCCGGCCCCCGCCCCGGCGGGGGCCGGAGCCGTTTCACGGGTGGCGCCCCTCCGGCGGGTGACCGTCCGGCGCGAGCGGTACGGGCCGGGCCACCGGCCGCATGAAGTCGCGTACGTAGGTCCGGTCCCACCAGCATCCGGTGGCCCGGAGTTCCCGCCGGTCCGTGTACCGGTAGTGGAAGACCCTGGCCCGGATGTGCGCGGGCGGGCCCGCCGGGAACGGGTTGTGGCCCAGGAGCCGCAGGGTGTCCCGGTCGCCCCGCAGCAGCCGCTCCACGAACGGCCCGAACCAGGGCCGGGCGTACGCGGGGGAGAGCGCCGCGAACCACATCATCCAGTCCAGCCGCAGGTGGTACGGGGCGAACTGGCGCGGCAGCCTGCGCGGGTCGCCCGGCTTGCCCCGGAAGCCGTATTCCAGCCAGCGCGTCCCCTCGTGGACCACCGGCTCGTCGGTGCCCTCGACCACCACCTCCAGCCGCACCCTGCTGATGCTCCCGAACGCCCCGTAGGTGTTGACCAGGTGCAGCGGGTCGAAGGACCGGTTCATCACCTGGCGGCGTGAGACGAGATTGCGCGCCGGCCGGTAGCTGAGCGCCAGGACGAGGGCCGTGACGGCGATGACCACCACCTCGTACCAGAGGGGCGCCGCCTGCTGGGCGGGCGGCGGGCCGGCGATCGGCGACCAGTCGACCGCGGCCAGCGCGAGGACGATGGTCAGCCAGTTCAGCCAGGCGAAGTTCCCCGACAGCACCAGCCACAGCTGGGTGAGGACCATCAGCCCGGCCGCGACGCTCGCCACCGGCTGCGGCGCGAAGAGCAGGAACGGCACCACGAGCTGGGTGACGTGGTTGGCGGCGGCCTCCACCCGGTGCACGGGCCTGGGGAGCCGGTGGAAGAACCAGCTGAGGGGCCCCGGCATCGGCTGGGTCTCGTGGTGGAAGTCCAGACAGGTCAGCCTGCGCCAGCAGGCGTCCCCCCGGATCTTGATGAGCCCGGCGCCGAACTCCACCCGGAAGAGCAGCCAGCGCAGCAGCCACAGCACCGTGACCGGCGCGGCGGTGCCGGAGTTGCCGAGGAACACGGCGAGGAAGCCCGTCTCCAGCAGCAGTGACTCCCAGCCGAAGCCGTACCAGACCTGGCCGACCTGGACGATCGACAGGTACAGCACCCACGGCACCGCCCACAGGGCCATCGCGGCCGCCAGCGGGAGATGTCCGTCGGCCCCGGCCAGCAGGGCGAGCGACACCGCGGCCCCCGTCCAGGCCACCAGGGCGAAGAAGCGGTCGGAGTAGTGCAGCCGGAACAGTCCCGGAGCCGCGCGCCACGAGGTGTTCCGCAGCAGCTCCGGCACGGGCAGCATGCCGCGGGAGCCGATCAGCGCCCGGAACTGGAGCGCCGCGGCGAGGAACGCGACCAGGTACACGGCGGCCAGCGAGCGTTGGAAGACCAGCCTGCTCAGCCAGTAGCCGTCTGCGGTGAACCACTGCATCGCCCCCAGTATCGGCCGTACCCCGCCCGTCAGACCGCCGACACGGTCCGGCGCAGCACCTTTCCGAGCCGGCGGGCGTACCAGTGCTGGGCGAGCGGGACGAGGGGGCCCGCCAGCCGCGCGTACCAGGAGGCGGGCCGGGAGAACGCCAGGACGGTGAACCAGACGGTCCCGTCGTCCGCCAGTTCCACGACGAAGCTCTCCTCACCGGTTTCGGGGTGCCGGTCCCGGGTGCCGTAGGCGAAGCCGGTGCGGCCGCTCTCGTACGCCGTCCAGACGATCTCGCAGGGAGCGGTGACGCGGAGCCGTCCGATGCCCGCCGACACCTCGACACCGACTCCGGTGGCGGCCCTGGCGGCCGAGGCGTTCACGCGCGCCCCCGCCGCCCGGTGCATGCGCCATTCGGTGACGGCGGCGCCCGCGGCCTCGAAATCGGCCCGGCCCCTGCCGACCGCCGTGCGGTGGTGCAGATGGTTGTAGCCGTCCGGGAGCGGCCCGAGCCGGGTGGCTCCGACCTCGGGGTACGTCAGGGTGCTCATGCGGTCCTGCCTTCCGGGTGGGTGAGGTCCTGGAGCCGGCGGCGGGCGAGCAGGGCGCAGAGCGCGAAGCCCAGCGCGTTGCCGAGCCCGTGGGTGGCGGCCATCCAGGTCAGGGTGGGGTGCGGCAGTCCGGTCGCCTCGCCGAGCGCCCAGCTCAGCGCGAGAACCATGGTCACCGCGAGTACGCCGGCCGAGGTGCCGAGCAGGGCCCGGGTGAGGCGGTCGCGTCCGAGGGTGCGGACGGTGCGCCGGGTCAGGAGGGCGACCGTCCACATCCCGGCGGTGAGCACGACCGCTCCGGCCAGCTCGGTCAGCTCCCCGGTGAAGTAGCCGACGAGGACGAGCAGCGTGCCCGCGGGCACGCTCAGGGCGGCGAACCTGCCTGCCGCGCCGTCCTCCGCCCGGCAGACGAGGCCGGCGACGAGAGCGGCGGCGAAACCGGCGAAGTGGAAGTGGGGCACGGTCAGCGCCAGGATGCCGAGCCCGAACCCGAGGAGTTCGTGGCCGGAGCGTTCGGCGACCAGGGCGAGGGCGGCGACCGACGGGGCGACGAGCGCGGTGAGCAGGGCGGCCTCCGCCGGGCGGGCGCTGCGCGTACGGGCGAGGCGCGGGGGAGCGTGGCAGGCGAGGAGCAGCGTCCCCAGCGCGTAGCAGAGGGCGAGCAAGGTGGCGGCGGTGCCGCGTGGCAGCCACAGGGACACGGCGCCGGGCACCGCGAACAGCGGCCACCAGCGCCGTATCCGGTCGAGCGCGGGGTCGCCGACGAGCCCCAGGCCCAACGGGACGACGACCAGCATGCCCAGCATCACGATCAGGCCGACCAGCAGGGACATCGCGCCCACCCCCGTCCGAGGATCCCCATGAATTGAACACGTTCAATTCATGGGGCCGAGCATAGAGGGCTTCTTGAACGCGTTCAAGAAGCCGGATCGGTCGAGTAACCGGACAAATCGTGGCAGAGTGTGGCGCATGGATGATCGGGTAGCGGGTGCCCTGTCACTCCCGGACGACTGGCCCGCCCACCCGGACCTCAGTCTCGCCCTGAACCGAATGGGCAGCTTCGACTGGGATCTCGACACCGGCCTCATGCACATGGACGAGCCCGCGCTCGACGTGTTCGACCTGAGCCCCGGCGACTACGACGGCCGGCCGGAGAGCCTCGCGCGGCGCGTCCCGGCCGACGAGGCGATCAGGCTCGACGACATGGTCTCGCAGGCGCTCAAGAGCGGCCGCAGCAACTACGGCGCGTACTTCCGCAGGACACGGCGGGACGGTTCCCTCTGCTGGACCCACACCCAGGGCTTCATCCGCCGTGACGGCACCGGGCGGCCGCGCCGCATCATCGGGATCGTCCGGGACGCCACCCAGGAGCTGGCCGAGTCCGCCGCCCGCAGGACCGTGGACGAGGAGCGCCGGCGCCGGACCAGCCTGGTCGAGGGAACGACGGCGGCCCTGGCCCACGCCCGGACGGTCAAGGACGTCACCGACGTGCTGAAGAGCTCCCGGGGCCTGGCCAACCTGGGCGCCACCAGCCTCGTCATGGGACTCCTCGAGTCCGGGCGGATCCACCTCGTGGCGGACGGCCCGGAAGGCGCGTACGTGCAGGGCACCCGCTACACCCGGACGGACGAGCCCTATCCGATGAGCGAGGTGATCCGCACCCTCACGCCGCGCTTCATCGAGACGCCTGAGGACTTCGCGACCTCGTACCCGATCCTGTGGCCCCACATCGGCCACCTGGGCATCACGGCCGCCGCCTACCTGCCGCTGATCGCCCAGGCCCGCCCGATCGGCGCGCTCGGGCTCCTCTACGGCAACAAGGCGGGCTTCACCGGCGACGAGCGGAACCTGCTGGTCGCCCTGGGGAGTTCGATCGCCCAGAGCCTCCAGCGCGCCATGCTCTACGAGCAGGAGCACGACCTCGCCGAGGGGCTCCAGCAGGCGATGCTGCCGCGCCGGATCCCCGACGTGCCCGGGGCCCGGGTCGCGGTCCGCTACCGCTCGGCGCGGCTCGGCAGGGACATCGGCGGCGACTGGTACGACGTCATCCCGCTGCCCGGCGGCCGGGTCGGCGCCGTCATCGGTGACGTCCAGGGGCACGACACGCACGCGGCGGCCGTCATGGGACAGCTCAGGATCGTGCTGCGGGCCTACGCCGCCGAAGGGCACAGCCCGGCCACGGTCGTCGCGCGGGCCTCGGTCTTCCTCCACGAACTCGACACCGACCGCTTCGCGACCTGCACCTACGCCGAGGCGGACCTGACCACCGGAGTGGTGCAGCTGGTCAGGGCCGGGCACATCGACCCGGCCCTGCGCGGCAGCGACGGGAGCTGTCGCAGGCTGCCGGTCGACGGCGGGCTGCCGCTGGGTCTCTCCGCGGAGTTCGGGCAGCTCGACTACCCGGTCACCACCGTCGATCTCGACCCGGGCCAGACGCTGATCCTCTACACCGACGGGATGGTGGAGCTGCCGGGCACCGACCTCGACGACGGGATGCGCCTGCTCGCGGCGACGGTGACGGACGGGCCCCAGGACCTCCAGAAGCTGGCCGACCGGCTCTGCGAGGTCGTCGACGAACGCGGCGGTGAGGACGACATGGCGGTGCTCCTGCTGCGCCGGAACGCGGCCCACGCCCCGCACCCGGGCGGCCGGCTCCAGCAGCACGTCGCGCAGAACGACCCGGAGGCCCTGACCGCCGCCCGTCACATGATCCGGGCGGCGGTGCGCGCCTGGGGGGCGAAGGGCCGGGCCGACGACGTCGAGCTCGCGGCCGACGAGCTGATCACCAACGCGCTGATGCACACCGACGGCGGTGCCATCGTCACCATCCGGGTGCTCACCGGACCCGAACGCCGCCTCCGCGTCGACGTGGAGGACCGCTCCAGCGCGCTGCCCCGCCGAAGGGACGCGGGGGAGTCCGGCGTCTCGGGCCGCGGGCTCATGCTCGTCGACCGGCTGGCCGACGTCTGGGGAGTGGAGCCCCGGGGCAACGGCAAGTGCGTGTGGTGCGAATTCCTCGTCCCGGAGCGCCGGTAGCGCGGTGGCCGAGGCCGCGCAAGACTGTAACAGTACGTAACATGTCCATACTTGACCGTAACTGACGCTGCGGGATTGACTGCGATCCCGCCGTTCCGTTGTCGACGACGCGAGGCCCCGTTGAGTACCGAGCTTCTGGCACCTCTAGATCTGGCTTTCTGGCACCTCGAATCCGAGGCCCATCCGATGCACCTCGGCGCACTCGCGGTCTTCGACCCCGTACCCGGAACGGCCCCCGGCGCCCTGCTCGCCCTGCTCGGAACCCGGGCCGCCGCCATCCCCCGGCTGCGGATGCGGGTCCGCGACGTCCTGCTCCCCGTCGGCGGCGCGGCCTGGTTCACCGACCAGGACTTCGACGTGCAGCGGCACGTCAGACGGATCGTGCTCCCCGGCGGGGACTTCCTGGCACAGGCCACCCGGCTCGCCGGTGAACTCATGGAGCAGCCGCTCGGCAGGGGCCTGCCGCCCTGGCAGATGTACCTCCTCGACAGCTCGGGTGACGGTCCGTTCGCCGTACTCGTCAAGCTCCACCACGCGCTCGCCGACGGGATGCGGGCCGTCGCCATCGGCGCCGGCATCTTCGACCAGATCGCCACCGCCGGCCACGGCACGGTCCGCCGCCGGAGCCCCGTGCCGCACCGCTCCTGGCTGCCCCGCCCGCACGAGGTGGCCGGCCTGGCGATGGGCCGGCTCGGGGAGGTCGGCCGGGCGCTCGGCGTCGGCGCCTCGGTCGTACGCGCCAGCCGGCTCGACCTGCGCGCCACCACGGCCCTGGCGGCACGCTCCAGCGGCACGCGCCGGCTCGCCACCGCCGAACTCGACGCGGAAGCGGTGCAACGCGTCCGGCGGGCCGAGGGCGGCACGGCCAACGACGTGCTGCTCGCCGTCGTGGCCGGTGCGCTGCGCCGCTGGATGCTCGAACGGGGCGAGCCGCTCCCCGGCGCCGACCCGCGCGCCCTGGTCCCGGTCTCCCGGCGGCGGCCCGGCGGCGCGGCCCCCGGCAACAGGCTCTCCGCCTACCTCCTCGGCCTGCCCGTCGGCGAGCCCGACGCCCGTGAACGGCTGCGCCTCGTGCGTACGGGCATGGACCGCAACAAGGCGGCCGGGCCACTGCGCGGCGCCGGTGCCGTCGCCGTACTGGCCGACCAACTGCCCGCGCTGGCCCACCGGTTCGGAGCGCCGCTGGCGGGGAACGCCGCCCGGATGCTCTTCGACGTCCTGGTCACCAGCGTGCCGCTGCCCCGCTCGGCCCTCTCGCTCGGCGGGTGCCCGCTGCGCGCCGTCTACCCGATGGCACCGCTGGCCCGCGGGCAGTCGCTGGCCGTGGCCCTGTCCACCTACGGCGGACGCGTGCAGGTCGGACTGGTCGCGGACGGGAAGGCGCTGCCGGATCTCGACCGGCTGGCCGCCGCGGTCCGGGCGGAGCTGCGTGACCTGCACGCACTCGTGCCCACGGTGCCTGCGCCCGCCTGAGGGCCGATCCGCCGCATCCTGTTGACGCGGCCGATTGATCCGATGAATAGTCCTGTACGGACCATCAGGGATCACCGGCGGGGGCGGCACAGGCATGCGGCGCAACAGACTCGGACGCAGCGCGGTCGAGATCACCGAACTCTCCTTCGGGGCAGCGGCCATCGGGAATCTCTTCACCGAGGTCGACCCCGCCCGGGCCGCCGCCGCGGTCGACGCGGCCTGGGACGAGGGCGTACGCCACTTCGACACCGCACCGCACTACGGCCTCGGCCTCTCCGAGCGCCGCCTCGGCGACGCCCTGCGCCACCGGCCCCGGGACGCGTACACCGTGGCCACGAAGGCGGGGCGGCTGCTCGACCCGCTGTCCCCCGCCGAGACGGCGGCCCTGAACGGCCTGTCCGACGGATTCGCCGTACCGCACACCCACCGGCGCCGCTGGGACTTCAGCGCCGACGGCATCCGCCGGAGCATCGAGGACAGCCTCGGACGCCTGGGCCTCGACCGGATCGACGTCGTCCACCTGCACGACCCCGACGACCACGCGGAAGCCGCCTTCCGCGAGGGCTACCCGGCGCTGGAGAAACTACGCGCGGAGGGCATGGTCGGCGCCATCGGCGCAGGCATGAACCAGACCGCCATGCTCACCCGCTTCCTGCGCGAGACCGACGTCGACGTCGTCCTCTGCGCCGGCCGCTTCACCCTCCTCGACCACAGCGCACTCGACACCCTGCTGCCGGAGGCCGCGGCCCGGGGCCGCGGCGTCATCGTCGGAGGTGTCTTCAACTCCGGGCTGCTCGCCGACCCGCGCCCCGGCGCGACCTACGACTACGCGGCGGCCCCCGCACCCCTCCTGGACCGCGCCCTGCGCATCCGGGCCGTCGCCGAAGACCACGGTGTCCCGCTGCGCGCCGCCGCACTGCGCTATCCGCTGGGCCATCCGGCCGTCGCCGGGGTCCTCGTGGGCACCCGGTCCCCGGACGAGGTGCGGGACGCCGCGGCCCAGCTGCGCACACCCGTCCCCGACGCGCTCTGGGACGACCTCCGCGCACGGGGGCTGCTCTGACATGGCCTCCCTGCCGGTCATCGACGCCCACCACCACGTGTGGGACCTCGCGGTGCGCGACCAGGACTGGATCACCGGCGAGGAACTCGCGCCCATCCGCCGGACCTTCACCCTCGCCGACCTGGAGCCCGAGGCCCGCGCCGCCGGGGTGGCCGCCACCGTCCTGGTCCAGACGGTCACGGTCGCCGAGGAGACCCCCGAGTTCCTGGCCCTCGCCGACGGGAGCGACCTCGTCGCCGCTGTCGTCGGCTGGACCGACCTGACCGCACCGCACATCGCCGACGCCCTCGCCCGGCTCCGCTCCCTGCCCGGCGGCGGCCGGCTCAAGGGCATCCGCCACCAGGTCCAGGGCGAACCCGACCCGGAATGGCTGCTGCGCCCCGACGTCCTGCGCGGGCTGCGGGCCGTCGCCGCCGCCGGACTCGTCTACGACCTGATCGTCCTGCCCCACCAGCTGCCCGCCGCCGTCCGCGCGGCCGCGCTCGTGCCGGAGCTGACCTTCGTGCTCGACCACGCCGGAAAACCCCCGGTGGCACGGCGTACGACCCGGCCCTGGGCCGACGGCGTGCGGGCCCTCGCCGCGCTGCCCAACACCGTCTGCAAACTCTCCGGCCTGGTCACCGAGGCGGACCCGCGGTCCTGGACCGTCGAGGATCTCCGCCCGTACGCGGACACGGTCATCGACGCCTTCGGACCGGACCGCGTCATGTTCGGCTCCGACTGGCCCGTCTGCCGGCTCGCCGCCGGGTACGCCGACGTCCTGGACGCGACGCGCGAGCTGACCGGCCGGCTGGGCGAGGACGGGCAGCGGTCGGTCCTCGCCGGCACCGCGCGGCGGGTCTACCGGCTGGAGGAGCCCCCAGTCTGAACACGTGCCGCACCGCGCGGCGGGTCCACCGGCTGGAGGAGCCCGCCGTCCGAACACGTGCCGCACGGCGCGGCGGGTCCACCTGCTGGAGGGGCCCGCCGTCCGAACAGCTGCCGCCGCACCCGGCGGGCACACGCGGAGCCCGTGCGGCAGGCTGGAGGCATGCCCGAACTGCCGGAAGTCGAAGCCCTGCGGGACTTCCTCGACGACCATCTGGTCGGCAGGGAGATCGCCCGTGTCGTGCCGCTCGCGATCAGCGTCCTGAAGACCTACGACCCGCCGCTCGCACAGCTGGAAGGCACCACGGTCACCTCCGTGACCCGGCACGGGAAGTTCCTCGACATCACGGCGGGAGAGCTCCACCTGCTCATCCACCTGGCCCGGGCCGGCTGGCTCCGGTGGAAGGACTCCTTCCCCGCGGCCCCGCCGCGGCCCGGCAAGGGCCCGCTCGCCCTGCGTACGGTCCTCACCGGAGGCGACGGCTTCGACCTCACGGAGGCGGGCACCACCAAGCGCCTGGCGGTCCACCTGGTGCGCGATCCGGAGGACGTCCCCGGGGTGGCACGCCTCGGGCCCGACCCGCTCGCCGACTCCTTCGACCGCGACGCGTTCGCTGCGGTGCTCGGCGGGGCCCGCAGACAGGTCAAGGGAGCCCTGCGCGACCAGTCGCTGATCGCCGGCATCGGCAACGCCTACAGCGACGAGATCCTGCACGTCGCGAAGATGTCACCGTTCAAGCTCACCACCAGCCTGGGCGACGACGACATCACCCATCTCCACGACGCCCTGCGCACCACGCTCCAGGACGCGGTCGAACGCTCCCGTGGGGTCGCGGCGGGGCGGCTCAAGGCCGAGAAGAGGAGCAGCATGCGGGTGCACGGACGCGCCGGCCAGCCCTGCCCGGTCTGCGGTGACACCGTGCTGGAGGTGTCGTTCAGCGACTCGTCCCTGCAGTACTGCCCCACCTGCCAGACCGGTGGCAAGCCACTCGCCGACCGCAGGCTGTCCCGGCTGCTCAAGTAGCGCCCGCGCGCACCACACCGACAGCCGTGCCGGAAGCCCGCCGCGCGGGCCCCCGGTCCGGCGGCAGGGCCCGGCGGGGCGCTGATCCCACCGGTGGGACGCACCTGCGCACCACGTACGCCATCACCCCGCCGAAGCCCCTAAACTCCGGCCTCATGCTGCGCGTACTCGCCGTCGACGACGAAGAACCCGCCCTGGAGGAACTCCTCTACCTCCTGCGCGCCGACCCCCGCATCCGCAGCGCCGAGGGCGCCACCGGCGCCACCGAGGCGCTGCGCCGCATCGGGGGTGCCGTGGACGCGGGACCCGAGGACCCCTCGGCGATCGACGTCGTGTTCCTGGACATCCACATGGCGGGGCTGACCGGCCTCGACGTCGCCCAGCTGCTGGCCGGGTTCGCCGCGCCCCCGCTCATCGTCTTCGTCACCGCCCACGAGGGCTTCGCCGTCCACGCCTTCGACCTCAAGGCCGTCGACTACGTCCTCAAGCCCGTCCGCCGCGAGCGGCTGGCCGAAGCGGTCCGCCGGGTCGCCGAACAGGTCGGTGAGCGCACGGCGTCCGTCCACGACACGGCCGCCGACCAGGTCGCGGTGGAGCTGGGCGGGGTCATCCGCTTCGTGCCCGTCGAGGACATCGCCTACGCCGAGGCCCAGGGGGACTACGCCCGGCTGCACACCGCGACCGGCAGCCACCTCGTCCGGATCCCGCTCACCACGCTGGAGGAGCGCTGGCGCTCCCGGGGATTCGTACGCATCCACCGCCGCCATCTCGTGGCCCTGGGCCGGATCGACGAACTCCGGCTCGACGCGGGCAGCATGAGCGTCCGGATCGGGGACGCCGAACTCGCGGTGAGCCGTCGTCACACCCGTGCCGTCCGCGATCTCCTGATGCGCCAGACCGGCCGCTGACCTGGCGCTACCGGGGTGCGGCACTTCCCAGCCGGGCCCTGTGCCGCCTACACTCCGGGCCCATGCCCACAGAGAGCACGCCCCGGCGCGAGGTGGTCATGGGCGAGCCCCGGCGGGTGCGTCCGCTGCCCCGCTACCGCGCCCAGTCCGAGATCGACGAGCAGACCGCCCTCGGCGGCGCCTACGTCCGCTCGCTGATGCGCGGCCAGCTCCGCGCCGGACTCACCGTCTTCGCCGTGCTCGCCCTCGTCGCCGGCACCCTGCCCCTGGTCTTCGAGGCGCTGCACAGCAACGCCCTCGTCTGGGCGGTCCTCGGCTTCGCCACGTACCCGCCGCTCACCCTGGCCGCCTGGTGGTACGTGCGCCGGGCGGAGCGCAACGAGCGGGACTTCGCCAGACTCGTGGAAGGCCTCCCCGCACCGTGAGCGCACCCGGCCACCCGGCAGCGGTGGTGGCCGTCGCCCTCGTCGTCCTGGCCACCGTCCTCGTCGGCGGGTTCGGGCTGCGCATCTCCCGCACCACCTCCGACTTCTACGTCGCCTCGCGCACCGTGCGGCCGAGACTCAACGCCGCGGCGATCAGCGGCGAGTACCTCTCCGCCGCCTCCTTCCTCGGCATCGCCGGACTGGTGCTCGTGCACGGGCCCGACATGCTCTGGTACCCGGTCGGCTACACCGCCGGATACCTCGTGCTGCTGGTCTTCGTCGCGGCCCCGCTGCGCCGGTCCGGCGCGTACACGCTCCCCGACTTCGCCGAAGGCCGGCTCGAGTCGCGGCAGGTGCGCCGACTGGTCAGCGTGTTCGTCGTCGGCGCCGGCTGGGTCTACCTCGTGCCGCAGCTCCAGGGAGCCGGCCTGACCCTGAAGATCCTCACGGGCGCGCCCGGCTGGCTCGGTGACGTACTCGTCGCCTCCGTCGTCGTGGTGGCCGTCGCCGCGGGCGGGATGCGCTCGATCACCTTCGTCCAGGTGTTCCAGTACTGGCTGAAACTCACCGCCCTCCTGGTGCCCGCGATCTTCCTCGTGCTCGCCTGGCAGGGCGACGGGCGCCCCCGCGTCAGCTTCGAGGAGCAGATCTCCGTCTTCCGCGCCGACCATCCGCTCTACGCGACGTACGGACTGATCGTGGCCACCTTCCTCGGCACCATGGGGCTGCCGCACGTGGTGGTCCGCTTCTACACCAGCCCCAACGGCCGCGACGCCCGCCGCACCACCGTCGCCGTCCTCGCCCTGGTCGGACTCTTCTACCTGCTGCCCCCGGTGTACGGGGCCCTCGGCCGGCTGTACGCGCCCGAACTCATGCACGGTGAGGAGGCCGACGCCGCCGTGCTGCTGCTGCCCGCCCGGGTGATCGGCGGACTCGGCGGTGACCTCCTCGCGGCCCTCCTGGCGGGCGGGGCGTTCGCCGCGTTCCTGTCCACGGCGTCGGGGCTCACCATGGCCGTCGCCGGAGTCATCACCCAGGACGTCCTGCCCTCGCGGGGCGTACGGCACTTCCGGCTGGCCACCGTCCTGGCCATCGCCGTGCCGCTGGCCGGCTCGCTGGTGGTGAGCCGGGTGCCGGTGGCCGACGCCGTCGGGATGGCCTTCGCGGTCTCCGCGTCGTCCTTCTGCCCGCTGCTCGTCCTGGGCATCTGGTGGCGGCGGCTCACCCCGCCGGGCGCCATCGCGGGACTGCTGCTCGGCGGCGGGTCCGCGCTGCTGTCCGTCGCCATCACCGTCAGCGGCGCCGTACGCCCGCCGGGCTGGCCGCACGCCCTGCTGGCCTGGCCCGCCGTCTGGTCCGTACCGGTCGGCTTCCTCGCGATGATCCTGGTCTCGCTGGCCACCCCCGGACGGATACCGCCGGGCACCAACGCGGCCATGACCCGCTTCCACCTGCCCGAAGCGCTGACCTCGGGGCGCCCGCGGTGACCGGGGCGGGGATCGCCGTCATCACCGTGCTCGTGCTGCTGCTGTTCGGCACCGGCTTCCTCCTGGGCCGCACCGCCCGCCCCGTACGCGGCAGCGACGTCGGCACGCCCGTCGAGCACGCCACCTTCGAGACCCTGCACACGGCCTCCCTCGCGGCACCCCCGCTGCGCGCCGGACTCACCGAGGAGAGCGCCCGCAGATCGGCACGCGGGCTGCGCTCGCTGCTGGGCACCGACGCCCTGTGCCTCACCGACCGCGAGCGGGTACTGGTCTGGGACGGTGAGGGGGACCACCACGGCAAGGACGTGATGCACCAGGTCGAGGGGCTGCTCGCCAGCGGCAGGGACACCGCCTTCCACAGCGACTGCGGCGACCTGGACTGCCCGTTGCGCTGGGCCGTCGCCGTCCCCCTGACGGTGGACCACCGGGTGCTCGGCACCCTCGTCGCCTACGCCCCGCGTGAATCGGCGGTGCTGGCCAGGGCCGCCGGGGAGGTGGCCCGCTGGGTCTGCGTACAACTGGAACTCGCCGAGCTCGACCGGTCGCGCACACAGCTCATCGAGGCCGAGATCAAGGCGCTGAGGGCCCAGATCTCCCCCCACTTCATCTTCAACTCACTCGCCGCCATCGCCTCGTTCGTCAGGACCGATCCGGAGCGGGCACGTGAACTGCTGCTGGAGTTCGCCGACTTCACCCGCTACTCCTTCCGGCGGCACGGGGAGTTCACCACCCTGGCCGACGAACTCCACTCCATCGACCAGTACCTGGCGCTGGTACGCGCACGCTTCGGCGAGCGGCTGTCCGTCACACTCCAGGTCGCCCCCGAGGTGCTTCCCGTCTCCCTCCCGTTCCTCTGCCTCCAGCCCCTGGTCGAGAACGCCGTCAAGCACGGACTGGAGGGCGCCGTGACCCTCGCCCGGCCACGCGGAGCCGTCCGGGCGGGCGACGCGCCGATCCGGGTCACGATCAGCGCACTGGACGCGGGCGCCGAGGCCGAGGTCGTCATCGAGGACGACGGCACCGGGATGGAGCCGGAGCGCCTGCGCCAGATTCTGCGGGGCGAGGGCGGCGCCTCCACCGGCATCGGCCTGCTCAACGTGGACGAGCGGCTCCGGCAGGTGTACGGCGACGACTACGGCCTCGTCATCGAGACCGGTGTGGGAGCCGGCATGAAGATCACCCTGCGTTTCCCCAAGTACCGTGCGGGCGTGCACGGCTGACGGCCCGTCGAGGCCGAGTCAGTACAGGTGGACGGCCAGATGTCCCAGGGGCAGCCCCAGCTGCCAGGCCGGGGTCCACACCCGGACCTCGCCCTCTTCCTCGCCGTCCACCGGTTCCCAGGGCGCCGGGCCGAGCGCGTCGAGGTCCGCAGCCAGGAGTTCGGTCTCCTCCAGCCACCGCCAGGCGGCCCGCGCCAGCGCGAGATCGGGGCCCGGCAGCCCGGCCGGAGGGTACGGCCGCTCCAGCGCCTCCAGCCGTGCGCACACCCAGCCCCTCCACGTGGCGCCGTACGCCGTGAGCAGCCTCAGCTCGTCCACCCGCGCCACGGGAAGGTCCTCCGCGACCGCCCCGTCGGAGAGGAAGATCGTCAGCGCGAGGGCGTCGCGCCCCGCCCGGTACTCCAGGGTCGCCGGTTCCATCAGGTCGCCGGTCGCCAGCACTTCGTCGGCGAGGTACTCGGAGTACATCCAGGCCATCGGGACCGGCAGTCCGCCCCCGCCGGTCCCCTCGTGATGTTCGGGACGCATCCCGTCTCGCCTCTTTCGTCGACTCGGCACCGGGCTACACGCAGCATTGAACCGGGGGCACGCGCCCCGCGTGGGCAGAAGGGCAGGATCCGTCGGGAGATTCGAGGTGCGATGACCGCCGACCACGGCGACGGCCCGCATGTGCGGCAGCTGCTGGGAGCCTATGTGCTCGACGCCCTGGACGACGACGAGAGCGCGCCGGTGGCACGGCACCTCCAGCGGTGCGGGACGTGTGCGGCCGCCTACGTCGAGGTCGCGGAGGCGGTGTCCCTGCTCGCCCTGCTGGACGTGGAGGACCTGCTGGAGTAGCCGGGGAGGTTGCGGCTGAGCAGGCGCAGCGCGTAGTACGAGCGGGACTTGACGGTGCCCGAGGGGATGCCGAGGGCCTGCGCGGTCTCACCCACGCTGAGCCCCCGGAAGTAGATCTGCACGAGCACCGCGCGGTGCTCCGGGCTGAGCGTGCTCACGGCCTCGCGTACGTCGAGGGCGTGCACCGCCGCGTCCGCGGTGTCGCCCTGGGCGGGGGCGCCCTCCAGGACCGCGTCGCTGACCTCCGCCGGCCTGGCCTGACGGGCCCGCCGGGCGTCGATCGCGAGCCGGCGGGCGACGGTGAAGAGCCACGGGCGCATCGAGTCGTAGGGGGCGTCGAACGCCTCCGGGTGCTGCCACGCGCGTACCAGGGTCTCCTGCAGCAGGTCCTCGGCCCGCTGCCGGTCGCCGAACGTCAGCCCCAGAAGGAAGTGGAACAGCGCGGGCCCGTGTTCCCGCTGGAGCTCCGCGAGGGCCCGCTCATCGGTTGTCGCAGTGGTCATCGTGAACGTCCTTTCCCGAAGAGGCCCCTGACGCCTCGCTCCCGCCTGGCGAATACGAACGCATCGGGGCGTGGGAGAACAGCCGGTGCACCGAGATGTGCGCCGAGCGGTCGCACGGAGCGGCGAGTGGTGCGGTGAACGGTCGGTGGGCGGCGATACGGCCGGTTCGGGCAGTCCGGTGCCTTTGTCCTTGACTCGCAGGTTTCGGCGTACGTGGAGGTGAATGGCCGAAATCATGTGAACCGGAAGCCGTGCGGACGGTGAAGGACACCCCACGGGGCGAAGTGATCACCGTCGCGGGTCTGCCGGCCACCACGACGGCCTGTTCCGGCCGACGGCCCCCGACGTCCGGCTTCGCCGGGCGGCACCTGCCCGCCGGGTGGGGCGCGGACGGGCTGGGTGCCGGGGGAGCGGCGGGGGCGCACGGCTTCACGCTGCCGGCCTCGGACGCCGTCCAGCCGCACTCATCGGTCGTCGGCCGAGCCCGCCGCCGGAACAGGCGAAAAGGGCTACGGCGTCCGCCCGGCGCTCAACGGCGCTGCCCCCGCGGTCTCCACGGCGGATCCGGCCATCCGGGCCCTGGGGCCGTGCCGGTCCAGGGCGGTGGCCGCCGCGCGTGCCACCCGGGCCTTCAGGGATTCGCCCGAGGTGGCGGCCGCGCCGCGTGCCACCGGTCACGGCTCCGGCGGCTTCGGGCGGCGCGCGGAATCCGGGCGGCGTCGGGTCGTCACGAGGGCGGGTTCCGTCCCGCCGCGGTTGCGACGCGAGGCGGGGCGCGTCGTCGTCCCGGGCTCCGGGGCCTCGTCCCGGCCGGGCGGCCGGAGACCGGCCGGACGAGGTGCGTGAACGGATACGGACCGGGACGAGGTGCGTGAACGGATGCGGACCGGGACGAGGTGCGTGAACGGATACGGAGTCCGGTCTTCAGCCGTGGTGCGGCCGAGGACGGCCTCGTGGCCGGAAAGCGCTGACGGCCGGCCGACGGTGCGTCACCGGCCGGCGTACCCCGAGGGGCATCACGGCACGACGGTCACCGGCCAGCGTCCGGCCTTCACCAGCCGGACCGCGACGGAGCCGATGAAGCGGTGCCCGGCGGACTCCGACGCCCCCACGATCACGGCGTCCGCCTTCAGCTCGTCGGCCGCCGTCACGAGCCCGTTGTACGGATCCCCGTGGAAGGTGTGGAACTCCCAGCGGACGTTCCATATGTCCTTGAGGCGTTCGGTCGAGTCCCTGATCTCGTTCACCAGCCCCTCGGCGACCTCTCCTGTCGCCTCGGCGACCGGGGCTCCCAGGGCGGCGCCGGCCGGCATCACCGGCTGGACGTAGACGAGGGCGAGCATCGCGTTCTGCCGGCGGGCGAGGCCCGCCGCGTACGCCGCGGCCCGCATCGAGGACTGGGACCCGTCGATGCCCGCGACGATCACCTTGGGACCGTCCGTGCCGCGCTCGAACCGGTGTTGTTGCTGGTCTGTCACGGCCCCGAGGGTAGTCGCTCGGGTGATCCGCTCCCCGGGCGCCTCCGCTCCGCTTCCGCGGCCGGCGGGACCTCCCCGCCGTATGCCGCCCACGCACTCCATCCATCGGGTGCAAAACATCTCATATCCGGTGTCGTCGGCGGGCGTGGGCCTTGCTCCGTGCGAGCAGTTGGTCATGAAGCATGATCAGATTCCTGCGGAACGACGTACCTTCCTGCGCCTCGCCCTCGCGCTGGGGGCCGCCGCCGCGGTGCACATGATCGCGGCGGATCCGGCCGGTACACCCGTACGCCCCGGCGGCGAGCCGGCTCCCGCCGCCGGGCCTCCCTCGGCGGCACGGACGGGCCCCGGTGCCTACCGGTTGCGCCCCATGACCTCGGAGACACCGCCCCGCTTCCAGCCCGCCGCGCCCCCCGTACGCACCCGCCCGTTCGAGCAGCTGCCCGAGCTGGGGCGCGATGCCATGGTGCTCAGCTTCGACGACGGCCCGGACCCGCGGTACACCCCCGACATCCTCGCCACGCTGCGCAGGTACGACGTCCGGGCGATGTTCTTCGTCTGCGGCGAGATGGCGGCCGACAACCGCGACCTGCTCCGTGCCATCGCCGACGACGGGCACGTGATCGGCAACCACTCCTGGTCGCACCCGCTGATCCCCAAGCTCTCCCGGGGCGGGATCCGTGACGAACTGGGCAGTACCAGCGACGTGATCGAGAAGACGCTGGGCGTGCCGCCCCTCTGGTACCGGGCCCCGTACGGCGCCTGGAACCGCAACTCCTTCGAGATCGGTGCGGCCATGGGCATGGAGCCGATGGCCTGGACCGTGGACTCGCTGGACTGGACCACGCCGGGCACCGACACCATCGTCCGCCGGGTGAAGAAGGGAGCGGCGCCGGGGGTCGTGGTGCTGTCGCACGACGCGGGCGGGAACCGGTCCCAGAGCGTGGCCGCCCTGCGCCGGTATCTGCCCGCGCTCATCGAGAAGGGCTACCGTCCGACCGTCCCGCGCCGCGCCTGACGGGCACCCCGGGAGCGTGCCGCGCCGCGTCTGACGGGCACCCCGGGTGCGTGCCGCGCCGCGTCTGACGGGCACCCCGGGTGCGTGCCGCGCCGCGCCGGAGGGGCCCCGGGTGCGTGCCGCGCCGGGCCGGGCCGCGTCGGACGGGCGTCCTGGGGCCCGCACACTTTCTGATGGGTGTTCCGGGTTCTGCGCCGCGTCGGATGCGGCTCCCTGGGGCCCGCACTTTTCTGACGGGCGTTCCGAGCCCCGCGCCGCGCCTGACGGGCGCCCTGCGTCCCGCGCCGGGCCGCGTCGGACGGGCGTCCCGGGGCCCGCTCCTTTCTGACGGGCGTTGCGATCCCCGCGCCGGGCCTGACGGGCACCCTGCGCCCCGCGCCGCGCCGCGTCGGAAGCGGCTCCCTGGGGCCCGCACCTTCCGACCGGCGTCCCGGGCCCCGCCCCGTCAGGACGCCGGGCCCGTGAGGGGGAGGAGGCCCGCCCCCGTCATCGTGTCTCGACCAGCCGGGCGAAGACCACCACGTTCCCGTCGTAACCGGCGGCCTTCGTGTATCCGCCGCCGCAGGTGATGACCCGGAGTTCCGCGTCACCGGTGTCGCCGTAGACCCGGGCTCCGGGGAAGTCGTCCTTGGCGAAGACCTCGACGCCGTAGACCTCGAACACCACCACCCTGCCGTCGAAGCGCTCCACCTCGATCTGTTGGCCCTTGCCGAGGGAGCCCAGGCCGTAGAAGACCGCGGGACCGGCGAGGTTGTCGACGTGACCGACCATCACGGACGTCCCCCGCTGGCCCGGGGCGATGCCGTTCTGGTACCAGCCGGCGAGGTTCGGGTCCTGGGCGGGCGGTGCCTCGATCCAGCCGGCGGGGTCCAGGTCCACGTCGACGACGGGTGCGTCGACCTCGATCGACGGAATCCGGATGCGCGCGGCGGGGGCGTACGCCAGCGGCTGGACGAGATCGCCGTCGAGAGGGGCGGACACCGTGGTGTCCCGGGGGCCGGCCACCGAGGCCGCGGCCGCCGGCTGCGGGGGCCCGGGGGACGTCTCCACGCCGTTGCGCATGAGAGCGAGTCCGGTGAGCATCACCAGGGCGATCGCGCCCCAGGGTGTACGTCTGGTCCGCTCGGCGCCCCACTGGTCCCGGCCCATGGTTCTCCCTTCGTCGCGACAGGGTCACGCTAGGCGCGGGTCCGCCCGGCGGCGATCAGGGAAGGGCGAACGGGTGGCGGCCGACCGGGCCCCGGCTTCGGCCGCGTTCTCTTCGGAGTAATGAGCGGATAAAAGTTCTGACGGTCCGTGACCTGCGACTCCGTCAGACTCCTGACCTGGCTCGCGGCGTGTCGGCTCACCGGGGTGGAGCAGTGTCGAAGTGCGATATGTGCGGTGACTGGTGAGGGTTCGTCATGGGATGCGTTCTCGTCGACTGATCCCGGAGAACAAGACTCCGGGGCGCTTCCCGCTGGAGGTTCAACGATGCGTGCTTCACGCGCTCTCGCGGTGACCGCGACCGCATTCGCGGCGGTCGGGCTGGCTGCCCCGCTGGCCGCCGCCGGCGGCGGCCCGGGCAGCAACCCGAACAACTTCCCGACCAATGTCACCGTCAACCCGTCCTCGGTCTTCCAGGGCGCCACGATGCAGGTCAGGGCGGAGGGCTGCGGCCGCTCCGGCGGTCGGGTGTGGTCGAACGCGTTCCCGACGGTGAACCTCTCGCCGGGCCGGGTCGGCTTCGCGACGGCGCGCATCCGGGACAACGCGACGCCGGGTCGCTACACCCTCTTCGTGCGGTGCAACGACAGTGACAACAACTTCGGGGGCGACAACGGAGGCGACGGCGGCCGCGACGGCGGCCGCGGCGGTGACGGCAACCAGTTCGGCAACGGCGGCCAGGGTGGCGACGGTGGCCGTGGCCCCGACGACGGCGGCCGGGGCGGCGAGGGCGGTGACGGCGGCCGGGGCGGTGACGGCGACCGGGTCGCGACGGCCCGCTTCACCGTGCTGCCGGCACGCGGCGCGCAGGGCGGCCTCGGAGGCTCGATGGGCCCCAGCTCCGTCGAGACGCAGGTCGGCGGCGGCCTCGTCGCGGCGGCGGCCGTCGGCGGTGCGGTGTTCCTCGTGCGTCGCCGGACGAGCAATGCGGCGAGCTGACACGTCCCGCCTCCTGCCCGGCCCGATACGCCCGTCGCCCCGAGTCCTGGAACCAGGACCCGGGGCGACTGTCGTGCGTCCGCGCGCGGTACGGGGCGTCAGTGCTGACGGCCGGTGCGGCGGCGCCTGCGCAGCACGTGGAAGGTGCCGGCCGAGGCGACCGCGACCAGCGCGGCACCGGCGGCGATCTCCGTGGAATCCACGGTGCCGACGCTTCCGCCGAGCCCGCCCAGCACGCCGTTGGGGATCGCGGTGGAACTCGTGGTGGGGGAGGTGGTGGCGGGACTCGTGATGGTCAGGTTCGCGGTCCGCGTGGCGGTGCCGCAGCGGAAGGTCACCTCGTAGACCGCCCCCCGCTTGGCGCCCTGGTCGACCGTGGCCGTGGCCGACTTCCCGCTCGGGATGGTGGTGGTGTCGAACACCCCCGAGAACGCGGTCGCGTCACTGGCGCACCCCACGGCGCCGAGGGTGACCCGGCCCCCCGGCGCGACCGTCGAAGGAGTGATCGTCGGCGTGAAGGAGGTGGGCGTGCCGCCGGCGGGTACGCCGGCCGATGCGGCCGGTGCTGTCAAGAGGCAGGCGGCGGCGCCCAGCAGGGCGACGGGTGCGACACGTATCGCGCGCATGGTGAATCCTCCGGGTCCCGAGGCGCAGTCGCGGAACCGGTTTCCGCGGGGCGTGGGAGATACGCCTCGATGCCCGAAACGGTAGAAGCGCCGCATACCACCCGCGATCGGTGTCCGGCGAATGGGGCAGCCTTGTCCCCCGCCCGGCGCACCGGCCGGGGGACCCGCAGGGGTGGCCGCGCGCGTCTATTTCCCCGTGGCGTGCGGGAACAGATCGATGAACGGGGCGGTCGTCGCGGAGATGCCCCGGCCGAAGGGGGCGTCGAAATCCCAGATCAGGAAGAGCAGGAACGCGATCAGGACGCTGAAGAGGCCCGCCAGCAGCAGTTCGCGGAAGGTTCTGCGGATCTGGAGCGTGAAGATCAGCCCCACCGTGACCACGGCCCCCGTGATCAGGCCGAACCAGACGACACCCGGCATCGTCGCGCCCGCGTTCTGCCCCCGGGCCCCCCGTGCGTCGTCGACGGCCGCCACCTGGTCCACCAGCGGCTGGTACGCCTGCCCTTCGAGGTCCGTGCGCGGCTCGTACATCGTCACGTCGGCACGCACCCGGTCGAGCAGGCGCGTCCCTTCGTCCGTGAGGCTCTCGTGCTTCGTCATCCATTTCCACTCGTCGCCGACCACATGGGCCACGTACGCGTCGACGTCGGCGCGGATACGGTCACGTACCTCGGCCGGGTAGACGGCCGACCGCGCGCTCACCTCGTGCAGCGCCTGCGCCTCGAGGCGTACGGACTCCTGGGCGGCGCTCCGGCCCTCCCACACGCCCGCGATGGCCAGGCCGAGCACGATCGCGTAGACCACGCCGATCATCATCGTCATGTACTCGATGACGTCGGGTGTCTCGGACGGATCGTCGTCCTCGGCGACGCGGCGGTTGCTGAGGATGGCGGTCGTGAGGACGACGGCACAGGCCGCCGCCATCGCAATGGTCAGAACAAGCCATTCCGACATGTGTTCCCCTCTTCGGTCAGCGGGACGAGCGGGGCCGCAGCACGGCCACGGCGAAAACGGCGGGCGCGGTGATCAGAAGGGTGAGCGAGACGAGCGAGGTCCCGGAGCGGGGTGCCTTGCGGGGTGGCTTGCGGTAGGAGGGAAGCGCGACGGGCGTCGGGGCCGGTGGCGTGGGGTGCGCGGTGGTCCTGACCGGCCTGGGCGGTGCGGGTTCCGGCGGCGCGGGTTCCGGCTTCGGCGCGGGGGCGCGGGACGGAGGGGGCGGCGGCGGGGGCGGCTGCACACGTGGCGGGGGAGGAGGTGGCGGTGGTGGCGGGGGTGGCGGCGGTGTCGGTGGAGGTGGCGGGGGAGGCGGTGGCGTGGGCTCCGGCTCGGGTTCGGTGATGACCGCCCCGCACCGTCCCTCGCCCGCCACGGCGACGGACGAGCCGCCGTCGCCCTGCCCGATGGAGGCGACCGCGCAGTCGTCACCGGCCGCCGGCAACGGGACGGCGAGCAGCAGGAGCAGAGTGGCGGCTGTCAGCCGCCATATGCGTGATCCGTACACGCCGGGGAGCATGTTCCCCGCAGCCCCGTGACACGCGGGGCGAGGCGCTGATTCGCCTGATGGAGGGGACATTCGGCAATTCGCGTTTGCGCGCGTCCCGGCGTTTTTCCGGCACGGGAAGTCCCCCGCCGGCCGGTGAAGTCGCCGTACACGGGGGAGCGCCTCAAGAAGTGGCCGGCCCTCGGTCCGGGGTGCCGAAGAATGACGCCGGAGGTGTCCTGGTGAAGTGAGGTGTCACCCTCGGAGAACCGCACGGCATGCGCCGACGGCCGCCCGGATACCCGCTTCCGTACGTCCCTTCCGGAGGCACCGGACCAGGCGAGGCCAACGACCGGCCGACCGGCGGCACATCGTACGCGGCACCACCCGGAACACCGCCGCCCGGATCCCCAAGTGGCCCCGGAAAGAACCCCGGTGGTGCCTTTCCGTCGCCGGAGGTGCACACGCAGCGACGGGGCGGCCGCACTTGCCTGCGGTGTGTGACCAATAACGGATCTCTAATTTCCGTTTCCACTCGCTCTCCTGGCGGTCGATCAGTAGCCTCTGGTCAACACTGACCATGAACATGGCCGGATCGCCGTGGCGACTTGTTGGAGACATCGATGGAGCGTCCCGCCTGGGCACCGCAGGGCATTGACATCTCGGTGCCGAGCGTGTCTCGAATGTACGACTTCTATCTGGGCGGTTCGCACAATTTCGAGGTGGACAGGGAAGCGGCCCGCAAGGCCATGGAGTTCATGCCGGGCCTGCCCAAGGTGATGCAGGCCAATCGCGCCTTTATGCGGCGGGCCGTGCACTACGCCACCACTTCGGGAGTCAATCAGTTCCTGGACATCGGATCCGGCATACCGACCTTCGGCAATGTCCACGAAGTCGCCCAGGCCGCCGACCCCGAGGCCCGGATCGCCTACGTCGACCACGACTCGGTCGCGGTCGCCCACAGCCAGGCGGTGCTCCAGGGCAACGAGCGGGCCGTCATCGCCGCCGCCGACCTGCGCAAGCCCCGGGACATCCTGGAGAACCCGGAGATCAACGGCCTCCTCGACCTGGACAGGCCGGTGGCGCTGCTCCTGGTCGCGGTGCTCCACTTCATCGAGGACACCGACGACCCGTACCGGGCGGTCGCCGAACTGCGCGACGCCCTCGCTCCCGGCAGCCTGCTGGTCCTGACCCACGCCTCCTACGAGGGCATCCCGCTCACCCAGGAGGAGGCGGGCGGTACGGTCGGCGTCTACCGCACCATCCGCAATCCGCTGATCATGCGTTCGCGCACCGAGATCGGCCGCTTCTTCGAGGGGTACGAGATGGTCGAGCCCGGGCTCGTCTCCATGCCCGAATGGCGTCCCGAGTCCCCCGAGACGGTCGCGCAGGAAGACCCGTTCGCCTTCTCGGGCTTCGCCGGGGTGGGGCGCAAGGCGTGAGCATCCCCGCCCAGTCGTCCGGCGCACCGGACGCGGAACCCGACGGCCCTGAAGGCCGGCTCCGGAGATTCGCCACCATCTGGAGCCGGGCGATCTTCCCCTCCACGGCCACTTCCCTGACCCGCCCGGAGTTCGAGGAGCACCTGCTGCCGCTCGCCCGGGAACTCAGCGACATCCTCCACACACGGATCTTCGACGCGACCCCCGCACACCGCGTCGGGGCCGGGCTGGTCGCCGCGCACTGCACGGACCCCGACGCCCTGAGCTCCACACTCGGCGTCGTCGACTCCTACCTGGTCCTCTACTGCGGTGGCAACGGGCCGGTGGAGCTGTCCACCGAGGACAGCAGGGCCCGCTGCGCGCGCATCCAGCACGCGCTGGCCGGCGGGTTCACCCAGGCACTGCGCGAGCGGACGCTCGCCGAGCAGGAGGCGATAGCCCGGTCCGCGCTCACGGCCCGCTCGAACGCAGAACAGGCCCTGCACGCCACCGAGGCACGCTTCCGCGCCGTGTTCAAGGACGCCGCCATCGGGATCGGCATCGCCGACCTCGAAGGCAACATCCTGGAGATCAACGACACCCTCACCCGGATGTTCGGAGGCCTGGAGCACCACGTCCGCAGCCACAAGGTGAACGAGTGGGTGCACCCCGAGGACTCGCCCCACGTGTGGAAGTACTACGACGAGCTGGTGCGTGGGGAGCGCGAGCACTACAGCGTGGAGAAGCCGTACTACCGCAACGACGGCACCGTCCTGTGGACCAACCTCACGGTGTCGCTGCTGCGGGACACCGAGGGGCGGCCGGAGTACCAGCTCGCCCTGATGGAGGACACCACCGAGCGGCGGCTGCTCAATCTGCGGCTGCGCTACGAGGCCACCCACGACGCGCTCACCGGCCTGCCCAACCGGACGCTGTTCTTCGAGCGGCTGGAGAAGGCACTCGCGCCCAGGGAAGGCATGCGCTTCGGGCTCTGCTACCTCGACCTGGACGGCTTCAAGGCGATCAACGACAGCCTGGGGCACGCGGCGGGGGACCGGCTCCTGGTCGAGGTCGCCGACCGGCTGCAGAGCTGTGCGACCGCCCCCGGCGAGATGGTCGCGCGGCTCGGTGGCGACGAGTTCGTGGCCCTCACGACCGGACCGCGTACCCAGGACGAGGTCCACGAGCTGGCCGGCCGCATCCTGTCGGCGCTCGCCACGCCTGTACGTCTGGACGGCCGGGAGCTGACGGTACGCGGATCCGTCGGCGTGGTGGAGGGGCCGTCGGGTGAGCGCACCGGCGCCGAGGTGCTGCGCAGCGCGGACATCACGATGTACCGGGCCAAGGCGGCGGGAGGCAACCGCTTCGCGCTCGCCGACGCCGAGGCCGACGCCCGCGCCATCACCCGCCACGGACTGACCACGGCACTGCCCACGGCGCTGGACCGCGGGGAGTTCTTCATCGAGTACCAGCCGCTGGTGCACCTCGGGGACGGCAGCGTGCACGGTGCCGAGGCCCTGGTGCGCTGGTGCCATCCGCAGCACGGGGTGCTCGGCCCGGACCGGTTCATCCCTCTCGCCGAGCACACCGGGCTGATCGTGCCGCTCGGCCGCTGGGTCCTGGAGGAGTCGGTCCGGCAGGCGAACTTCTGGCAGGAACGTCACACCGACGGCGGGCCCCTGCGGATCAACGTCAACCTCTCCCCGACGCAGCTGCACCACCCCAGCCTGGTCGCCGAGATCGTCGACGTGCTGGAACGCTCCGGTCTGGAGGCCGGAGCCCTCTGCCTGGAGGTCACCGAGTCCGCACTGATCGGCGCGGACGACGATCTGCTCAAGCCGCTGCGCCAGTTGGCGGAGATGGGCGTCGACATCGCGCTGGACGACTTCGGCACCGGCTACTCGAATCTCGCGAACCTGCGGCGGCTGCCGGTGAGCGTGCTCAAGCTGGATCGTTCCTTCACCCAGGGCATGCAGCACCACCCGGCGGACCCGGTCGACCTGAAGATCGTCGAGGGGATCGTCTCCCTGGCCCACAGCCTGGACCTCGCGGTCACGGTGGAGGGTGTGGAGACCGGCGCCCAGGCCGAGCAGCTGCGACAGCTCGGCTGCGACACCGCCCAGGGCTGGTACTACGCGCGTCCGGGCGCGCCCGACCGCATCCACTCGCTGCTGCTGGCGGACGCGGTGTGACGGCCCCGCCCCCAGCAGCATCCGCTGCAGCTCGCGCGCCGCACGCGGCGGTTCCACGTCGCTGCGGTGGGCGAGCGCGATGGTGCGCCGCAGGCCGGGCGAGGCCAGCGCCGTCGTGCGGAGGTCCTGGCCGGCCCGCACCGCGACCATGCGGGGCACGACGGCGATGCCCAGGCCCGCGCGTACGAAGCCGAGCACGGCGTCCATCTCGCCGCCCTCCACCGTGAACGACGGCTCGAAGCCCTCGGCCCGGCAGGCGGCGACGGTCAGCTCCCGCAGGTCGTAGCCGTGGCGGAACATCACCAGCGGTTCGTTCTCCAGGTCGGCGACGCTCACGGAGCCCTTCCGCCCCGGCGCGGGACGGGACGTGGACGACACCACCACCAGGTCCTCGTGCAGCAGCTCCACCGTGGTCAGCGCCGGTGAGGCGGCGGGCAGCGGCAGCACGAGCAGCGCGAGGTCGAGGGCGCCGCGCGCCAGCTGCCGTACGAGGTCGTGGGAGCCGCCCTCCTCGATCAGGAGCCGGATCCCGGGGTGTGCGCCGTGGAAGGCGCGCAGCACGTCCGGAAGCAGGCCGGTGCAGATGCTCGGGGTGGCGCCGAGCCTGACCCGCCCCCGGCGCAGCTGTACCAGCTCCTGCACCTCGAGCCGCGCGGTGTCCGCGTCCGCGAGGATCCTGCGGGCGAGCGGCAGCAGTGCCTCACCCGCGTCGGTCAGTGCGATGTTGCCGCGTGCGCGGCTGAACAGCTCGGCGCCCAGTTCGTTCTCCAGCGCCTTGATCTGCTGGGAGAGGGAGGGCTGGGACACATGGACCTCCTCGGCGGCCCGGGTGAAGTGCCGGGCCTCCGCGACGGCCACGAAGTAGGCGAGCTGCTGGAAGTGCATACCGCGACGATAGCGAACTCCATAGCCTCTGCCTATGGACATGAGTCGTTTCATGTCTTGGACTGATGGTGCCCTTCGGCTCTAGCGTCGTGTCCATGGCATTGGCAACGCGGACGGACCGACGGCCGTCCATGACGCGTACGCTCTGGGACTCGTCCGTCGGCAAGAAGACGATCATGGCTGTGAGCGGCCTGATCATGCTCGGTTACCTGGTGGTCCACATGCTGGGCAACCTGAAGATCTTCTTCGGACCGGACGAGTTCAACCACTACGCGCACTGGCTCCGCACCCTCGGCGAGCCCTTCCTGCACTACGAGTGGGCCCTGTGGATCGTCCGCGTCGTGCTGGTCGCGGCCGTCGTCCTGCACGCCGTCTCCGCGTACCAGCTGAGCCGCCGCGACCTCAGGGCGCGCCCCACGGCGTACGTCCACAGGAAGGCGCGGTCCAGCTACGCCACGCGCACCATGCGCTACGGCGGGATCATCCTCGCGCTGTTCATCGTCTGGCACATCCTGGACCTGACGACGGGCACCGTGCACAGCGGGGGATTCCAGCGCGGACACCCGTACCAGAACGTGCTCGACACCTTCTCCACCTGGTACGGCAACGTGATCTACATCGTCGCCGTGCTCGCCGTGGGCCTGCACGTCCAGCACGGCTTCTGGAGCGCGGCGCAGACCCTCGGCGTGGGCAGCGCGGCGCGCGACCGGGTCCTGAAGACCCTTGCCAACGTCCTCGCAGTGGTGCTGACGGCCGGCTTCGTCTCCGTACCCGTCGCCGTGATGACCGGAGTGGTGAGCTGACATGAACGACTACACGGACTACCGCACCGGCGAGCCGGTCACCGACGCGAAGGCGCCCTCGGGCCCCGTCGCCGAGCGCTGGGACACCCGCCGCTTCGAGGCGAAGCTCGTCAACCCGGCCAACCGCCGCAAGCACACCGTCATCGTCGTCGGCACCGGCCTGGCCGGCGGCTCGGCCGGCGCGACCCTCGCCGAACAGGGCTACCACGTCGTCCAGTTCTGCTTCCAGGACTCGCCGAGGCGCGCCCACTCCGTCGCCGCGCAGGGCGGGATCAACGCCGCGAAGAACTACCGCAACGACGGTGACTCGGTGCACCGGCTCTTCTACGACACCGTCAAGGGCGGCGACTTCCGCGCCCGCGAGTCCAACGTCCACCGCCTCGCCGAGATCTCCGTGGAGATCATCGACCAGTGCGTCGCCCAGGGCGTGCCCTTCGCCCGGGAGTACGGCGGTCTCCTCGACAACCGTTCCTTCGGCGGAGTCCAGGTCTCCCGCACCTTCTACGCCCGCGGCCAGACGGGCCAGCAGCTCCTCCTCGGCGCCTACCAGGCGCTCTCCCGCCAGATCGCCGCGGGCAACGTCGAGCTCCACTCCCGCACCGAGATGCTCGACCTGATCGTGGTCGACGGCAAGGCCCGCGGCATCGTGGCCCGCGACCTCGTCACCGGGAGGACCGACACCTACTTCGCCGACGCCGTGGTCCTGGCCAGCGGGGGCTACGGGAACGTCTTCTACCTCTCGACGAACGCCATGAACTCCAACGCCACCGCGATCTGGCGTGCCCACCGCCGCGGCGCGTACTTCGCGAACCCCTGCTTCACACAGATCCACCCCACCTGCATCCCGCGCACCGGCGACCACCAGTCCAAGCTGACGCTGATGAGCGAGTCGCTGCGCAACGACGGACGCATCTGGGTACCGAAGGCCAAGGGCGACGACCGCCCCGCGAACCGGATCCCCGAGGACGAGCGGGACTACTACCTGGAGCGCGTCTACCCCGCGTTCGGCAACCTCGTGCCCCGTGACATCGCCTCCCGCGCGGCGAAGAACGTCTGCGACGAGGGCCGCGGCGTGGGGCCCGGCGGCCAGGGCGTCTACCTCGACTTCGCCGAGGCCATCGCCCGGATGGGCCGTGAGAAGGTCGAGGAGAAGTACGGCAACCTCTTCGACATGTACGCCCGCATCACCGCGGAGGACCCGTACGAGACCCCCATGCGGATCTATCCCGCCGTGCACTACACGATGGGCGGCCTCTGGGTCGACTACGACCTCCAGACCACCATCCCCGGCCTGTTCGCCATCGGGGAGGCCAACTTCTCCGACCACGGAGCCAACCGCCTCGGCGCCTCCGCGCTGATGCAGGGCCTCGCCGACGGCTACTTCGTGCTGCCGTCGACCATCAACGACTACCTGGCCCGCAACCCGCACGCCGAGGACGTCGACGCCGGCCACCCGGCGGTCACCGAGGCCGTCGCCGAGACCGAGGACAGGCTCAACCTCCTGCTCGCGGTCGACGGCGACCGCACCCCGGACTCCTTCCACCGCGAGATCGGCGAACTCATGTGGGAGTTCTGCGGGATGGCCCGCACCGAGGAGGGACTGCGCAAGGCCCTTGGCCGGATCCCGCAGATCCGCGAGGAGTTCTGGCGCCGCATCAAGGTGCCCGGCACCGGCGAGCAGTTCAACCAGTCGCTGGAGAAGGCCAACCGCGTCGTCGACTACCTGGAGCTCGCCGAGCTCATGTGCCTCGACGCCCTGCACCGCGCCGAATCCTGCGGCGGCCACTTCCGTGAGGAGTCGCAGACCCCGGACGGCGAAGCCGCCCGCCGGGACGAGGAGTTCTCCTACGCCGCGGCCTGGGAGTTCAGCGCCACCGGCGAAGCCCCCGTCCTGCACAAGGAAGACCTCGTCTTCGAGTACGTCCACCCCACCCAGCGGAGCTACGCATGAAGCTCACCCTGCGCGTCTGGCGCCAGCAGAACGCCGAGACGCCCGGCGCCATGGCCACCTACCAGGTCGACGGCATCTCGGAGGACATGTCGTTCCTCGAAATGCTCGACACCCTCAACGAGGAGCTCATCCTCGGCGGGGACGAACCCGTCGCCTTCGACCACGACTGCCGCGAAGGCATCTGCGGCGCGTGCAGCCTCGTCATCAACGGCGACGCCCACGGCCCGGAGCGCACCACGACCTGCCAGCTCCACATGCGGTCCTTCGACGACGGCGACACGATCGACGTCGAACCGTGGCGTGCCTCGGCCTTCCCGGTCGTCAAGGACCTCGTCGTCGACCGCTCCTCCTTCGACCGCATCATCCAGGCCGGCGGCTACATCTCGGCCCCCACCGGCACGGCGCCCGACGCCCACGCCACGCCGGTCCCCAAGCCGGACGCCGACTCGGCCTTCGAGCACGCCGAGTGCATCGGCTGCGGCGCCTGCGTCGCCGCCTGCCCGAACGGCTCGGCGATGCTCTTCACCTCCGCCAAGGTCAACCACCTCAACGTGCTCCCGCAGGGAGCGCCCGAGCGGGAGACCCGCGTGCTCGACATGGTCGCCACCATGGACGCCGAGGGCTTCGGCGGCTGCACCCTCACCGGGGAGTGCGCCACCGCCTGCCCCAAGGGCATCCCGCTCCCGTCGATCACGGCCATGAACAAGGAGTGGCTGCGCGCCAACCGCAAGGTGCGCCGCTGACCCCGGCGCCCCGGGGAGTCAGTCCGTCCGCAGCGCCTTCGCCAGGTACGCGGCCGTACGGCTCCCCGTCGCGCGGGCGACCTCCCGCGGCGTGCCGGCCGCGACGATCCGACCACCCCGGTCACCGCCGCCCGGCCCCAGGTCGATCACCCGGTCCGCCCCCGCCACCACCGCCATGTCGTGCTCGACGACCACCACCGTGTTTCCCGCGTCCACCAGGCCGTGCAACTGCCGCATCAGCACCTCCACATCGGCCGGATGCAGACCCGTCGTCGGCTCGTCCAGCAGATAGAGGGTGTGCCCCCGCCGGGCACGCTGGAGCTCTGTCGCGAGCTTGATCCGCTGCGCCTCGCCGCCCGACAGCTCCGTCGCCGGCTGGCCCAGCCGCAGATAGCCGAGCCCGACGTCGAGCAGCGCCCGCAGACTGCGCTCGGCCGCCGGGGTCCCCGCGAGGAACCCGGCCGCCGCCTCCACCGTCAGGTCCAGGACCTCGGCGATGGTGAGGCCGAGGTAGGTGACCTCCAGCGTCCGCGGGTTGTAGCGCGCGCCGTGACAGTCCGGGCAGGGAGCGTACGTACTGGGCAGGAAGAGCAGCTCCACCGAGACGAACCCCTCGCCCTGGCAGGTCTCGCACCGCCCGCCCGCCACATTGAACGAGAACCGCCCCGCCCGGTACTTCCGGGCCCGCGCGGTCTCCGTCTCCGCGAACAGCTTCCGTACGACGTCGAACAGCCCCGTGTACGTCGCCAGGTTGGACCGGGGAGTGCGCCCGATGGGCCGCTGGTCGACCTGCACGAGCCGGTCCACCGCCTCCAGGCCCTCCGCCGACGCGCAGCCCCGCACCACCGGCGCGACGGGATCCTCCGCCGCCTCCGAGGGCCGCCGGTCGGCGAGCACACCTGCCAGGACCTGGCCCACGAGCGTCGACTTGCCCGACCCCGACACACCCGTGACCGCCGTCAGCACACCGAGCGGGAACGCGGCGTCGACACCGCGCACGTTGTGCAGGTCCACCCCGCGCAGCGTGATCCACCCGGAGGGGGAGCGCGGCTCGCGGACGGGCGCCGGATCCTCGTCGAAGAGGAACCGCCGGGTCGCGGACCCGGCCACCCCGGCGAGGCCGGCCGGTGGCCCGCTGTGCAGGACCCGGCCCCCGTGCTCGCCGGCCAGCGGCCCCACGTCCACCAGCCAGTCGGCCTGCCGCACCACATCCATCTGGTGCTCCACCACGAACACGGAGTTCCCGGCCCGCTTCAGCCTGCCGAGGACCCCGAGCAGGGACTCCGTGTCGGCGGGATGGAGGCCCGCCGACGGTTCGTCCAGCACGTAGACCACACCGAACAGCCCCGACCGGAGCTGTGTGGCGAGCCTCAGCCGTTGCAGTTCGCCCGAGGACAGGCTCGGGGCCGTACGGTCGAGGCTGAGATAGCCGAGACCCAGCTCGGTGACCGGCTCGATCCTGGCCAGCAGGTCGGCCGTGAGCACCCGCGCCGTGTCGCTCCCACCGCCCGCCTCCAGCAGCACCTCGGTGAGACGGGTGAGGGGCAGCGCCACGAGGTCGGCGATCGTACGGCCGGCGAAGGTCACCGCCAGCGCCTCCCGCCGCAGCCTGCTGCCCCCGCACACCGGACACGGATCGCTCGTCAGGAAGCGTTCCGCCCGGGCCCGCAGCGCCCGGCTCCTGGAATCGGCGAAGGTGTGCATCACATGGCGTCGCGCGCTCATGTACGTACCCTGGTAAGGGCGTTGGATACGACCCGCGTCGCGCACCGGATGGACCGTCACCACCGGCTGCTCGTCGGTGAACAGGATCCACTCACGGTCCGCGGGCTCCAGCTCGCGCCACGGCCGGTCGACGTCGTACCCGAGGGCGTCCAGCACGTCGCGCAGGTTCTTGCCCTGCCAGGCACCGGGCCAGGCCGCGATCGCGCCCTCCCGGATCGACAACGAGGGGTCGGGCACGAGCAGTTCCTCGGTGGTGCGGTGGATCAGCCCGAGGCCGTGGCACTCGGGGCACGCTCCCGCGGCCGTGTTCGGCGAGAAGGAGTCGGAGTCGAGCCGTTCGGCACCGGGCGGATAGTCACCGGCACGGGAGAAGAGCATGCGGAGCGAGTTGGACAGCGTGGTGACCGTGCCCACCGAGGAGCGTGACCCGGGCGCCGACCGGCGCTGCTCCAGTGACACGGCGGGTGGCAGGCCGGTGATCTCACCGACATTCGGCGCCCCGACCTGATGGATCAGCCGGCGGGCGTAGGGGGCCACGGACTCGAAGTACCGGCGCTGGGCCTCCGCGTAGACCGTGCCGAACGCCAGGGACGACTTGCCCGAACCGGAGACGCCGGTGAAGACCGTGAGGGTGTCGCGCGGGATGTCGACGTCCACGTCGCGGAGGTTGTGCTCGCGCGCACCGCGCACCCGGACGTACGGATCATGGGGGGTGGACATCGGCGGTGCGGCTCCGTGGGGATCGGCGGGGCGGGCATGTTCCTGCCGGTGATCCTCCCGCACGGGTGAGGACCACCGGCAGCTCGGGGGTGCCGGTCCTACACCATCGGGTCCATGCCCCGGTCGTTCATGGAGCTCTCCTTCTCGCTCTGCTCCCGCAGGCGACGGGCCTTGTCCTGGAGCCGCTGCCGCTGTTCCGGATCGCTGGCGCGGTCCGCGGCCTCGTTCAGTTCCTGTGCCTTGGCACGCAGCTGCTGGGCGCGGCCGCCGGACTCACCTGCAACGCTCATGATCACTCCTGGATCTGTGGGGTGCGGGACCTACCCAGCGAATCAGCGCAGGGGCCGGCCTGCATCTCGAACGGCTACGCTCCGCGACTCCGTGCCCCGGGGTCCGTGCGCCGTGCCCCGTTCGGCCCTCCTGTCCGGCGTGCTCCGGGGTGAAGGTGTGGGGTGGTGGGTGCGGCGGAGCGCCACCGCCGCCCGACGGTGAGGAGACGCGCCATGCCCGCAGGATCCAGCTCCAAGCGTGAACGGCAGTACGAGCACATCAAGGAGGGTGCCGAGAAGCGCGGCACCTCCACGGGGCGTGCGAAGGAGATCGCGGCGCGCACGGTCAACAAGGAGCGGGCCCGTTCGGGAGAGTCCAGGAGTGCGAGCCCCGCGTCGCTGCGGGACCCCGAGTCGTCCTCCGAGCGCGGCGGCCGGCGCTCCCACAGCGGGGCGCAGGGTCCGACGAAGGACCAGCTGTACGAGGAGGCGAAGAAGCGCGCTGTCGAGGGCCGCTCCTCGATGACCAAGGAGCAGCTGCGCAAGGCCCTCGGACGCTGACGCCCCGGGCCCGGGGCGACCGGACCAGGTGACGTGGCACCCGGGCGCGGGCGCGGGCGCGGGCCCGTCGGGCCTGTCCCACGTCCGTCGGGCCGGTCCTGCGTGGGTCCGGGCGGTTGAACGTGGGTCCGGCAGGCGTCGTGTCGGTCCGGCAGGCCTCGCGTCGGTCCGGGCGGTCACACGTCCGCCGGGCCGCCGTACGTCACCAGGACGCTCGGACCGCTGCGTGAGGTGCGTGAGGTGCGCACCCGGAGGGGGTGCGTCGCCGTTCCCGCCGTGCCGGGGGAGCCGGTCAGCCGTCCTCGTCGAGGCGGAAGCCGACCTTGAGGCCCACCTGGTAGTGGGCGATACGGCCGTTCTCGATGTGGCCCCGGACCTGCGTCATCTCGAACCAGTCGAGATTGTGCAAAGTTTCGGAGGCTCTCGCGACGCCGTTCCGGATCGCCGCGTCAAGGCCCTCCTCGGAGGTTCCTACGATCTCGGTGACCCGGTAGGTGTGATTAGACATCAAATGTCTCCTTTCCGTCGTTCCACGGTGCCTCACTCCGGGTCGGAGCGCGAGGTATCCGTGTGGCGGTCCACGGCGAAGGGGGCTTGACCTGCTCATTGGTCCATACCAAACTCCGGTCCATACGCCCGTGCGAGCGCCGCCCGCAGTCCCCCCACCCGGGTCCTGTCATTCGTCGTGCCGTTTCGCAGAAGGTGACCCTCGTGAAGATCCGCATACTGGCCGGAGCCGTCGCGCTCGTTTCCTCCGTCGCGCTGAGCGGCTGCGGCTACCTTCCCGGCGCGGGTGCCGAGAGCAGCACGGTGACGGTGTGGCTGATGAAGGGCAGCGCCTCGCAGGGCTTCCTCGACCGCTTCAAGGAGTCCTACGAGGCCGAGCACCCCTCGGTCGAACTGGAGTTCGTCCTCCAGGAGTGGGGCGGCATCGGCCCCAAGGTACTGAAGGCCCTCAAGGGCGACGACGCGCCGGACGTCATCGAGGTCGGAAACACCCAGGTCGCCCAGTACGCGGAGAGCGGTGAACTCCGCGACCTCACCCTCGAATCGCTGCGGGACCTGGGGGGCGAGGACTGGCTGCCGGGACTCGCCGAGCCGGGCAAGGTGAACGGCGGGCAGTACGGAATCCCCTGGTACGCCGCCAACCGCGTCGTCATCTACAACAAGGACCTCTTCGCGGAGGCCGGGATCACCGAACTGCCCAGGACGCGCGACGAGTGGGTGGACATCAGCGAGAAGCTGAACACCGGCGACCAGCAGGGCCTCTACCTCGCCGGGCAGAACTGGTACGTGCTCGCCGGTTTCATCTGGGACGAGGGCGGCGAGCTGGCCGATGACGGTGGCGGCGAGTGGCAGGGCGCGCTCGACTCGCCCGAGGCGCTGCGGGGGATGGACTTCTACGCGAAGATCCAGGCCTTCGGCAGTGGCCCCAAGGACGCCGACGAGCAGTCGCCCCCGGAGACCGACGTGTTCGCGGGGGGCAAGGTCGCCCAGATCATCTCCGTGCCCGGCAGCGCGGCCCTCATCGAGCAGCAGAACCCCGAACTCAAGGGGAAGCTCGGCTACTTCCCCATCCCGGGCAAGACCGCGAAGAAGCCGGGCGCCGTGTTCACCGGAGGCTCCGACCTGATCGTGCCGGAGGGCGCCGACCAGCGCAGCGAGGGCATCGAGGTGGTCAAGGCCCTCGCTGGGAAGAGGTGGCAGACCGAACTCGCCCGGGCCATGAGCTACGTGCCCAACAAGCCTTCCCTGGCGAGTGTCGTCGAAGGCCAGGAGGGGACCTCCGCGATGGCGCAGGGCGCCACCGAGGGCCGCGCCACCCCCAACTCGCCCTACTGGGCGGCCGTCGAGGCGGACAACCCGATCAAGCCGTACATGACAGCGGTGCTCCAGGGCGGCGACCCGGCGGAAGAGGCGAAGAAGGCCTCCGACCGCATCACGTCGAAACTGATCAACGGCTGAACGGGCCCGGGGAGAACGAGCTGATCGCCGCCGGCTGAACGGACCTTGTAAGCGGCCGGACTGATCACCGGTTGGACGGTGCCGTGGAGGTCGGGCCGGTCGCCGGCCGTGTGGCGTTGTGAGGGTCGGGGCCCGATCATCGGCTGGGCCGCCAGGAGTGTTCCGGCTGATGACCGGTTGTGCCGCGTCCGGAGGGTCCAGCCGGGATCACCGGCTCCATGGCTCCGGGAGGGTCGGGGGCCGTTCGACTGCCGGGCCGCCCGGTGGGTCCGGGCCGGTCACCGATCGGGTGGCCTCTGGGGGTCGGAGCCGGTCGTCGGCTGTGTGGCAGGCCGGGAAAGACGGAGCTGATCACCTGCCGGGCCGCCCCGAGGGTCCGGGCCGGGCGGTGTCCGGGAGGCCGGAGCCGATCGTCGGCCGTGTGCTGCCGGGAGGCTCCGGGCCGGTCGTCGGCCGTGCGGCGCCGTTGAGGCCGGGGCGGACCACCGGCTGCGCCGCGTTGCGAGGGTCCGCGCTGATCATCAACGGCGTGGTGACCGTGCGGTCCGAGCCCCTGGCCGGCTCACGGACCGGGCGAGCCCGCCCGCCCTCACCCCCGCGAGCCGGGGATTCAGCCGTCGCACATCCCTTCGCTCCACAGCGGTCATGTCGAATCCAGCCGGTCACGGAAGAAGTAGGGGGCCGGGCCGTCGCACTCCCGCGACAGCCCGGCAGCCGCCCCGCCGATCCGTCCCCGGAGACCGCCATGACCGTGCTGCCCCTCGCCTCCCCCGCCGGCGTACCCGCGCCGCGTCCCGCGAACACCCCCTCGGGATACCGGGTCTCCCTGGCCACCTGCCAGGACGACGTACGAGCCGCCCAGCGGCTGCGCCACCTGGTCTTCGCCGGGGAGCTCGGCGCCCGGCTCGACAGCGCCGAACCCGGACTGGACAGTGACGCCTTCGACGCGTACTGCGACCACCTGCTCGTGCGCGAGACGGCCACCGGAGAGGTGGTCGCCACCTACCGGCTGCTGCCGCCCGAGGGCGCCAGGCTCGCCGGCGGACTCTACGCGGAGGGCGAGTTCGACCTCGCACGGCTGAGTCCCATCCGCGACGACCTCGTCGAGGTGGGGAGGTCCTGCGTCCACCCGGCCCACCGGGACGGTGCCGTCATCGCCCTGATCTGGGCCGGACTCGCCCGCTACATGGAGCGCACCGGCCACACCTGGCTGGCCGGCTGCTGCTCCGTACCCCTCGCCGACGGCGGGGCGCTCGCCGCCAGGACCTGGGACACCGTCCGGACCCACAACATGGCGCCGGAGGAGTACTGGGTCACCCCCCACCGCCTGTGGGACACCACCGGCCACCCCGGAGGCGGCGCGGGCGGCCGTGCCGGACTCCCGGCGCTGCTGCGCGGCTACCTGCGGCTCGGCGCCTGGGTCTGCGGTGCCCCCGCCCACGACCCGGACTTCAACGTCGCCGACCTCTACGTGCTGCTCTCGATGCGCCGCACCGACCCCCGCTACCTGCGCCACTTCCTCTCGCTGGCGCCGCTGCGATGAGCGCCTGGCTGCCCGTCGCCCCCTGCACCCCGCGCGACTGCGCACACCACGCAGGCGCCAGGCGTGCGGCGGTACCCGCCGTGGCACTGCTGCTCGCCGGCTGCGCCCTGGCCCTCCTCGGGGTGCTGGCCGTGCCCGCGGTGCTGCTCCTGGCACCCCCGTCCCGCGACCGGCTCGTCCGCCGGTGGGCGTACGCGGTGGTGCGGGCCTTCGGCGTACGCGTACGGGTCACCGGCTGCCCGGTGGAACGGGAACGGCCGCCCACGGGCGAACTCGTGGTCGCCAACCACGTCTCGTGGCTGGACATCCCCCTCGTGGCCGCCGCGCTCCCCGCCCGCATGGTCGCCAAGAGCGAGATACGGAACTGGCCGCTGCTGGGGCCCCTCGCCGCCCTCGGCGGCACGCTGTTCATCGAGCGCGACCGGCTCCGGGCCCTGCCGCACACGGTGCGGTCCCTCGCCGGGGCGCTGGCCTCCGGTTCACGGGTCGCGGTGTTCCCCCAGGGCAGCACCTGGTGCGGCAGGGACGGCGGTGGCCGGTTCACCTCCGCCGCGTTCCAGGCGGCCGTCGACGCCGGCTCCGCCGTCCGCCCCGTCCGCATCACCTACCGGACGGCGGACGAGGGCACGGCGGGCGCGGCCGCGTTCGTGGGGGACGATCCGCTGGCCGCGTCGCTGTGGCGCGTGGTGACAGCCGCCGGGCTCACCGCCGAGATCCGGATCCTGCCGCCCGTACCCGCCGGCCGGGGCCACGACCGGCGGGCACTGGCGCGCACGGCTCAGTCCGCGGTCGCCAGCGACAGCGCGAATCTGCCCGCCTCGTCCGTCCACCACTGATCCAGCCGCAGACCCGCCGCCGCCAGCTCGTCCCGCACCTTCTCCTCGCGGAACTTCGCCGAGATCTCCGTGCGCAGTCCCTCGCCCTCCTCGAACTGCACCACCAGGTCCAGCTCCCCGATCTTGACCGTCAGCGCCCTGCGGGCGCGCAACCGCATCTCGATCCACTCGTGGTCCGGGTCCCAGAGCGCCACGTGGGCGAAGTCCTCGGGCGGGAAATCGGCCCCCAGCTCACGGTTCACCACGGCGAGTACGTTCTTGTTGAACGCGGCCGTCACCCCGTCCGCGTCGTCGTACGCCGCGACGAGGGTCGCCTCGTCCTTGACCAGGTCCGTGCCGAGCAGCAGCCCGTCCCCGGGCGCGAGCCGCGCCCGCACGGACCGCAGGAACTCGGCGCGCTCCCCGGGGAGCAGGTTGCCGAGCGTCCCGCCGAGGAACACCACCAGTCGTGGTCCCGGACTCGCGGGCAGCTCCAGGACATGCGTGAAATCGGCCACCAGCGCGTGTACGGAGAGTCCGGGACGCTCGGCCAGCAGCGCTTCGGCCGCGCCCGCGAGGGCGCTCTCACTGACATCGACCGGCACGTACGTGTGCAGCTCCGGCAGCGCGTCCAGCAGGTGCCGGGTCTTCTCCGAGGAGCCCGACCCCAGCTCGATCAGCGTCCGCGCCCCGGACGCCGCGGCGATCTCACCGGCGCGGGCGATCAGGATCTCCCGCTCGGCACGCGTCGGGTAGTACTCGGGCAGCCGGGTGATCTCCTCGAAGAGGTCGCTGCCGCGGGCGTCGTAGAACCACTTGGGCGGCAGGGTCTTCGGCTGCCGCGTCAGACCGCTCAGCACGTCGGCGCGCAGCGCCGCGTCCGTCGCGTCCGCAGGCAGGGTGCGGGTCAGCAGGAAGGGACTCACGCGGTGGGCTCCTTGAGCGGGGTCAGCAGGACATCGGTACGGGTCGCGGTCAGCAGGGTGCGGTCGGGCACCTCGCACCAGTTCGGATCGTCGTCGTACGGCTCGGAGGCCACCACCGTGCGGCGGCCCGGGCCGCGCAGGTACCAGAGGGAGTCGCCCCACGCGGTCGCCACGACCGTGGAACCGTCGGTGAGCAGCAGGTTGAGGCGTGAGCCCGGGGCGGCGGCGCCGATGCCGAGGACCGTGCCGGCGACCGCCTGCGCTATCTCCTCACCCAGTGCCGTCCGGTGCAGCACCAGCGCCCAGATCAGCGCCGAGTCGCTCCGCGCCGCCAGGGACAGCAGCCGCTCCGGCGGCAGCCCCGCGGCCAGCGGTGCCAGCGAGCCCGGCCAGCCGCTGACCGCACCGTTGTGGCTGAACAGCAGCGGGCCCTCCGCGAAGGGCGCGGCGGCCGCCTCCCCGTCCGCTCCCGCGAACGTCGCGTCGCGGACGGCGGCGAGCAGCGCCGGGCTGCGCACCACCCGGGACAGGTCGGCGAAGGTCTCGTCGCCCCAGACGGGGCCGCCGCGGCGGTAGCGTCCGGGGACGGGATCCCCCGGCGCGTACCAGCCGACCCCGAACCCGTCGGCGTTGACCGTGCCGTTCCGCTGGCGACGTGGCTCCCAGGACTGGCGGACGAGCCCGTGAGCGGGCGCCACGAGCACCTCGCCCAGTGTCACCGGTGGCCCCAGATAGGCAATATGACGGCACATCAGGCATCCCTCGCGGTGCGGAAGCCCGAGAAGATCTGGCGCCGGACGGGCAGGTCCCAGTTGCGGAACGTGCCACGGCAGGCCACCGGATCCACCGCGAAGGAACCGCCGCGCAGCACCTTGTGCCCGGGGCCGAAGAACACCTCCGAGTACTCCCGGTACGGGAACGCCACGAAGCCCGGGTACGGCAGGAAGTCGCTCGACGTCCACTCCCACACGTCGCCGATCAGCTGGCCGGCGCCCGCGGGGGAGCGTCCCGCCGCGTACGCGCCGGCGTCGGCGGGCCGCAGATGGCGCTGACCCAGATTGGCCCGTTCGGGACCCGGGTCCTCGTCGCCCCACGGGTAGCGCAGCGAGCGTCCCGATTCCGGGTCGTGGCGGGCGGCCTTCTCCCATTCCGGCTCTGTCGGCAGACGCCGGCCCGCCCAGCGGGCGTAGGCGTCGGCCTCGTACCAGCTGACGTGGAGCACCGGCTCGTCCGCCCGCACCGGCTCGGTCACCCCGAAGCGCCGCCGCAGCCACTGGCCCGCGTCGCGGTGCCAGAACAAGGGTGCGTTCAGGCCGTGTTCGCGGACCATCGCCCAGCCCTCGGGTGCCCACCAGCGTGCGTCGGTGTAGCCGCCGTCCTCGATGAATCCCTGGTACGCGCCACAGGTGACCGGGGCGGTGTCGATGTGGAACGCCGCCACCTCGCGCCTGTGCGCGGGCCGTTCGTTGTCCAGGGCCCACGGCTCCGTCGAGGTCCCCATGGTGAAGGGGCCCACTGGGACCGGCACCTCGGCCGGGAGGGTGTCGCCGACGGCGGGTCCGGGGGGTTCGGGAGCACCGAGTACCGCCGGGCCCGACCGCAGCTGATGGGTGATCAGCATCGTTTCGTCGTGCTGCTGTTCGTGTTGGGCGACCATGCCGAACGCGAAGCCCGCCCGCTCCAGTGGCCGGCCCTCGACGTGCAGCGGGGCGCCGCCCAGGATGTCCAGCGCCCGGCCCCGTACGTCGGCGGCGTACGTCCGTGCCTCCGCGGGTGCCAGCAGCGGCAGCGAGGGCCGGCTGGCCCGGGAGTGCTCGAACGCGTCGTAGAGTCCGTCGATCTCGGGGCGCATCGCCTCCCGGCCGCCCACGGCCCGGAGCAGCCACAGCTCCTCCTGGTTCCCGATGTGCGCGAGGTCCCAGACCAGGGGTGACATCAGCGGGGAGTGCTGTGCGGTGAGCTCGTGGTCGTCGATGTCGGTGAGCAGGGCGGTGCGTTCGCGGGCGGCCAGCAGCGCGGCCAGGGCGCGCTCGCGCAGCTTCTCCGGGTCGGGTTCCCCGCCGGTGTGCGGGGCAGGAATGCCGGTCATCGGACCACGCCCTTTCCGTACGGCGCCTCTGCCGGGTCGGGAAGATCGTCGGCCGGACATCGGCCCCTGGCCACATAGCGTTCATGGAAGGCGGCGACCGTCCCGAGCACGTGGTCGCTCGCCCCCATCCTGGGCAGTGCCTCCATCGCGGCCCTGAAGCAGGCTGCTGCCGCCGCCGCCAGCTCCGGATCGCCCAGCCCGTCACGCGCGGCGGTCGTCCACAGCGGGTTGCGGGGCGCCGGCGGCGGGCCGGCGGTCTCGGCGAGGGGCTTCACGGTGCGGTACACCGTCTCCGCCGCCTCCGGGTCGTCGAACAGGGCGGTGGTGACGGCCAGCGGCACCAGCCAGCCGTCGGTGCCGGACTGGGCGTCGATCATGCGCAGTTCGAGATGCCCGCGCGGGCGCACGGGAGGGAACAGGGTGGTGAGGTGGTAGTCGAGATCCGCCCGGACCGGAGGACGCGGCCCGCCACCACGGATCCAGTCCCGGAAGGTCAGGGCGTCGGGCACGGCCCAGGGGCCCTCGTCGTGCCGGACGCACATCACGGGGGAGGCGAGCACGTGGGCGGCCCAGGCGTCGCGCGGTGCGAGACGGCCCTGCGGCGCGAGCGTCCTGGCCGGATCGAGATCGGCCCACAACGCCTGCCGGGTGGAACGCCAGCCGGTGCGCCGTCCCTGCTGGAACGGTGAATTGGCGAACGTGGCCACCAGCACCGCGCCCAGCAGGTGCCCGAGCTGCCAGCGCCGCCCGAAACCCAGCGGCCCCGGCTCCTCCTCCCCGGCGTCCAGGCAGACCTGCACGGAGGCGGAGGTGCACATCATCGCGCGGCCCGCCGGCCCCGACCGGTCGAGAGCCGCCTCCATGGCGTCGTAGCGCGGTTCACGCAGCAGACGCCGGGGCGGATGCCAGGGGTCCACACCGATACCGGCCAGGGTCAGCCCGGCCCGGCCGAGCGTGTCGCGCACGGAGACCAGGTCGGCCGCCGTGGCGTCGACGCACGCCATCAGGGAGCCCTTGGGCTGGGAACTGAGCTCCAGCTGACCACCCGGTTCGAAGGTCAGCGCCGCGTCCAGAGGGGTCGCGCGCACCGCGTCCGCCGCGGCGCGCAGACGGTCGTGGGGAACGGCGACCTCGGGGTGCTCACGGTCGTGGATGAGCCATTCCAGCTCCACACCGACCGTCCGGGGCGGTCCCGTCTTGAAACATATGCCGCGGAGCAGATCCTCCGCCTCTTCCTCGCCGAGCGGCGCCGCGCCGACCGGCGGGCCGTGCTGACCGAGAGTGTCCGGGGGCATGCTGGGCCTCCTCTTGGGGTGCTTCCTTCCCACCCAAACCCTTACCGGGAGTTCGCACAAGGGTGCCCCCCTGCGACGGGAAACCGGTTGCGTCCATGCCGCCGGGACGTTCAGCATGCCCCGTATGCACCACACGGGGGAGCGCTCATGAGCGCACGGCCGCGCGGCACCGCGAGGGGGACCGGGTCCCTCGCCCGGGCCGGGCGGAACCGCACGCCCCAGGGGCACCAGGTGCCGGTCGGGCGGGTCCTGGCCGCCGTGCTCTCCGGCACCCGCCCGCACGGTCGCGAACGCGTACCCGGGATGGTCGTGCACACCGGCCGCACCCTGGTCGAGGTGGCGGACGGGACGATCCCGCAGGGCCCACGTTCCCGGTCGCATCCCGGCGGCGGCCACCTGAACGGGGCACCGGCCCGGGAGGAGGCCCCGTGCCACGGCTCCGTGCCCTCGGGCGCTACGCGCACACCGTGCCGAACGCGGCACCTTCCGCACCGACCGGGTCGTCCACTCACCCGGCGTGCCGGTCCTCCGGAGCGACCGGGGGAAATCGCCGCACACCCCGTACACCGCCGGATTCCCCGCCTCGTCGCCCGCGCCCGGTGCCGGAGTCATCCGCCGCCGCGCACCGGAGCCCGTCCCGATCATCCTCGCCGCACCAGCTCGAACGTATGCTCGAAATCTAGGGCGGGGTACGGCTACCGGGCGCCCGGGGTCCTCCTGAACGACCGGGCCGAGGTGGCGGGCCCCTTCCGTGACCTGCTCACCGGCCGCGGACGGTTCGCGGGACACTTCGAGCACCTCGTCCTCGGCGTCCCGGGGCGCGGTCCCCGCTCCGTCGTCCGGGCGGCCTTCACCCGTGAGCCGGGGCGGTCAGCTCCAGCCGTAGCGCTCCCGCAGCCGCTGCACGACCAGGTCGTACCTGCCCCGGTCCAGCGCGCAGGCCTCGCGCCGCATCCCGTCCTCGTACAGCCGCAGCACCCGGTCCAGATCCACCCAGGACGGCCGTCCCGAGCTGTCCCACGGGCCCGCGCCCAGGGACACCCACTCGTGGTCCCCGTCGTGCTGCTTGCTGGACAGCTGCACGGCGAGCAGGGTGCCCTCCGCCTCCCGGGCCACCACGAGAACGGGCCGGTCCTTGCCGCGCCCGTCGTTCTCCTCGAACGGCACCCAGGTCCAGACGATCTCGCCGGGGTCCGGGTCACCGTCGCGGTCGGGGGCGTACGAGGTGCGGACGGGGCCCACGTCGTGCGGCTCGGCCTCCGTGGTGGCGGCCGGACCGCTGCGGCCCGGGAAGTCGGTCGTACTGTCGCTGCTGTGGTTGTGCTCGAACGTCATCGCAACACCGTAGAACCCGCACGGCCCCGTCCGTGGGGCGGGTCCGCCGAAAGGGCCGCCGGCAGGGCCTCCTGACCACCCCTTACGCGGTGCCAAGTCCTGCGCGCCGCCTCCCTGGTCGCCGGGCCGGCCCCGGCTCCCCTGCTGCCCGCGACCCCTGGCGTGGCGTCAGCCCGCCGCCGCGGGCCGCTCCCGCGACAACCGGAGGCCCACCGACGGCAGTCCACCGGCCCACGGACAGGATCCGGACCGCCGAGGTCACGGGCGGCCCCGCCCGAGGACACCGCCCGTTACGGTGCCCCGGCCCGTCCCGCACGCCGAGGCGTCTGGAAGACTGCCGGACGCCATGAGCCAGTTACCCGAGCAGCCCGCCGGCATCTCCGTCCCGACCAGCGCCGACGTGGCGCGGACCGCAGGAGTGTCCCGGGCCACCGTGTCCTACGTACTGAACAACAACACGACCGTGCGGATCAGCGAGCCCACCCGCCGACGCGTCAGGGAAGCCGCCGCCGACCTCGGCTACGTCCCGCACGCCGCTGCCCGGACCCTTCGGGCCGGGCACACCAGAATGGTGCTGCTGCCCGCAGGACAGACCTCGGCGGGGCCCGCCCACCAGCGGTTCTTCACCGGGCTCGAATCCGGACTGCGCCGCCTCGACTACACCGTCGTGCAGTACGGCAGTGACGGCCTCGACGCCGACCAGGCCGCCAGGGCCTGGGCGGAACTCCGCCCCGTCGCCGTCGTGGCGCCCGGCGGCATCGCCCTCACCCCGTACGGCATAGGCGTGCTCACCCGGTCCGGGGCCAAGGCCGTCATCACCCTGGGCCCCCGGCCGGTGGACGGCGCGCACGCCCTCGTCATGGACCAGAGCGAGGTCGGCGGCTGCGCGGTCCGGCACCTGCTCGCACGGGGACGGCGCAGGATCGGTGTGGTCGTGCCGCAGGAACCCGGCCTCGCCCTGTTCGCCGAACCACGTCTGGCCGGAGCCCTGCGCGCGGTGGAGGAGTCGGGGACGGACGCCGTCGTCCGGACGCTGCCCCTGCGCTACGAGGAGGAATCGGCCGGGGACCTCGCCGCGCGATGGCGGTCGCTCGGCCTGGACGCCGTGTTCGCGTACAACGACGAGTACGCCATGCTCCTGATGCGGGCGCTCCAGGACGCCGGCGTCGGCATACCCGCCGAGACCGCCGTGATCGGCGCCGACGACCTGATGCTCGGCAGGCTCCTGCGGCCCCGGCTCAGCACCATCACCATGGAACTGGTGACCGCGCAGCCACCGGCCGAACTGATCGACCGGCTGGTGCAGCACCCCGGTGGAGCACCGGAACGCCACTCACTCCTGCGGCCCGCGGCCGTCGCCCGCGAGTCCGGCTGACCCGTGCCACGACATGCGGGCTCGCCCCCGCGTGTCTAGCGTCGTCGGCATGAGCCATCCGCAGAGCTACGAGATCCTGCTGTTCCCGGAACCGGAGGAGCCCGGTGAAGGGGCACCCGAGCCCGGCACCGCCCTCCGCTCCGCGGTCGTGGCGGCCACCGGGGACACCGGTGCGTCGGGATACCCGCGCTACGAGGGCGGCGGCATGGAGGCGGACATCGACCCCTCCACGCACACCGTGGAGGCCCTGCTGGTGGACGGCTTCGAGATCGACTACGGGCTCACCGTGCGGATCGCCGAACGCGTCCGCGGGACAGGGGGCGGCGAGAGGTACGACGACCCCGAAGCGCCGGAAGCGGCCGAGGGGGACGCCCCGGCCTCCGAGCGGCCCGACGGCGACTGAGCGGCGCGGCCCACGCCCGTTCGACAAGGAAGGCCAGGGGCCGACACGGCTCCTGGCCTTCCTCACGTACGTCCCGCGTCCACAGGGACTACTGCTGCTCCTGCTGGGCCTGCTTCTGCTCCTCGACCGACTTGCGCACCTCGTCCATGTCCAGGTTGCGCGCCTGGCCGATGACATCCTCCAGCGCCGCCTCGGGGAGCGCCCCCGGCTGCGAGAAGACCGCCACGTTGTCGCGGACGATCATCAGCGTGGGAATGGACCGGATCTCGAAGGCGGCCGCCAGCTCCTGCTGCGCCTCCGTGTCGACCTTCGCGAAGACGAGGTCCGGGTGGCGCTCGGACGCGGAGTCGTACACCGGGGCGAACTGCCGGCACGGACCGCACCAGGAAGCCCAGAAGTCGATCAGCAGGAATTCGTTGTCGCTCACGACCTGATCGAAGTTTTCCTTGGTGAGCTCTACGGTGCTCATACTCTCTTACCTCTTCCTGGGACCGGTCGATTCTGTCCGGCACAACGGTGACGTCTCTTGCGGTATTCCGCCTGCCCATGTGGCCGGGGCGCACACCCACGAGGACACTGTTCCCATGAGTGAAGTCGATGGTGTGCAGAGTGTTGAATACGACGTCGTGGTCATCGGTGCCGGACCCGTGGGGGAGAACGTCGCGGACCGTGCCAGGGCCGCAGGGCTGCGAACCGCCGTGGTCGAGTCCGAACTGATCGGCGGTGAATGCTCGTACTGGGCGTGCATGCCCAGCAAGGCGCTGTTGCGCCCGGTCGTCGCCCGTGCCGACGCCCGCCGTGTCCCCGGCCTCAGCGCCGCCGTGCAGGGGCCCCTCGACGCGGACGCCGTCCTCGCCCACCGGGACGACGAGGCCTCCCACTGGAAGGACGACGGTCAGGTCGGCTGGCTGGACAGCATCGGCGCCGACATCCACCGCGGCACGGGACGGCTGACCGGAGTCCGGCAGGTGTCCGTCACCGGCGCCGACGGCGCGGTGCGGCACCTCACCGCGCGGCACGCCGTCGCCGTCTGCACCGGGAGCCGGGCCGTCGTACCCGCCCTGCCCGGTGTCGCCGACGTCCGGCCGTGGACCAGCCGCGAGGCGACCAGCGCCAAGGAGGTCCCGGGCCGGCTCGTCATCGTCGGCGGGGGAGTGGTCGGTGTGGAGATGGCCACCGTCTGGCAGGGCCTCGGTGCCGAGGTGACGATGCTGATCCGGGGCGGGCAACTGCTCCCGAAGATGGAGCCCTTCGCCGGTGACCTGGTCGCCGAGGCACTCACCGAGGCCGGAGCGCGGATCCTGACCGGAGTCTCGACGACCGCCGTGAGCAGGGCGGGCCACGACGGACCGGTCACCGTCGAACTGGACAACGGGGAACGGCTGGAGACCGACGAGATCCTTTTCGCCACCGGCCGGGCTCCCCGCACCGACGACCTGGGCCTCGACACGGTGGGGCTGGAACCCGGATCCTGGCTCACCGTCGACGACAGCTGCCGCGTCGAGGGCAGCGACTGGCTGTACGCGGTCGGCGACGTCAACCACCGGGCCCTCCTGACCCACCAGGGCAAGTACCAGGCCCGCATCGCGGGAGCCGCCATCGCGGCGCGCGCGCAGGGGACCCCGCTGCTGGAGACGGACGCCTGGGGTGCGCACGCGGCCACCGCCGACCACGCGGCCGTCCCGCAGGTCGTGTTCACGGACCCGGAGGCCGCCTCGGTCGGTCTCACCCTCGCCGAGGCGGAAGCGGCCGGCCGCCGGGTCCGCGCCGTCGACTACGACCTGGCCTCGGTGGCCGGTTCCGGGCTGTACGCGCGGGGCTACAAGGGCCGGGCGAGGATGGTCGTGGACCTGGACCGCGAGATCCTGCTCGGCGTCACCTTCGTCGGACCGGGCATCGGTGAACTGCTGCACTCCGCGACGGTCGCGGTGGCCGGTGAGGTCCCCGTCGAACGGCTCTGGCACGCGGTCCCGGCGTACCCGACCATCAGCGAGATCTGGCTGAGGCTGCTGGAGACGTACCGGGGCTGAGCGCGAACGGCGCGCGGACGCGCGGCACGGCCCGGCCCACGTGCGCACGCCACCACGGCGGTCGTGGCCGGTGCCCTGCCGCGCGTCCGTGTCCACCGCCGGTCGCGTGACCGTCGGCCGCCGCCACCCGGCCGCCGGCGGTCCGCCGTGAGACGGGGGACGGACGCCCGTGTGCGTGGTGGCGGCCGACGGTCACGCGTGGAGCGAGCGGGCACCCGGGCTGTCGCCCTGGAACCGCTGGCCTGCCGCGATCTCCTCCGACACCACGTACCAGTCGGTTTCGTCGTCCTGGAAGGGCAGCGGATCCAGGCCGCTGATCTCCTGGCGGACCCGCTCGACCTCGCACTCCAGGCGTTCGAAGCCGGCCTCCTCGTCGTCGCCGAAGCTGAACTCGTCGAGCAGACGCTGGAGCCGGTGGGTGACCTCGATGAGCGAGGAGACGTCGGAGTGCAGTTCCCGTACGTTCGCCTCGTCGGCGTCGAAGGCGTACACCGCGCCGGAACCGGGGTCGAGGGCGAGGTGGGCGTTGAGCAGCCAGCCGATGACGGGCCACGAGCCCGCGTCCTGCGTGACGCCCTCCAGGTCGTCGGTGTGCACGACGTCCTGGACGAGGGGCAGCCGGGCGGTGCCCTCGTCCGGATCACGCAGCAGGAGCGTTCCGGTGGGGACACCGACGCTCCGCAGGAGACGGGCGCCCTCGGTGCCGGCGGCCGAGGGCGGGAAGGCGGATGCGGGCAGGACCGCGAGCCGGTTCTCACCGAAGATGTCGGAGAGTTGACTGCGGGTGACGTCGAAAAGCATGCGGAACTCCGGACTCGGCGGTCGCACGCCGCCGTAGGACTGTGGGACGTGGACGACGGTAGCGGGCGACAGCCTGACGGACCGGGGGTGCCTCCGCCGGGCGGGGTCGCGTGGCCGCTCTCCTCCGGCGCCGGGCGGACCTCGTGCGGGACGGTGAGGACCGCTCGCCCCGGCCGGCCGGCGGAGCGCGCGGCCAGCGGGCCGGCCTGCCACGAGGCGCCGGGTGGCCCGGGAAGCGCACGCCCGCACGCGCGCCGGGAGCCACGCACGGCGTCAGCGGCTGGTGGCGCTTCCCGCGCGACGACCACGGCCCCGTGCGGTCCGCGCGTCGCCCACCGCGCGGCGCGGGGAAGGGCATCGCGGACGCGACGCCCGGTCCGGTCCCGGGGCGCGCGGACAGCCGCCCGGGCCGGGACCAGGGGGCTCCCGGTCCCGGCCCGGGCGGACGGTGTCGCGGCCGGACGGTTCTCGCTACCAGGTGACGGGGAGGGCGTGGAGGCCGTAGATCAGGGCGTCGTACTTGAAGGGGATCGCGTCGAGTTCACCGACGGCCCGGAGGGTGGGGATGCGGCGGAAGAGGGTCGGATAGAGGACCTGGAGTTCCATGCGGGCCAGCGGCTGGCCCACGCAGTGGTGGCTGCCGGCGCCGAAGGCCTGGTGCTGGCGGGCGTTGCGGGTGATGTCGAGGCGGTCGGGCTCGGGGAAGACCGACGGGTCGCGGTTGGCCAGCTCGCCGAGGAGGATGACGCCGTCCCCGGCACGGATCGTGCGGCCCGCGATCTCGATGTCCTCCAGCGCGGTGCGGCGGCGGCCGAGGTGCACGATGGAGAGGTAGCGCAGGAGTTCCTCGACGGCGTCCCGGACGACGGCCGGGTCGTCCGTGTCCCGGATCGACGCGAGCTGCTCGGGGTGCTGAAGGAGCAGGAGCGTACCCAGGCTGATCATGTTCGCGGTGGTCTCGTGTCCGCCCAGGAGCAGGAGCACGCCCATCGTGGCAGCCTGACGGCGGGTGAGTTCGCCGTTCTCGATCCGGGCGCAGAAGCCGGAGAGGAGGTCGTCGCCGGGTTCCACGAGCTTGCGGCCGACGAGCTCGTCGAGGTACGAGGCCAGGTTGGTGTGGGCGTCCTGGCGTTCCTGGGGGGAGGCGACGGCGGAGACGATGGCCTTGCTGTTGGTCTGGAAGAACTCGTGGTCCTCGTAGGGGACTCCGAGCATTTCGGAGATGACCAGGGAGGGGATCGGCAGGGCGAGGGCCTGGACGAGGTCGGCCGGCTTCGGGCCCGCGAGCATCGCGTCGATGAAGTCGTCGGCCATCTTCTGGACACGGGGGCGCATCGCCTCGACCCGCTTGATGGTGAACGCGCCGCTCACCATGCGGCGCAGCCGCGCGTGCTCGGGATCGTCCATGCCGACGAAACTCAGGTCGGCGCTCCCTGCGTGGGCGTGCGACGGGTCCACCGGGCTGGGGAAACCCGGCCGGGAGAACTCCACACTCAGGCGGGGGTCGGACAGCAAGGCCTTCTGCTCGGCGTGCCCGGTCACGGCCCAGGGAGTGCTGCCGCCCCAGGAGCGGACCGGGGTGAGCGGGCCGTACCCGGACAGGGCCCGCATGCCGGGCGAGGGGGCGAAGGGGCACTCCGAGGAACGCGGTGCGGGGAAGTCGGGGACCTCGTGGGCGCTTGCTTCGGAGGTGGTGGTGGGCGTGCTGGTCACGGTCTTCTCCGGTGGGGTGTGCCGCCTCCGCCGTGGTGGGGGGCGGGAGGCGTGCGCGGATCGGTCGGTGGCGTGCTGCGGGGCGTGCGGGCGCCGGGCCCGGCGAGGGCGCTGTCACCGGGCCGGGTACGGGCGGCGCTTCCGGACGGTCAGGGCGGGGCCTGGCGGGTAGGGCCTGCCGGAGACCCGGCGGAGGCTCCGGTCACCGCGGGGCGGGGGCGTATCTGTCGAGGAGCTGCTGGCGGTGCAGGCGGGCCTGTTTGGGCATGTTCCAGCCGAGGACGGCGACGGGGCTGCCCTCGCCGTCGCGGAACTGCGCGACGAACCGCCCCTCCCGCGTGCCGCCTTCGACGATGTGGGCGGTGGACGAGGGCGTGGGAAGGCCGTACACCTGGATCTTGACGCCCAGTTGATCCGTCCAGAAGTAGGGGAGGGGAGTGTAGGGGCGGTCCTCACCCAGGATGTTGGCCGCGACCAGCATGGCCTGCTCGGTGGCGTTCGTACGGTTCTCGTGCCGCAGTGACCGGTCGAGGACCTCGTGGTGGAAGCGGGCCACGTCCCCGGCGGCGTAGATCCCCTCGGCGGCACGGCAGCGGGAGTCGCACACCACACCGTCCTCCAGCACGAGCCCGCTGCCGGCCAGCCAGTCGGTGGCGGGAACGCTGCCGACCGCCGCGACGACCAGGTCCGCCGGGACGGTTCCGCCGTCGACCGGGCGGACACCGGTGACGCGCCCGTCGGCGGTCTCCAGCGCCTCCACCAGGGTGTCCGGGCGCAGCCGCACCCCGTGCCCGGTGTGCAGCGCGGCGAGGAGCTGGGCGACCTCCAGGCCCAACTGGGCCTGCATGGGCGCCGCCTGAGGACCCATCAATGTGACGTCGGCGCCCATCAGGCGGGCGGTGGCGGCGATCTCGGAGCCGAGCACCCCGTCACCGACGACCACGACCCTGTCAGCCTCCAGCAGTTCCCCGCGCAGCCGTGCGGCGTCCTCCAGCGTCCGCAGGACGTGGACGCCCGCCACACCCGACAGGGCGGGCAGCCTGCGCGCGTGGAGTCCGGTGGCCACCACGACGGCCTCGGCGCCCAGCTCGGCGCCGCTCTCGGTGCGCACGGTGCGCTTCGCGGCGTCCAGGGACAGCGCGCGGTCGCCGAGGACGAACTCCGTGTCCAGGGCGTCCAGTACGTCCCGGGTACGCAGGTGTGTGCGCTCGGCTTCCCACGTCCCGGCGAGCACCTGCTTGGACAGGGGCGGGCGGTCGTAGGGCGTGCCGATCTCCTCGCCGAGCAGCGTGATCGGCTCGCGGTAGCCCTTGCGGCGCAGGCTCTCCACCACCGAGAGACCCGCGGCGCCCGAGCCGACGACGAGCACGCTCGACGGGGTGCTCACGCGTCCTCGTGGAGGTGGATGGCGGCGGCGGGGCAGACCGCGGCGGACTCCTGGACCGCCTCGTGCTGACCGGCCGGGGGCGCGGAGTCGAGGAGGACGACGACACCGTCCTCGTCACGCTGGTCGAACACCTCCGGTGCGATCAGTACGCACTGCCCGGCACCGCAGCACTTCTCCTCGTCCACAGTGATCTTCATGCTCTCCCTCATTCTCGGATCGGTGGGTCCTGACGGTCTCTCAGCGGCGGGCGGTGGGCGCGGCGAGCAGTCCCACCAGCGCGTCCTCCAGCGCGTCGGCGGTGCGCTCCCAGGACCTGCCGGGTTCGACCGGGTTCTCGGCCAGGGCGAGTTCCCGCTCCGCGCAGGTGTGGGTGATCAGATGGCGGGCCATGTCGGCGCGTACGGGGCGGATCTCCGGGGGCACGATGTCGTACAGGCACCCGCCCAGCCCCTGGAGCGTCCGGCGCAGGTTGTCCCGTGCGAGTGACTCCTCCGCCACCAGCGCCCGCATCAGCGGGTCGGCCATCACCTGCATGGCGAACCGGGCCTGCCAGGAGGGGACGCCCAGGCCCGCGAGGTGGTCGGTCACCGGGCGCAGCAGGCAGCGCACCCAGTCCCGCAGGTCGGTGCTGTCGCCGACGGCTTCCACGTAGTGCCCGCGGATGACGTCGACGTGTGCGCCGTGCCTGGCCATGATGGCCCGTACGAGCGTCGTCCTGCTGCCGAAGTGATAGCTGACGGCGGTGTTGTTGCCCTGCCCCGCCGCCTCACCGATCTGCCGGTTGGAGACGTTCGACAGCCCGTGCTCGGCGTAGAGGCGCTCGGCCGCCGCCATGATGGCCTCGCGGGTGCCGGCGCCGCGTCCGGTGCGGGGTTCCGTGCCGCTCACCGCCTCCCGGCCCCGGGGCGGCTGAAGGGCCGCCGCCGCGCGGTCCGGCGGCCGTACCTCTTGGGCTTCACTCATGCCTGCCTCCCTGCGTCCGCTCTCCCCGCCACTAGACACCACCCCACTTTCTAAATCAATCAACTGACTTAATTGCGTACCATGGCTGACCGGAAACGTGTGCGGGCCGCGTCGCCGCAGCTGACGCCGCAGGCAGGGGAGGCCGCCGGATCCGCTGACCCGTCAGGAGCGGCGTGCGGTCACCGCGCCGTGCGGTCGGCCTGAGTGCTCGTCAGATCCGTGACCCGTCAGGTCCGCCCGTCCGTTCCCGCCCGGCCTGAGCGGAGGTGCGCGTCGTACAGATCGAAGAAGGTGTCTCCCCGGACGACTTCGAACGGTTCGCCGAGCGAGTCGTGCAGTTCGGCGATGTCCGTGGGCGTCCAGCTCCAGGCGTTGATCGCGCAGGCGACGAAGAGCGGTGCGGCGCCGTCCCAGCCCTCGATGTGCCGCAGCAGCGCGTCCCGGTACCCGGCGGCCTTCCCCGGGGGGAAGAAGTTGCCGATCACGGGTATCCCGGCCGGCCGCGCCTGGAGGTCTCCGGTCTCCCACGACTGGATGATGCCGCGCACCGGCGTGTTCTTCCGGTACGAGCGGGCGACGCGCTCGTCGATCGGGACCCACCCGTCGCCCGTCGCGTTGCGGGGGTTGTAGGCGTAGACCAGGTCCATGCCGGTCCGCCGCAGGTAGCGCCCGGTGAGCGCGGTGTACGCGTCCAGCGCCTCCCGGGGCCACGAGCCGGGGTAGGTGTAACCCGCACCGGACGGACCCGCGATCAGCAGGTCGTTCTCGGTCGCGGTGTTCCGGTAGTACGCGAGCAGCGCGGGGCCGATGTCCGCGAGAAGCGGGCTGACGGTCCAGTTGACGGGGACCCGGCCCCGCTCCGGGTCGTCCCAGATGGTCCGCATACGGCGCTGGCAGTACTGGATGTTGTCGCCCTCGCCGACGGTGAACGTGAGGTGGACACGGTTACGGAGAGCGGCCTTCGGCCTCGGCGGGACCGTGCGCGGGATCTTCGCGGGGACGCCGGCGTGCACCGTGCCGTTCATGTAGAAGTCGGCGGGCACCACGTGCACTCCGTGCCGTGAGGCCCGGTCGACGCCGCCCCACTCGCCCGCCACGTCGTCGGAGAACCATCCGGCGTAGGGCGTGGTGGGCTCGACCCGGCCGAATACCTCGTCCAGGAGCAGGCCCGTCCCGCCGGACGGAGGCAGCCACAGGACCATGGCACGGCTCGCGACGGCGTAGTCGCGGAAGTACGGGAACGGCTCCGACCTGGTGGGCGCGGTCGTGGTGGCGGACACGAGGAACTGGTTCCACAAATCGACCTCGGCCGTGAGGCCGCGTGTACCGGCCGGCGGGGTGAAGCGGTAGACGAAGGACCCGCCGCCGTCGCAGAACCGGTTTCCCGCGGCACCGACGGAGGAACCGGAGCCGTCGAAGAGGTACGGCGCCTCGGCGGCCGTACCGGGGGCGAAGGCGGCGACCACCCGGCCGTCGTCGGCCGTCACCCTGACGGAACCGACCGAGGCGCCCCAGCCGTCGTCGCCGAAGGAGTCCTGGAAGCGCAGGTACACCCCGTCGCCGCCGGAGAGCTCCGCGCCCAGATCGAAGGTGCGCACCCGCCGGTTCGACGCGTCGCGCACGCGCACGGCCTCCCGGGCGACCTCCCGCCAGCGCACCCCTTCGACACCTACGGTCCGGGTGGGCGGCAGCCCGGCGAGCAGGGTGCGGGCGCAGCGTGGGAACAGGTGGTCCAGCTGCCAGCGGTACGTCGCGACCACGTCGCCGGCGTCGAAGCGGCCCCGCAGGTCGACGACGGTCCTCAGGCGGTGCTCACGCGCCTGTGCGGCGGTCGCGACGACGGCGTTCTCCAGGCCGGCCAGGGTGGTCGCCACGTTCACCGAGTCCGGGACGGCGGGATCGTGCAGGACCGCGCCCCGGGTCTCGCCGCGGTAGCGGCCGACGAGGTCCAGCGCATGGTCGTGGAGCGTGACCGAGGCGCCGGTGCCGGGCAGCCACCTGAGGTCGGCGCCGCTCGGGTCGAAGGTGAAGTAGAGGCGGGGGCGGCGGCGGTTGACGACCCCCTGGAGCGTCGTCAGCAGCAACTGGTCGTCGCCGTGGAGGGAGCTGACGTCGGCGACGTCGAGCCGGGTGGGGCGGCCGAAGGACGGCAGCTGCCGGGACGCGGCACCGTGCCCGGCCGCGTCCGCCCGGCCGGGCAGGAGGACTCCCGGCCCACCGGCCGCGAGAGCTGCTCCGCCTGCCTGAAGAAGGGTTCTCCGGGACACCATCGGCGATCACTGCTCCTTGGGAGAGGCGTCGTGACATCGTTGTCGAACCATCGGAGAAGCTAGCGGGGAGCGCGCGCCTTGTCCATGGCGCCTACCGGCGGCCCGGCGGCTGCCGGCATCGATCCGGGCGGGGCGTGACGGGGGCGATGCGATCGTCCGCGCGGGGACCGGGCGGGCCTGGCGACGCCCGAACCGGCCGATGCCCGGGCGAGGCGAGCCGTGGGCGTCTTCGGTGACCACGACGGGCCCGAGCCGGGAGCGGGTTCGCGCGGGTGTAGTCCGGTGGGCTCCGCTTCGGCGTCGTGCACGGAACAGGGGCGTGCCGTGCACACGAGGAGCGGTGTGCGGACCGCGTCCCCGACGTCCTGGTGTCCGCGTACGGCCACATCCCGCGGGACACCACCGCTGCCACGCCTGCTCGATCCGGGCCCGCCGACCGACCGGCCGCGCCGACAGCCGCCCTGCACGCACCGCACGTACAGGAGGGCCGAGGTCCTGGACGCACGGCTCACGCGCGTCGAACCGCATCGCGTTCCGCTTCCCGGCCGGCGGTGCGCCCCCGGGGCCGTCCGCCCGTGCTCCGGGCCCGTCGGCGGGGAGACGCCGGGTCCCGGAACACGGGCCGGGAGGTCACCAGTCGTGGACCGACCCGTCGTGCAGCCGGTTGACCGGCAGGTACGCCGCCTCGTAGGGATGGGCGGCCGCCAGTCCCTCGTCCAGCTCCACCCCGATGCCCGGAGCCTCGCCCGGGTGCAGGTGGCCGTCCCGGAAGGTGTAGGCGTGGGGGAACACCTCCTCGGTGAGCGCGGTGTGGCCCGAGTACTCCTGGATACCGAAGTTGTGCACGGCGAGGTCGAGATGGACGGCGGCCGCCATACCGACGGGGGAGATGTCCTCCGGCCCGTGTATCGCGCTCTTGATCTGGTACTGGGCGGCGAAGTCGAAGAGCTTGCGCAGCGGGGTGACGCCGCCGAAGTGGGTGACGGCGGACCGGACGTAGTCGATCAACTGCTCGGTGATCAGGGTCTGGTAGTCGTACACCGTGTTGAAGACCTCGCCGACGGCCAGCGGCGTGGTGGTGTGGCGGCGGACGATGCGCAGCGCCTCCTGGTTCTCCGCGGGCGTGCAGTCCTCCAGCCAGAACAGGTGGTACGGCTCCAGGTCCTTGCCGAGCCGGGCCGCCTGGACGGGGGTGAGCCGGTGGTGCGCGTCGTGCAGGAGGGGCAGCTCGGGGCCGAACTCCGCGCGTACCGCCTCCAGTACGTCCGGCATGTGGCGCAGGTAGGCGTCCGTGTCCCAGTCCTCGACCAGCGGCCGGGCCTGCTGGTGCAGCACGGGGGAGCCGTCGGCGTTCGTGCTGGAGACGCCGTACACCGCCTTGAGACCCGGAATGCCGGACTGCACGCGCACCGCGGGGTAGCCCTCGGCCAGGCGGGCGCGGACCGAGTCGAGGAGTTCGGGGATGTCACGGCCGTTGGCGTGGCCGTACGTTCCCACGCGGTCCCGGCTCGCGCCGCCGAGAAGCTGGTAGAGGGGAAGGCCCGCGGCCTTCGCCTTGATGTCCCACAGGGCGACGTCCACCGCGGCGATGGCGGCCATCGTCACCGGCCCGCGCCGCCAGTAGGCACCCCGGTACAAGGACTGCCAGGTGTCCTCGACGCGGTGCGGGTCGAGGCCCGTGAGGAGGGGCGCCACATGGTCCTCCAGGTAGCTGACCACGGCGAGTTCCCGCCCGTTCAGCGTGGCGTCGCCGAGGCCGGTGAGTCCTTCGTCGGTCGTCAGCCTGAGGGTGACGAAGTTGCGGCCGGGGCTGGTGACGAGGACCTTCGCGTCGACAATTTTCATGGGGGTTCTTTCTTCCGGATGCGGGGGAGAGGGCCGTTCAGCCCTTGGTGGCGCCGGAGGTCAGCCCGGCGACCAGGTACTTCTGTCCGAGGACGGCGGCCAGGACGACCGGGACGGTGATGAGCGTCGCGGCGGCCATCAGGCCGCCCCAGTCGGTGCTCGCGTACGAGATGAAGTTGAAGAGGGTGACCGGCACGGTCTGGGTGCGGTCGTCGGCGAAGATCAGCGCGAACATGAAGTTGTTCCAGCTGAAGACGAAGGCGAGCAGCGAGGCGGTCGCCGTGCCGGGTGCGGCGAGGGGCAGGGCGATGCGGCGGAAGGCTCCGAAGGCGCTCAGCCCGTCCGTGCGCGCGGCCTCCTCCAGCTCGACGGGCAGGCCGGCGAAGAAGCTGATCATGATCCACATGATGAGGGGGACCGAGACGAACATCTGACTGAGGATCAGCACGGTGTAGGAGCCGACGAGGCCCAGCTGCGCGAACAGGTAGTACCAGGGGACCAGCAGCGAGATCGCCGGCACGATGCGGGCGACCAGGATCAGTGATCCGGTGCGGTGCATGCCGAAGCGTCCGACCGCCCAGGCCGCGGGCACCGCGATGACCGCGGACAGCACGGTGGAGACCACGCCGACCAGCAGCGAGTTCCCCATGGACCGCAGGATCTGCCCGGCCTCCACGATGCTCCGGAAGTTGTCCAGGGTGGGGCTGAACCACAGGCCCACGGACGGATCCGTCACCTGGACGTTGGTCTTGAACGCGGCGGCGAACATCCACACCAGCGGCAGCGCGAAGACGAGTGTCACGACGGCGATGGCGGCGCCGCGCAGCCAGGAGCGGACCGCACGCCGGCGCAGGTGCGCCGGGACGGGTGCGGGGGTGACGGTGGCAGTCATGCGGTCTTCCTTCCGCCCCGGCGGCGCAGCAGCACCACGACACCGATGATGAAGAGCGTGAACAGGACCAGGACGGCGGCGGCCAGGCCGTACTCCTGGTAGTCGAAGGTGAGCCCGTAGGCGTAGACGTTCAGGGTCTCCACCTCGAAGTCCGAGCCACCGCCCGCGCCCTTGGTGGCGTACAGGATGTCGAAGGTCTTCAGGGCGTCCACGGCGCGCAGCACCAGGGCTGTGGCCAGCGCCGGTCCGAGCATGGGCAGCACGACGTGGCGGAAGCGCTGCCAGCCGTTCGCCCCGTCGACGCGGGCGGCCTCCTCGGGCTCCTCGGGCAGTGTGGTCAGCCCGGCGAGCAGCAGCAGGGTCATCATGGGCGTCCACTGCCAGACGTCGATGAGCATGAGGGTCGGCAGCGACTGGCTGACGGAGCCGAGGAACTCCTGGCGGGGCAGCCCGACCCCGGCGAGGAGGTGGTTGGCTATGCCGTTGGTCGGGTCGAGGATCAGCAGCCAGAGGATGCCGATCGCGACCGGTGTGGTGAGGAGCGGGATGATCAGGACCGTACGCACCCAGCGCATGCCCCTGAACGGCTTGCGCATCAGCATCGCCAGGGCCAGACCGAGCGCGGTCTCCAGCACGACCGCCCCGACCGTGAAGACCAGCGTGCGCCGCGCGGCGGGCCAGAACCGGCGGGTGTCACCGAGGGCGTCGGTGAAGTTCCGCAGCCCGACGTGCTCCTTGCCCGCGTTCACCGCGCCGAAGGCGTCGGTCAGGCTGAGGTGGACCGTGTAGACCAGCGGGAAGACGATCATCAGGCCGACGAACAGCAGCGCCGGGGCGAGCATCGTCCACTTCAGCCGCCGGTTGGCCTGTTCGAAGGTACGGGGACGGCGTGCGGGGGCCGGGCCGGTGCCGGCGCGCGCGGGGGAGACCTCGGTGGTGGACATCAGGACTCCTTGTGGCGGTTGTCGCGGACGAGGAAATCGGCGAACTCCGCGTCGGCGTCACGGGCCACCGGCCGCACGTCGTTGCCGAGGATGCCCGCGACCAGCGGCCGTCCCACGATGTCCCGGGCCCGGCCGACCTGGAGGACGCGGGGCCTGTCGTACCCCAGGCCCCGCTCCGCGTTGAGCCGCATGGCCTCGGCGAGATCCGGCGGGAAGGAGGCCAGTGACGCGGGGTCGGACCACACCGAGGCGCGGGCGCCGGGTATGCCCTCCTTCTGGAGGGCCGCCGTCATCTCGGCGCCGGCGGCCCACCGGATGAACTCCCAGGCGTCGTCGCGCAGCAGGCTGAACTCGCTGATGCCGAGACTCCAGGACGGGATGTTGTGGGGACGGGCGCCGGCCGGCCCGGCCGGGAAGGGGGCGAAGCCGACGCTGTCGCGCACGGTCGACACCTTCGGGTCCAGGAAACTGCTGTAGATCGCGTCGGCGTCGATGTAGAAGGCGGCCTTGCCCTGCGCGAAGATCGGCATGGCCTGTTCGAGGCTCATGTTGGTGGCGCCGGGCGGGCCCGTCCTCGACAGCAGCCTGCCGTAGTACTCGTACGCGGCGAGAGCCTCGGGTGTGCCGATGCCCGACTTCCCGCGCACGACGAAGTCGCCGCCGTGCGAGTACAGGAAACTCGACCACTGGGACACGGCGCCGCTGCGCTGGCCCCGCCCGACGAAGCCGAAGAACCCCTTCTTCCTGTCGGTGAGCTCCTGCGCGGCCGACATCAGCCCCTCCAGGGTGGGCGGCGGTCCGCCGAGGTCCTCCACCAGGTCCTTGCGGTAGTACAGGGCGGGGCGTTCGGTCACCACGGGGACGCTCAGCACCTTGCCGCCCGACAGGGAGGCCTCACGCGGGGCCTTCTGGAAGTCGGGCCAGGCGAAGTCCGTGTCCTGCGTGACGCGGTCGCTCAGGTCGGCCAGCCAGCCGTTGTGCGCGAAGAGCAACTGCTCCTGGAGGGCGCGGACCATCATGACGTCCACGTCCGTGCCCGAGGCGTTGAGCTTCACGTTGTAGCTGCTCGCCAGCTGGTCCGCGGTGAGCAGGGTCATGGAGACCCGCCGCCCCACCCGCTCCTCGAACTCCTTCGTCCGGCGCCGGATCGCCTGCGACCACACGTGGTTGATGGCCATGATCCGCAGCGGGGTGTCGGCGGAGGGCCGTCCACCCCTGGTCGTACACGCGCCGAGTGCCCCCATCCCGGCAGCTCCGGCGACCCCTGCCGCCAGCCTGCCGAAGGAGCGCCGGCTGATGAGCTGGCTGCTCGTGGACATCGTTGTCCTCGTCTTTCTGCGCTGTGGTGCGTCGTGCTCACCCGGGGGCGTGCCGCCCCCGGAAAGCTCTCGTCCCTGCCGGTCCAACTGGTAGGACCAGTCGGACCACAGGGACGTTAGCAGGGGGGAGCCGTACCCGGTACCCCTTCGACGCACCGGATCGAACGGGGCCTTCCCGGCCCGTGCGGGACGGGAAGAGGGAGGTCAGGGCCCTTCGGGGCGTTACTCGCCCGTCCGGCCGGCGCCGTAGGGGTTTCCGGTCTCGTCGAGCAGCGCCTCGATGTGGTTGCGCGCCATGATGTCCACCTGGACGTCGAGATCCTTCCCGTAGGTGCGCAGACCGAGCATCAGGTGCTCCCGCATCCGTTCACAGGCCAGCTCCGCGTCGCGCGCCTCGATCGCCTCGAAGATCTCGGGGTGGTGCGGCACACCCGGCTCCCCGATCGAGGGGTCGGAGTTGGAGCGCAGCATCATCTCGAACATCATCCCGCTGATCGACGAGAGCATGATCCGCAGCACGGGATTCCCGCTCGCCACCGCGATGGCGTCGTGGAAGGCCATGTCCGCGCGGGCCTTGACGACCACGTCGCTCGCCGACTCCAGGGTGTCGCGCGCGGTCCTCAGCGCCTCGATGTCCTCGTCCGTCGCGTGCTCGGTCGCCAGACGCACGGTCTCGACCTCCAGCGGCAGCCGGGCCTCGATCAGCTGTCTGACGGTGGGCCGGCCGGCGCGGTACAGCGCGTCGTACCCCCTGGCCTGCCCCGAGGTCTGCTCGCGCACGAACGAACCGCGGCCCGGTGCGACCTCGATCAGATGCTGGGCCTCCAGGCGCCGCAGCACCTCGCGCACGACGTTCCTGCTGGCGCCGAACTGCGTCGCGAGCTCGCGCTCCGAGGGGAGCTTCGCCCCGACGGGAATCTCGCCGGAACGGATGTCGTGCTCGAGTTCCCGCGCGATCCGTTCCGTCAGGAGACCGCGCTGGGCGGGGGCCGCGGTCCGGCCGGACCGCGTGGGGGAGGAGGAGGCGGACGACTGCATCCCCGCAGCGTACAGGCTGGTCCGGGGCCGTACCCGGCTGACCGGACAGCCGGTGGATCACACCCGGGCCCGCGGCCCCCGCCCCGGTGCCGGGCCGCCTCCGGGCGCCTCCGCACCTGCCCGGGACGACCTCGCCGTCAGCGGCGCGACGCCCCGCCGAACGGGCGGAACCCGCCGTCGCCGGCTGTCCGCCGGGACGCGGGAATCCTGCCCCGGCTACTGCCGTCCCGGTGCGGACACGCCCGCCCGGGTGGCGTCCGTCCCCCAGCTCGCGAGCAGCCGGAGCGCCTCGGCGGACGCGGAGCCCGGCTCCGCGTGATAGGCGACCACCGACTGCTCCGCGTCGTCGGGCAGGGCGAACGTCTCGAAGGACAACGAGAGTTCACCCACCAGCGGATGGTGCAGCCGCTTGACGCCGTGGCTCTTCTCCTTGACGTCGTGCCTGGCCCACAGCCGCCGGAACTCCTCGCTCTTCACGGACAGTTCACCGATGAGCGCGGAGAGGCGGGGGTCGTCCGGATGGCATCCCGCGTCCATCCGCAGATAACTGACGATGTCCGAGGCCTTCTGGTCCCACTCCACGAACAGCTCCTGGTACTCCGGGACCAGGAACACCAGCCGCGCCCAGTTCCGCTCGGGAGGCGGCAGCCGCGACCAGTCGCCGAAGACCGCCGCGGCCATCGGGTTCCAGGAGAGGATCTCGGAGCGCCGTCCCACGACGTACGCGGGAACGCCGTCCATGGTGTCGAGCAGCTGGCACAGGGCGCCCCGCACCCGCTGCTGGCGCGCCGACGGCTTCTTCTTGTGCCGCTTGGGCTTCGCGAGATGGGTGAGGTGCGCGTGCTCCGCGTCCGTCAGCCTCAGCGCGGACGCGATGGCGCCCAGCACCTCCCCGGAGACGTTCTGTCCGTTGCCCTGCTCAAGGCGTGTGTAGTACGCCACGGACACACCGGCCAGCTGGGCCAGCTCCTCACGCCGCAGCCCCGGGACCCGGCGGTGCCGCCCGAAGTCGGGCAGCCCCACGTCCTCGGGCTTCAGCCGCGCACGCCTGCTGCGCAGGAACTCGCCGAGCTCGGCGCGACGGTCGAGGGCGTGCCCCTGGCCACCGGCGGGACCGGGGCCACCGACGGGGCGTCGCCCGGTCACAGACTGTTCCTCCATATGTCCAGTATCCACGGTCGTACGCACACCATCCTGACCCCGCCAGTAGTAGGACCACTGGACGTAGGCACAACCGTGGGCTGGGTGGACGCCCGGAAGTGGAGCAGGCTGGACGGCGTGCCCGGACCGAAAGCCACCGGGCTGCAGGACCACCGCTTAGGAGCATTCCCACATGACCACTGTCGCTGCGTACGCCGCTCCTTCCGCCAAGGCTCCGCTGGAGCGCACCACCATCGAGCGCCGCGCGGTCGGCGAGTTCGACGTGCTGATCGACGTCAAGTTCGCCGGTATCTGCCACTCCGACATCCACCAGGCCCGCGACGGCTGGGGCGAGGGCATCTTCCCGATGGTGCCCGGCCACGAGATCGCGGGCGTCGTCGCCGAAACCGGCTCCGGCGTGACCAGGTTCGCCGTGGGCGACCGCGTGGGCGTCGGCTGCATGGTCGACTCCTGCCGCGCGTGCGAGAACTGCGAGGCCGGTCTGGAGCAGTACTGCGCCGAGGGGAACACGGGCACCTACAACGCCCTGGACCGGAACGGCGACCCCACCTACGGCGGCTACTCCACGCACATCGTCGTGGACGAGAACTACACCCTCCGCATCCCCGACGGCCTGTCGCTGGACGAGGCCGCGCCGCTGCTGTGCGCGGGCATCACCACGTACTCCCCGCTGAAGCACTGGAACGCCGGTCCCGGCAAGAAGGTCGCCGTCCTCGGCATGGGCGGCCTCGGACACATGGGCGTCAAGATCGCCCACGCGCTCGGTGCGGAGGTGACCGTCCTCTCGCAGTCCCTGCGCAAGAAGGACGACGGCCTGAAGCTCGGCGCCGACCACTACTACGCCACCAGCGACCCGAAGACCTTCGAGGAGCTGCGCGGTACGTTCGACATCATCCTGTCCACCGTGTCCGCGCCCCTGGACTTCGGTGCCTACCTCGCCCTCCTCAGGACGGACGGCGCCCTGGTGAACGTCGGCGCACCGGAGGAGCCCGTCTCCCTCAACCTCTTCTCGCTGATCGGCGGCCGCAAGTCCCTCTCGGGTTCCGGCATCGGCGGAATCCGGGAGACCCAGGACATGCTGGACTTCTGCGCCGAGCACGGATTCGGCGCCGAGATCGAACTGATCGGCGCGTCCGAGATCAACGAGGCGTACGAGCGCGTGCTGAACAGCGACGTGCGGTACCGGTTCGTGATCGACGCCGCGACGATCTGAGCCCGCCCGTCCTCCGGGCCCCGCGCACGGCCACCTGGCCGTGCGCGGGGCCTTCGCGCGTGGGCGGACGACGCGCTCGTGCACGGCCCCGGACCGGGACCGGGCCTCCGGCCGCCCGGCCCCGCTCCGGCCCCGGTGGTGCTCGCATAGGGTGGCCGCCCATGTGACGCACCGCGACGAGGACCGGCCCATGCGCAGCAGCACCAGGATCCGACTGATCGAGCCCGCCGACGCCGCGGCGATAGCCGGGCACCGGGCGCGGGACATCGAGGCCTTCCGGCCGTGGGAACCGGCCCAGCCGGACGGCTTCTTCACCCCGGAGGGCCAGGCCGAACGGATCGACGGCCTGCTGGCCGGATACCGGGCCGGAACGGTCTGGCCGGGCGTGGTGCTCGCCGACGGCCAGGTGATCGGGCAGGTCACCGTCGGAGGAATCCTGCGGCAGCCGCACCTGCGCCGCGGCTCCGTCGGATACTGGATCGCCGCCGTCGCCCAGAACCGGGGGCACGCCGGGCGCGCCCTCGGTCTCGTGCTCGGGGTGATGGCCGGCGAACTCGGGCTGCACCGCGCCGAGGCGTCGACCGACCTGGAGAACCTGCCCTCGCAACGGGTACTGCGCCGCAACGGGTTCAGCCCCTACGGCGTCGCGCACTCCACGATCCTCCTCGACGGCGGCTGGCGGGACGCGCTGCTGTGGGAGCGGATCCTCGGAGACCTGCCGGACCAGCTGCCAGGGGCTCCGTCGGGCCACGGGACCGGTGGCCGGACGGGGTGAGCGCCTGCACGCGACCGTCCCCCGGCCGCACTGGCCGCCCCGGCCGCACTGTCCCGCACCGGCCGCCCCGCCGCCCCGGCCGGGAGGCGTCGGAGCGGTGACCGCCCGCTCCGCGCCGCCGGGCCCGCTCACCGAGGCCGGCTCCCGGCCCGACAGCGCCGCCCACCCCTGCCGCGTCCGTGCCCCCGGCAGCCGGCGCCGATACGCCGAACACCGTGCGGGTCGCCTTCGCCGCAGCCAGCGCCGGTCCCGCCCCCCGTCCGCGCCGGGCGCCGGTCCCGCCCTCTGTCCGCGCCGGGCGCTGGCCCCGCCCTCTGTCCGCGCCGGGCGCTGGCCCCGCCCCCCGTCCGCGCCGGGCGCCGGTCCCGCCCCCTGACCGCGCCGGGCACCGGAGACGCCCCCGTCCGCGCGGAGACGCCCGCGGCTCCCTCGGGACACACCTGTCCTGCGCGACCGTTGACACCCCTCACCACGCGTCACTACGGTCTCGGCAGGATTTCGGACGTGTGACGAAATCCCGAACGTGACGAAGAGGCAACTTCCCCCGCGAGGAGCCGCATCGACATGAGGACCGACAGCGCAGGGCGTGACAGCCGCGAACAGGGCCGAGCCGGCCGGGGAGGCGGCCACCGCGGCAGGTCCGGGCCGTGAGCCTCCGGCCGGGATACCGACGGCATCGAACGGAACACGACGACACGCCCACGTGCTGTGCGCCGCACCGCCGCGCGCAGTACGGCCATCCCTAGGGGTCCACTGCCATGCAGCACTCGTCCTCCCCCCACCAGCCGGGCCGCCCGCACCTGAACGTCAGCCGTCGCCGGCTTCTGGAGGGCGGAGCCGCCGGATTCGGCGCGCTCGCCCTCTCCGCCCTTCCGGCAGCCATGTCCGGGGGCGCCTCCGCACACGCCGGCTCCGCACCCGCTGCCGGAGGGCCGCCCGCCAACGGCTACCCGGAGTGGAACAACAACATCGCGGTCTTCGACGTCGGCTCGGAGGCGCCCCACACCACGCTCATGCCGTACGCGGACCTCCGCCAGGCCCTGGCCTGCGACCGGACACGGTCCCCGTGGCGGCTCGACCTCGACGGGGCGTGGAAGTTCGCCTACGCCGACCGTCCCGACGACCGCGACCCCGACTTCCACCGGACCGACCTCGACGACCGCTCCTGGGACACCATCCCCGTGCCGTCCTGCTGGCAGCTGCACGGCTACGACTTCCCGATCTACTCCAACATCACCTATCCCTGGGCCGGGGCCAACGGCCTGGGGGAGGAGGCGCAGCCCCCGTTCGCGCCCACCCGCTACAACCCCGTGGGCCAGTACCGCCGTACGTTCACCGTCCCGGGCGGCTGGGCCGGACGCAGGGTGTTCCTGCACTTCGAGGGCGTGAAGTCGGCGCACTACGTGTGGATCAACGGCAAGCCGGTGGGCTACCGCGAGGACAGCTACACCTCCGCCGAGTACGACATCACCGCGCACCTCCGGCGGGGCCGCAACCAGATCGCCGTGGAGGTCTACCGCTTCTCCGACGGCGACTGGATGGAGGACCAGGACATGATCCGGCTGAGCGGGATCTTCCGCTCGGTCCACCTCTTCTCCACCCCCGCCGTCCACCTGCGGGACTTCAAGCTCGACACCCCGCTCGGCGACGGCCACACGACGGCCGGACTGTCCGTCACCGCCTCCGTGCGCGCCTACGACGCCACCGCGAAGGGGACGTACACCGTCGAGGCCCAGCTCTACGACGCCGACGGGCACCCCGTCTGGTCCCGCCCGCTTCGGCAGTCAGCCGACCTCGGCTCCGCCCCGGCCGGGAACGACGTGACCGTACGGGCCGAAAGAGCCGTGCCGAAGCCGCGCCTGTGGTCCGCCGAGCACCCGTACCTCTACACCGCCGTACTGCGGCTGCGCGATCCCGCGGGCAGGGTGACCGAGACGCTGTCGCACCGGGTGGGCCTGCGTGAGTTCGCCCTCACGGACGGTCTGATGCGCATCAACGGCAAGCCCGTCTCGCTGCGCGGCACCAACCGGCACGAGATGCACCCGGAGCGGGGGATGTCCCTGACCCGCGCCGACATGGTCAAGGACATCGAGGTCGTCAAGCGGCTGAACATGAACACGGTCCGCACCTCCCACTACCCCAACAACCCGCTCTGGCTCGAACTCGCGGACGAGTACGGCCTGTACCTGGTGGACGAGACCAACCTGGAGACCCACGGCATCCGGGACAGCTATCCCGGCGACCGCGCCGACTGGACCGAGGCCTGTCTGTTCCGCGCCAGGAACATGGTCCACCGCGACAAGAACCACGCCTCGGCCGTCATCTGGTCCCTCGGCAACGAGGCGGGCACCGGATCCTCGTTCGTCGCCATGCACGACTGGATCCGCGCCTACGACCCCACTCGGGTCATCCAGTACGAGGGCGACGACCGCCCCGGCATCAGCGACATCCGCTCGGAGATGTACACCAGGCCCGCCCAGGTCGAGCAGCGTGCCAAGGACACCGCCGACACACGCCCGTTCGTCCTGATCGAGTACTCCCACGCGATGGGTAACTCCAGCGGCAACTTCAAGAAGTACTGGGACATCATCCGCAGGTACGACGTCCTCCAGGGCGGCTGGATCTGGGACTTCGCCGACCAGGCCCTCACCTGGCCGACGCCGACGCGCAAACTGTTCACCGAAACCGGACCGGGCGCGGTCAGCGGCGAGATCCTCGCCCCCAGCGGCACCTTCGACCGGGACGAGGGCGTCAGCGGCGGCACGGTCTTCACGCGCGACGCGGGGCTCGACATCACCGGTTCACTGACCCTGGAGGCATGGGTCACGCAGAAGGTGACCGGCCGTCACCAGCCGATCGTGGCCAAGGGGGACACCCAGTACGCCCTGAAGCAGACGGACGGCCGCCTGGAGTTCTTCATCCACTCGGGCGGGCGCTGGACCACCGCGAGCTGGTCACTGCCGCCGGACTGGACCGGTGGCGAGCACCACATCGCGGGCGTCTACGACGCGTCGGCGGCCACGCTCACCCTCCATGTCGACGGTGAGGTCAAGGCCACCGAGGCCGCCCCCCGGCGCCCGGACAGCAACAACGCGCCCGTCTCCCTGGCGACCGACGCGGACAACGGGACCCGCGAGTTCAGCGGCACCGTCCGGCGTGCCCGTGTCTACGCCAGGGCCCTGACCGCGGCCGAGCTCGCCTCCCGCTCCCGTGGACCCGGCGACGACGGCGTACGCCTCTGGTTCGACGCCGCCACCGTCGGCTTCGAGGAGGTCCGGCCCCCGGAGCGGACGTTCCGGGCGTACGGCGGTGACTTCGGCGACAACCCGAACGACGGCTGTTTCAGTGCCGACGGGATCGTCACCGCCGACCGGGCCCACACCGGAAAGGCCGCGGAGATCAAACGGGTCCTCCAGGCGATCGGCGTCAGTGCCGACGGCGGCGCGGCCTCCGGGCGCGTCACCGTCACCAACGAGTACCTCTTCACCAACCTCCGTGAGTTCGACGGCAGCTGGACCGTCGTCGCCGACGGGAGGACGGTGCAGCGCGGGAAGCTGACCCGCGCCCAGCTCGACATCGCCCCGCTCTCCAGCAGGACGCTCACCGTCCCCTTCAGCCTGCCCGACGCACCCCGGCCGGGCACGGAGTACTTCCTGCGGCTGTCGTTCACGACCAGGCAGGCCACGAAGTGGGCCGAGGCCGGGTTCGAGGTGGCCGGCCGGCAGCTCGCCCTCGACACCGGCGGCCCCGCCGTGACGCCCCGGCCGCTCGGTTCCGTACCCGCGCTCCGCCACCGCGACGGCGACGGCTCGGTGACGGTGACCGGCGAGGGTTTCTCCGTCGTTCTCGACAAGTCCAGCGGCCTGATCACCTCCTACGAGGCGGGAGGCGACCAGCTGATCGCCTCGGGCCCCGCGCCGAACTTCTGGCGGGCCCCCACCGACAACGACATCGGCAACGGCCAGCCCGGCCGGAACGGCACCTGGCGCTTCGCGGGCAGCGACCGGAAGGTCACGGGAGTCACGGTGCGCGAGCTGGGCGACCGGGCCGTCGAGATCACCGTCAGCGGCACCCTGCCCACCACGACGGAGTCGGCCTACACCACCACCTACACGGTCTTCGGCAACGCCGAGATCAAGGTCGACCACACCCTGCACCCGGGTGCGTCCGGCCTGCCCTACATCCCGGAGGTCGGTTCGCTGCTCCTCCTGCCGGGCCGTCTGGAACACCTGCACTACTACGGCCGCGGTCCGGAGGAGAACCACTGGGACCGTGACAACGGCACCGACGTCGGGCTGTACTCCGGCACCGTCTCCGCGCAGTGGACGCCCTATGTCCGCCCCCAGGAGAACGGCAACAGGACGGGTGTGCGATGGGTGGCGCTGACGGACGGCAGGGGCAGGGGGCTGCTCGCCTCGGCCGAGCCGCTGATGGAGTTCAACGCCTCGCACTTCACCCCGGAGGACCTCTCGCGGGGCGTCCGCCACGACTACCAGCTGACCCCGCGGAAGGAGGTCGTGCTGCGGCTGAACCACCGGCAGATGGGAGTGGGCGGTGACGACAGCTGGGGCGCGCACACGCACGACGAGTTCAAGCTGTTCGCCGACCGGGACTACTCCTACACCTACCGGCTGAGGCCGCTGGACGGCATCGACGGGGCGACGGCCGCGTCACGCCGTCCGACGGCGACGGAGTTCCCCGGCTAGCGCGGCGGCGAGCGGGTGGCGGCCTCCCCGGAAGGACGAGGGGGCCGCCACCCGCTCCGAAGGGCCCTCAGGCCCGCCGGAGCTGCCAGATCTGCGGCTGGAGACCGTTGCAGGTCCACTGCTGGACGTTGGCGCCCGCGGTGCGGGAGCCCTCCGCCACGTCGAGGCACTGGCCGCTGGAGGCGGAGACGAGCCGGAAGTAGCCGCGGCCGACGCTCTGCAGGCGCCAGTCCTGGGCCGGCTGGGCGTTGCAGTACCACTGCCGGACGTTCGCACCGGGCGTGGCGGAGCCGTTCTCCACATCCGCGCAGTACCCGCTGTTGCGGCCCGTGAGGGTGAACCGGCCGTCGCCCCGGGCGCGCACCGTCCAGTCCTGCGGTGCCAGCCCGTTGCAGGTCCACTGCTGGATGTTGCCGCCCGCGGCGCGGGAGTCGCCCGCCACGTCGAGGCAGTGCCCGCTGCCGGCGTTCCGCAGCCGGTAGAGCGCCCCGTCCACCACCCCGGCCGCGTCACCGCTTCCGGTCGCGGAGCCCGTGGCGAAGTAGGGGCGGCACACGGACCCGTCCCAGTCGGTGGCGATCTGCAGCAACCGCGTCCCGTCGGCCGAAGGAAGCAGCGGAGAGCTGTAGTTCTGGCAGTAGTTCACCGCCGGATCGGTGACGCGCACCGGTGAGTCGATCTCGAACCACGGACCGCTCCCGTTCTCCGTGTTGACGAGGACCGTGCGGCCGCTGTCCGCCGCGGGCGTGCCGTCCCGGTTGAGCAGCCGCTGGCCCACCAGCAGGATCCGGCCGTTCGGGCCGCCGCCGGGTGACGGGGACCACGCGATGGTCGGGGCGGCCCGGAAGTACTTGCCGTCGACCGTCTCCGGACGGGTGCCCAGTGCGGTCGGGCTGCCCCAGTCCCATCCGTCCGCCGACGTACGGAAGTGCACCACGCACTGGTACTGGCCGCCGGGGTTGCAGATCTCGTAGCTCATGAAGTACGTGCCGTTCGGCAGCTTGCGCACCACGGGCATGCCCGGCCTGTCCGGCGTCCAGCCGCTGGCCACGGTGTCGTGGCGCCCCTGCCAGGTGACGCCGTCGTAGCTGCGGGACGCCACCAGCTTCTGGCTGTGGGCCGGGTCCGTCTCGTCGGCGTAGTGGCAGACCAGCGCGCCGTCGGCGGCCACCGAGAACTCCGGCTCCCACAGACCCCCGGTCCCGCTCGCGGTGGCACAGGAGGAGAGGTAGGACCAGGTCCGGCCCACGTCGTTGCTGCGCCATACGCGCAGAGCCATCCGCCGGTTCTGCTCGTCCTGGCCCGCCGACGAGGCCCACAGCAGCGTGCCCGGTGCCAGGGCGCCCACCTGGCGCGGCAGTTCGAACAGGGTCGAGCAGCAGAGCCCCTGGCCACCGGCCGACTCGGGGTCGGTGACGCGGCCGACCTCGCGGAAGGTCGTACCCCCGTCGGTGCTCTCGTGGATGGCTCCGACGCCGTTGTTGCCGTCGAAGGTGACGACGCTCGCCAGCACCCGGCCGTTGGCGGAACCGCTGTGCGCCAGCCGGACGGCACGCGGATACAGGCCCGTACCGTCGCGCAGGGGGGTGCCGGTCGCCGCTGCCGCGGTGGTCGCGGGGCCGGGCCCGGGGGCCGGGGCGGCGGGGGCGGGCGCCGCCAGGGCCAGCAGGAGGCTCAGGGCCCCCGCGACGCAGAGCAGGAGCCGCCGCACGGCGGCCGTCGGGCGGGCTGCGGGGGTGCCGGCGGGCCGGCCCTTCCCTGACGGGGTGGGGGGATCGAGCCGTGGTCGGCGCGTGCGCATCAGCGGGTTCCTCTCGGACGGCGGAACGTGGTGGCGCGCCGGGGCACGCCACGCGGCGGGTTCGGGCGGCATCGGGGCGGACGGGCACGCCCCTGGCGGATCAGGCTCCGGAACAGGTGCTCCCGGGTCACGGGCGGCTTCGGTGACGCGGGGTCGAACCATGTACATCGATGTAAATCCGGGCCGGACGGATGCGGATCCCGACTGTGGCACACCCCCCGCCGAAGCGGGAAGTGGCCGGAGCGCACGTGGCTGATTCCTGGTAGGTGTGGCCGGTCGGCACCCTCGGGGCCGACCCGGCTCAGCCTTCGTCGTGCCAGGCGGAGGCGAGTCCTTCCAGCCACGCGGGCGGCAGCTCCGCGTGCTCCCACTCGGCCCGGAGCGCCGACGGCGCGGCGATCAGGCGTTCGAGCACGGCGATGCTCGTGGGGGAGTGGAGGAGGGAGTAGCGGCCGTGGACGGCGATGTGGCCGCGTGGCCCGTAATGCGCGTACAGGCGGGTCAGCCGCCCGTGGTGGGACGCGGTGAACCGCGCCAGCTGCCCGGCGTAGCCGACCCGTCCGACGACGCTCATCGTCCCCAGCACCGCGGTGAGGACCTCCTGGGACACCTCGGGGTCGAGGTCCGAGATGTCGCTGAACGTGAGGTAGAGCGGCGTCACGGCCACCCTGGCGCGCTCCACGTCCACCCTCCCCACGGGGTGGCGGTCCTGTGCGACGGCGTCCGCGGAGCCGGATGCCGCCGCAGGGCCGATGGCGCGTTCCAGCGCCCGCTCGGCGACACGGGCGAGCTCGTCGCTCACGGCCCGGGCGCCGTCGTACCGGCCGGCGTCGTACGGGCCGCCGCCGGGCCCGTCACCCATCGCCTTGCCGATCTCGTCGTGCGCGTCCGCGACCGCGCCGGCCTCGACGAGCGCGATCAGCTCCTCGGCCTCGCCCCGGAACACCCCTGCGCGCCCCAGGAGATCGAGGAGCGTCTCCTTCGCGTTCGTCACACTGGTGGGGTCCAGCGCGTGCCGGCCCGTTTCGGTGGTGTTGATCGTGTCCCCCTCGTCGGCGTCGGTCCGGTGCTCCCGGGGGCGCTGCGCCCCCTCGTACCTTCCGCGCGCCGGCCGTGACGCCCGCCGGTGGCCGCGGCGGCCGGTCATTGCTCCAAGTCTCCACGATGCGACCGGCCGTCGTCGTACCCCGGGCTGATCCGTGGCGCCGCGTCCCCCGCTCCCGCGTCGTCCGCTCCGTGCGGACGTCAAGGAGTGAAGGCGGCCCCGGTCTATACCAACCTCTTGACACGGTGGGCGTTCATTCCTTAAATCACGTAGTGAACTAAGTGCTTCCGCCTCGCGCCCCCGCCCTGCCGGCGCGGGGTGCACGGGGTGTTCGACGCGGTCCCCGCCCGACCCGCACGGATCCGGTGTGCGTGTAAGTCTGTCATGCGCACGCCAGTCCTTCACGCTCCCCGAAGGGAGAAGGCATGAGTTCCCCGCGCTCGCCTCGGCGCCTGGTGCTGTCCCTCGTCATGGTGCTCGGCCTCGCCTCGCTCTCCACCGGACTGGCGCAGAGCGCGCCCGTACCGGCGTCCCCGCCCGCCGCGCACACCACGGCCGCCTCCGCGGCCGCCGCCGTCACGTTCTCCGACGAGTTCGACGGAGCGGCCGGCTCGGCCGTCGACGGCGGCAAGTGGCAGATCGAGACCGGCGACAACGTCAACAACCACGAGCGGCAGTACTACACCGCCGGAAACCGCAACGCCGTCCTCGACGGCCAGGGCCACCTGGTCATCACCGCGCGCAAGGAGAACCCGGGCAACTACCAGTGCTGGTACGGGCGGTGCGAGTACACCTCCGCCCGGCTGAACACGGCGGGCAGGTTCACCACCACGTACGGCCGTGTCGAGGCCCGCATGAAGATCCCGCGCGGCCAGGGCATCTGGCCCGCCTTCTGGATGCTGGGCAATGACATAGGCCAGGTCGGCTGGCCCGCCTCGGGTGAGATCGACATCATGGAGAACGTGGGCTTCGAACCGTCCACCGTCCACGGCACCCTGCACGGTCCCGGGTACTCGGGCAGCGGAGGCATCGGCGCGGGCTACACCCTGCCCGGGGGGCAGGCGTTCGCGGACGCGTTCCACACCTTCGCCGTCGACTGGAGCCCGAACGCCATCACCTGGTCCGTCGACGGCACCGTCTACCAGCGGCGGACCCCCGCCGACCTGGGCGGGAAGCAGTGGGTCTTCGACAAGCCGTTCTTCGTGATCCTTAACCTCGCGGTCGGCGGCTACTGGCCCGGCGACCCCGACGGAAGCACGGTTCTCCCGCAGCAACTCCTCGTCGACTACGTCCGCGTCAGCACGGACGCGGGACAGCCGGGCGGCGGCGGCCCCATCACGGGGCTGGCGGGGAAGTGTGTGGATGTGGCGGGTGGTGCGGTGGCGAACGGTACGGCGGTGCAGTTGTACGACTGCAACGGTACGGCGGCCCAGCGGTGGTCGGTGGGCGTCGACGGGACGATCCGGGCGTTGGGGAAGTGCCTGGACGTGGCGTCGGGGGGTACGGCGGACGGGACCGTGGTGCAGTTGTGGGACTGCAACGGTTCGGCGGCGCAGCAGTGGGCCACGCCGGCGGCGCGGGACATCGT
>NZ_JBHVQX010000006.1:0-101227 GCF_042886395.1 Streptomyces sp. NPDC058008 | reverse complement strand
GGCGTCGACGGGACGATCCGGGCGTTGGGGAAGTGCCTGGATGTCGCGTCGGGGGGTACGGCGGACGGGACCGTGGTGCAGTTGTGGGACTGCAATGGTTCGGCGGCGCAGCAGTGGGCCACGCCGGCAGCGCGGGACATCGTGAATCCGCAGGCGGACAAGTGTCTTGATGTGAGCGGTGGGAGCAGTGCGAACGCGACCCGGTTGCAGATCTGGACGTGCACCGGCGCCGCCAACCAGAAGTGGAACGCGCCGGGCGCCGGCGGGGGGACCCCGGCACCGGGAGCCATGGCCGTGGCCCCGTACCTCTACAACGGCTGGGGCAGTCCGCCCAGTCCCACCACCGTGATGAACGCGACCGGCGTCAAGTGGTTCACCCTCGCCTTCGTCCTCAGCAACGGCTACTGCAACCCGCAGTGGGACGGCAGCCGGCCACTCACCGGCGGGGTCGACCAGCAGACCGTCAACACGGTGCGCTCGGCCGGCGGCGACGTCATTCCCTCCTTCGGCGGCTGGAGCGGCAACAAGCTGGAGAGCTCGTGCTCCAGCGCGGGCGAGCTGGCCGCCGCCTACCAGAAGGTCATCAACGCCTACGGGCTCAAGGCCATCGACATCGACATCGAGGCCGCGGCGTACGACAGTCCCACCGTCCAGCAGCGCACGGTCGACGCGCTGAAGACCGTCAGGGCCAACAACCCGGGCATCAAGCTGTACGTCACCTTCGGCACGGGCCAGAACGGCCCCGACAGCAGCCTGATCGGCAAGGCGGCGGCCTCCGGGCTGACCGTGGACAGCTGGACCATCATGCCGTTCAACTTCGGTGGCGCCGGCCAGAACATGGGTCAGCTCACCGTCCGCGCCGCCGAGGGCCTCAAGACCGCGGTCAAGAACGCCTACGGGTACTCCGACGACCAGGCCTACCGCCACACCGGGATCTCCTCGATGAACGGCATCACCGACAACGGCGAGACCGTGACCGTGGCCGACTTCCGCACCATCCTGGCCTACGCCCAGCAGCGCCACCTGGCGCGGCTGACCTTCTGGTCGGTCAACCGCGACCGGCCCTGCACCGGCGGAGGAGCCGACACCTGCTCGGGTGTCTCCCAGCAACCGTGGGACTTCACCCGGGTCTTCGCCCCCTACACGGGCTGACCCGCTCCGGGCCCACGGTCCGTGCCCCCGCCGCGCACCACCGCGGTGGGGGCACGGGCACAGGGAGGAACGGGTCCGGCGAACGGTAGGCTCGGTGGCTGTGCTCTGAACGGGTGACGACGGAGGTGCTCATGGCCATCGAGTGGGTTCGGCTCAAGCTCGAACTGGACGCGTTCGACGACGCCCGGTTCGAACCCCGCCTCCTGAGCTGCCGGGAGGCCGGGACCGACTTCACCACCATGGCGGACCTGGGCGACACCGACGGGCACCGGCGGCAGCTCTACGAACTGAACAGGACCTGTGCGGCGGACATCCCGGAGCGCGGCCGGTTCTACACGTTCGAGGAGTACCTGGCGCAGCGCGTCGACACACCCACCTACGACCCGGCCGGCGTCGTTCTCGCTCTGGACGGCGGGGCGTGGGTCGGTATGGCGTCGACCTCGCTCCAGCCCGAGGGCCACGCGTTCAACGAGATGACCGGCGTCCTCGCGAGCCACCGGGGCCGCGGGATCGCGCTCGCCATGAAGGTCCTGGGCATCCGCTACGCGCGCGCCCACGGCATGAAGCTGCTGCGGACCGTCCACCACCCCGCCAACGACGCGGTCATCGCCCTGAACCGGCGACTCGGCTTCGTCGACGACCACGACGAGGCGTGAGCGGCGACGTGACGTTCCCGCGGACGTGAACGCGGGGTGAGCGGTGTGCCCGGTGCTCCGTCGGGAGCGCGGGGCGCACCGCCCTTCGCGGAAGGCGCCGTCGTACGGGAGGTTCCCCGCGCCGCCGGCCCCGCTAAGCCCGCGACCCGCAGGTCAGGGGCGCCCGGGGGTCACCTGGCGCGTTTGGTCGAGGCCGCGGGCTTCTTGGCCGTACGCCGGGGGCTGGCCGTCTGCCTCGCCGGGATCGGCGTACCTGCCGCCGCCGCGGCCTGCTTCTCGCTGCGGGCTTCCGTGGTGGTGAGAGCCCCGGCGCTGTTCTCCAGGTGGGCTCGGACGAACCACTGGAACTGCTCCAGCGAACGGAGGTGTTCGATGAGCAGGTCCTCGGTGACCGGGTCGACGGAGGCAGCCTTGGCGGCGGCCTTCCGGTGGTCCTCGATGATGCCCGTGTAGACGAGGTCCAGCGCGCCGAGGTGGGCGATGGCGTCCGCCCTCCCCACGCTGTAGTCGTCCCACGTCCGCTCGGCGACCAGCACGCCCGCCGTTCCGTGCGGCACGCCCCCCAGGGCCGAGACGCGTTCCGCGGTGGCGTCGGCCATGTCCCGGACCGCCGAGGTCTGCGGGTCGAGCATCTCGTGCACGGCGATGAAGTGAGGGCCCGTCACGTTCCAGTGGATGTGCTTCAGCGTGAGCGCCAGGTCGTTGAGCGAGTGCAGGCGCATGCGCAACAAGTCGATCATCCGCCCGCCCTCCTTGGTGCTCAGACCGGGAACGGTGTAGCGCGGGGTGGAACCCTGAGGCGGCATGATGCTCCTGCGGACGCGGGGACGGGTTACGCCACTCATGTGCCCCCGCCGCTCCCGGAGCCACGCGCGTTCGCGGCCGACACCACTTGACCGGCCCTGTGGCGCACGGCCTCGGGGCGTGCCGTGGGCGGGCGGCGGCCGGTCACGGCGTGCGGGGCTCCCGGTGAGCTTCCCGGCCGTCCAGGTCCGCCCGGCCGCCGGCTCCCAGCAGTCCCGTCGCCTCGAAGGAGGTCTCGCGGCGCAGTCTGGGGATCTCCCGCTTCGAGAGCGCGGTGACCACCGGCGGCATCGCGGCACGCACCACCTGCGTGAGGCGGAGCCAGCCGGGCGCGTACACGGCCGCGCTGCGCCGTTCGACCGCACGCACCAGCCGCCCCGCCACGGTCTCCACCGGGTACACCTTCCGCGCCGGGGCCGGCATGTGCGCCCGCAGCTCCCGCAGGACGGGGTGCTCGTCCGCGTCGCGGACCATGTCGGTGTCGGTCCAGTTCAGGTAGGCGATGCCGACCCCCACCCGCTCGTGTGCCAGTTCGGCCCGCAGGGAGTGGGCGAACGACTCGACCCCGGCCTTGGAGGCGCAGTAGGCACTCATCATCGGCGCCGCTCCGATGGACGCCAGTGAGGCGACCTGGAGGAAGTAACCCCGCGTCGCCCGGAGGTGGGGCAGGAAGGCACGTGCGCTGATCGCGCTGCCCACCAGGTTCACCTCGACGACGCGCCGCCAGGTGACGGGATCGGACTCCCCGAACGGGCCGCCCTCGGCCAGTCCGGCGTTCGCCACCACGACGGATGCCGGACCCATCCGGTCGCGGACCTCACCGGCGACCCGCGTCATACCGGCGTCGTCGGTGACATCGACCTCCCAGCACATCGCCCCGGGAACGGTGTCCCTGACCCGGGCGAGGGTCGCCTCCTCACGGCCCAGCAGAGCCACCGTGGCTCCCCGCCGCGCCAGTTCCCGCGCCACGGCCGCTCCGACGCCGCGCGCCGCACCGGTCACGACGGCCACACGGCCGTGCAGGGGACGGACTGATGAGCCGGACACATGGACCTCCTCGACGGGCGGGACCGCGGTGGCGGCGTACGCCGCCGGGCGGACGGGCCGTCCTGCACCACCGACGGACGACCGGGACCCGGACGGGCGACGGCCGGGGACGCGCACCCGTGCGGCACGGCCATCCTCACGCCTACGGGGTGAGGGCGCACCTGCGAGGTGTTCCCCGTGCGGGTGGCGCACGTCCGCACCACCCGCACGCGCGCCGGTCCCGGGCGGTGCCCGGGACCCCGGCGGAGAGCCTCCGGCGGAACGGACCGGCGCGATCCCCGCGGGGGCCGCCGGGTGCGGGGCCGTCGGACGGCCGCCGGGGGTGTACGAGGGCACCGTGCCGGGGCCGCGTCCACGGTCGCGGCCCACGGCCGGAGCGGCGAGGGGGATCGCCGGGGCGCCGGGGCCGGCGTCGCCGCCCGTGAGGACCTCGCCGCCCGGCGCCGGGCAGCCGGCCGGGCCTTCCGCATGGCGAGACGGCGAGGCATACGGAGCACCGCCGTCCGTATATTCGTACGCATGTCTGCATCGGTTGCGTCCCTGTGCCTCGCGCTGTTCGCGCACTCGGCGTGGTGCGTCGACGACGGACTCTGTAGCGGCTGAACCCGCGTCCGCGGTGCGCACAGCGCCGTCGACCGTTCCCCGCCGCCGTCCGCCGAGCACCACCCCGGAGACCTCTCGTGACCACCGCGCCACCTGCCGGGCCGGCCGCGCCGCCGCGCGCACGGCCCGCCGCCCTGTTCGTCCCCTCCCGCACCTCCGTGCCGCGACCGGAGGCGCCGCCCCTGCCCCCGGTGCGCAGGACACCCCTCGTGGTGGCCGGGCTCCTCGCCGTGGCCCTGACCGCGTACGTGTGGTCCACGCACGGCGCCCGGCCGGGCGTCCTGCTCCTGCTGGGGCTCGGTCTGGGCGTCGCCCTCTTCCACTCGCGGTTCGGCTTCACCTCGGCCTGGCGGCAGCTCATCGCGGTCGGCAACGGCGCCGGCCTGCGGGCGCACACGCTGCTGCTCGGCACCACGGCCACCCTGTTCGCCCTGCTGATCGGCACGGGCACCGGGCTGTTCGGCTCGACGCCGGCCCCGTCCGCCGGGCCGCTCGGAGCCGGTCTGGTCGTGGGCTCGCTGCTCTTCGCCGTCGGGATGCAACTCGGCGGTGCCTGCGCCTCCGGCACCCTCTTCGCCGTCGGGGCGGGGCAGACCTCCGTACTCCTGACCCTCGGCGGGTTCATCGCCGGGGCCACCCTCGCCGCCTGGCAGTTCGACCTGTGGAAGGACCTTCCCGCCTGGGAGCCGGTCGTGCTGTCCGACCACATCGGCTGGTTCGGCTCGTGGGCGGTGACGATCGCCGCGCTGCTGCTCGTCGTCGTGGTCACCCGGCGGATCCAGGCCCGCCGCAACCCGCCGCCCCTCGGCGCCGTACCCTCCGCGCGCACCGCCGCCGTCCGGGCCCTGCGGGGGTCCTGGCCGCTGGCCGCCGGGGCCCTCGCACTGGCCGTCCTCGGAGCGGGAGTGCTCGCGGTGTCCGGCGGGGCCTGGGGTGTCACCAGCGCGTTCAGCCTGTGGGGTTCGGAACTGGTGGGCGCCCTCGGCGGCCACCCGGAGAACTGGACCTGGTGGCGGCAGCCCGGCAACGCGGAGATGCTCGCGGGCCCCGTGCTGGCCGACAAGAACAGCCTCACCGACATCGGCATCATGATCGGCGCCGCGGTGGCCGCCGCCCTCGGCGGTACGTGGGCCCTGCACCGTGGGATCCCCTGGCGCACGGCGGTCGCCTCGGTGCTCGGCGGGGTACTCATGGGCATCGGCGCCCGGCTGGCCGGAGGCTGCAACATCGGCGCGTACCTGGCCGGGGTGGCCTCGGGCAGCCTGAGCGGCTGGCTCTGGGGCGCGGTCGCCCTGGCCGGCACCTGGATCGGACTCAAGCTGCGCCCGCTGTTCGGCCTGGGCAACCCCAAGCCGGGCGACGGCGTCTGCTGACCCGCTGCGGACTCCGCACCCCGGCCCGCCGGCCAGGGGTGCGGAGACCGTAGCCGGAGCCGCGGCCTCCGCTCCACGGGAAGAGGGCGCGTCGCACGCTCCTCTACGATCGACCGCGTGTGCGCAAACGTCATAGTCGCGGAAGACGACGCGAAACAAGCCGAACTGGTCCGCCGTTACCTCGAACGCGAGGGACACACGGTCACCGTGGTCCCCGACGGTCTCGCCGCCCTCGAACAGGCGCGGCAGGGCGCGCCGGACCTGCTCGTCCTCGACGTGATGATGCCGCGGGCGGACGGACTCGACGTGGTCCGCATCCTGCGCGCCGAGCGACGTGAGCCGGCCGTCCTCATGCTGACCGCCCGTGCCACGGAGGACGACATGCTCCTCGGGCTCGACCTGGGCGCGGACGACTACATGACCAAGCCCTACAGCCCCCGTGAACTCATGGCGCGGGTCCGCACCCTCCTGCGCCGCACCCGGCGGGACGGGGCGCGCGAGGACGACCAGGTGCTGCGGGTGGGAACACTCGCAGTCGACCCCACGCGCCACGAGGTCTCGGTCGACGGTGCGGGCGTCGAGTGCACCCCGGGGGAGTTCCGGCTCCTCGCGGCGATGGCCGCCGAACCCGAACGCGTCTTCACCCGCGACCAACTGCTCGCCGAACTCCACGGATTCGACCGCTACATCAGCAGCCGTACGGTCGACGTGCACATCATGAACCTCCGCAAGAAGATCGAGCGCGCGCCCCGCCGGCCCGTCCGGCTGCTCACCGTCTTCGGCGTCGGCTACAAGCTCATGGACCCGCTGAAGGGCGCCCCCCGTGCGTCGGCGCGCTGAGCGGCGCGCGCAGCGCCTGCGGCTGCCGCTGCGCAAGAGCCTCCTCGGCCGGCTCCTCGGGGTGTCGGCGCTGGTGGCGGCCTGTTCGGTCGCCGCGACCGCGTGGCTCGCCGTGCAGACCACGTCCGGAGCGATCGAGCAGGAACAGGGCCGCAACCTCGCCGCCGACACCCGGGTCCTGGACTCCCTGCTCGCCTACGCGGCCGGCCACCCCACCTGGGACGGGGTGGGGGCCACGGTCGACGAACTCGCCGAGGCGTCCGACCGGCGGATCACACTGACGACCCAGACCCGGCAGATCCTCGCGGACTCCGCCGGCCCCTCCTCGCCGCCGCCCGCCCTGCCTCCCCAGGCGTCCGCGGTCGTGGACCCGCTGTCCGTGGCGGCCGTCTCCGCGGAGCAGGAGGCGGGATCCGGCTCCGTCACGATCGCGGCCCCCGGCACGGACGGGGAACAGCGCTCCGGGAACGACCGCGTCGACCCACGCGCCGTCGGCCCGTTCCGGCTGTCCGAGACCGAGCGAACGTCGTTGCGGCGCACCGCCGATGAGGCGGTGCAGTGCCTCAGCAGGTCCGGAATCGCCTCCGACGTCGTCGAGGGACCGAGCGGACGGCCCCGTATCCAGGTCGTGGGCAACGACCCCGACCGCCTGCGCTGGAGCCAGTGCTCGACGGACGACCTCGACAACCCCACCGGCACCGAGGCGAAGGCGCTCACCGCGCTCAACGCGCTCGTCAACGCCTGCCTGGACCGGCAGGGCCGTGAAGGCGTACAGCTCGATCTCGACCTGTCGTGGAACACGGCCGAGGACCCCCGCGCCGCCACGGCGGTGCCCGAGCCGGTGCCCGTGCCTCGTACCGAGGCCGCGCGGGAGGCCTCGCCCTCGTCGGCCCCCACGCCCGCGCCGTTCGACAGCGAGAACGACCGCGACATCGCCTCGTGCATCGGCATCGCCCGCCAGGAGCAGCTCAGTTCGTACGTCGCCTCACCGGCCCTGCTCTTCATCACCGATCCGGGGGGCGGTGCCGTCCCCGGCTTCGAACTGTCCTACGGGAACACCGCGAAGATCACCGGGGCCGCGGCGCTCGTCCTCGCGCTCACCGTCGGTGCCTCCGTGCTCGCCGGGATCCGCCTCACGCGACCGCTGCACGCGCTCACGGGAGCGGCCCAGCGCATGCGGGACGGTGAGGGACCGTCACATGTGGAGGTGACCTCGGACAACGAGATCGGCCGCCTCGCCGCGGCCTTCAACGACATGTCGGCCCACCGCGCCCGGCTGGAGGAGCAGCGCAAGGTGATGGTCAGCGACGTCGCCCACGAACTGCGCACCCCGCTGAGCAACATCCGGGGGTGGCTGGAGGGGGCCCAGGACGGCATAGCCGACGCGGACGCCTCCTTCGTCTCCTCGCTCCTGGAGGAGGCGGTCCAGTTGCAGCACATCATCGACGACCTCCAGGACCTGTCGGCGGCCGATGCCGGAGCCCTGCGCCTGCACCCCGAGGCCGTACGGGCCGGTGACCTGCTCGCCCATGTGGTGGCGGCCCACCAGGCGCAGGCCGACGCGGCGGGCGTCGGCCTCACCGTGGCCGCCGCGGAAGGGCCGGAACCGGTTCCGGAACTCGTGGCCGACCCGGTCCGGCTGCGTCAGGCGCTCGGCAACCTGGTCTCCAACGCCGTCCGCCACACGCCGGAGGGAGGGCGGGTCACCCTGCGCGCCCACGTGACCGGGACCGGGGGAGCGGACCAGCGGGTGGCCCTGGAGGTCGCCGACACCGGCAGCGGGATCGCGCCCGAGGATCTGCCCCACGTCTTCGACCGGTTCTGGCGTGCGGAGAAGTCACGCAGCCGCCGCACCGGAGGCAGCGGACTGGGACTGTCGATCGTCCGCAAGCTCATCGAGGCGCACGGCGGGACGACGGACGTGACCAGCACCGTGGGCCGGGGATCGGTGTTCACCCTGCGGCTGCCGCCGGCCGGTCCTGATCCGATGGACACGGAGGTCTGACAGCTTCCTCACAACTTCACGCCAGTCTGTGGGCATGCCCGGCGCCCCACGCGCATCCGCGCGGGGGCACCACCAACGCCGGGCTGGAATCGGAGTTCTTCATGTCCCTTCGTCCCACCCTGCGGACCGCGTTCCTCGCCACCGCCGCCATCGGCGCGGTGCTGCTGCCGTCCGCCGCCGCCGTCGCCGACGGCCCCTCGGCGGTTCCCGCCGAGCGCACCGAGTCCCCGAGCGCGGCGCCGGCCCCCGGCAAGGCGACCGAGGCGCCGTCCCCCGCCCCCGCCGAGGCCACCGAGCCGCCGTCGCCCGTCCCCGCCGGGGAGTCGGCGACGCCTGCTCCGGTCCCCGCGGAGGACGTCCCGGCCGGCACCGTGCCGAGGGGCGGCGTCGCCGCCGGCGAGCGTCCGGCCGAGAACGGCAGCACCGCGCTGTACGGTTCCGCGGCCGGTGCGGTGCTGCTCGCGGGCGCCGGTGTCCTCGTGCTCCGCCGCCGGTCCGCCGCGCACGTCAACGGCTGATCCCGCACCGTGGCGGGGGGCCCCCCCCGGGGGGGGGGGCCCCCCCCCCCAGGGGCACCCCCGAGCCGAAGAGCCGCCCGCCCGGTCCGGCACGTGAGCTCCGCCCCGCCCCTCTCGCATCCGGCCTCCCCCCCCCCCCCCCCCCCCCCCCCCCCCCCCCCCCCCCCCGGGGCCCCCCCCCCCCCGGGGGGGCGCGCCGCCACCCGCCGTTGTCCCTCCCGCTTCCGTACGTCCCGCACCGGAGTACTCATGCCCCTCATCCCTCACTCGCCCCGGCGGACCGCTGGTTCCGTGGTGGCGGCAGCTCTGCTGATCACCCTCGCCGGCGGTTGCGGCGCGTCCGACGCGCCCGTGTCGTCCTCCGCCGGGACGGCCTCACCGGCGTCCGGATCCGCGGACGCGCCCAAGGCGCCCGCCCCGACCCGGCTGACGGTCCCGTCGCTGGGGATAGACAGCGAACTGTTGCGGCTGGGACTCAACGAGGACGGCACGGTCGAGGTCCCGGCCGCCGAGAAGGGAATGACGGCCGGCTGGTACGCGGGCGGCGCGGTGCCCGGCGAGCCCGGAGCCGCCGTGCTCATCGGCCACAACGACACCCGTCTCGGCAAGGCCGTCTTCCACGACCTGCACACGATCGCCAAGGGCGCGGACATCACCGTGTCCGACGGGGCGGGGAAGGAGAACCACTTCACGGTCACCGGGACGGAGACCGTGAAGAAGAACGCCTTCCCCAGCCAGAAGGTCTACGGAGCCACCGACGAGCGCGTCCTGCGGCTGATCACCTGTGACGGCGACTTCGACGCCGCCGGTCACCCCGTGGACAACCTCATCGTCTACGCGAAGCTGCGCTGACCGTGCCGTACGGGGCGCCGGCCCTCGCACCACCGGCCGGTGCCCCTCCCTTCACGACGCCCGCGTTCCCGCCCCTCGCGGCGGCGCGTGCTCCGCACGGGTGACGGCGACCAGGGCCAGATCGTCCGTCAGCACCCCGTCCGTATGGGTGTGGACCGCCTGGGCGAGCCGCTCCACGACGGCCGGCGGTCCCTGGCGCCACACCTGCCGCAGATCCTGGTCCGGGGTGTAGAAACGCCCGTCGGCGTCCCGGGCCTCCAGGAGCCCGTCCGTGCACAGCAGGAGCAGACTGCCCGGGCCGAAGGGACGGGACTCGTCCGCCCACGGGCCGGAGTCCAGCTCGCCCAGCCCCAGGGGCAGGCCCGGATGCTCCGGCTCCCAGACCCGCACGGCGTCCCCGCTCACCAGGAAGGCCGGGCAGTGCCCCCGGCTGATGAGACGCACCTCGGTGCCGTCGTCCGGGATCTGGGCGATGGCCGCCGTGATGAAGTGCTCCCCGCTCATGTCGCTCCTCCCGCTCACCGCGGCGGTCTCCCGGGTGTGACGGGTCACGGCCTCGTCGAGATGACGGGCCAGCTCCGGAAGCGAAGGGGTGTGGTGGGCGGCTTCGTGGAAGCTGCCCACCAGCGCGGCGACGCCGGGGACGGAGTCCAGCCCCTTGCCGCGTACGTCGCCGATGAGCAGGCGCACACCGTAGGGCGTGTGCTCCGCCGCGTAGAGGTCACCGCCGACGGACGCGGCGGCGGACGCCGCTTCGTAGCGGACCGCGATCCAGGTGTTCCCCCACCACGCCCGCACCGGCGGCAGCACGGCGCGCTGGGCGCTCTCCGCCACCCGCTCGGCACCCTGGAGACGGTCCCGCAAGGACAGCCGCAGCCGGCACAGGGGCACGGAGGCCCAGGCGAGGACCAGCATGGCGGCGTAGTCGACCACCGCGTGACGGCCGTCGGCCGACAGGTGTCCCGTGAAGAGGAGGACCAGCCCTGCCGCGCTGTTGAGGACGGCCACCCAGACCACCGCCCGCAGCGCGTACACGCAGGCCGCGATCATGGAGCTCAGGATCAGGAACACGTCCCCGCTGAACGCTCCGGGCGTGGGCACGTCGACCGCCAGCGCGAGCACCACCAGCGCCACGGGTGCGAAGCGCGTCCACCGGGGGAGCAGGTCGCTCTCGTTCCGCGGGGTGTGCGACGTCAGCCCGGTCGTGGTGCGGTACGGGCTCACGGCATCGCCTCCGGGGTGCAGCGGGCAGACCGCCGCCAGGCAGGTTCTGCGTCCTGCCTCGACCTTGGTGCCGGAAGCCCGCTCCCGCACGCGGAGGCAGCCCGCCGGCGAGCGGGGAACCCGCCCTCCCGGCCTGCTCCGTCCGGTGACCGAGGCGTGCGGTGGACGGATCCGGCGGCCCGTGACGCGCCCCGCCGCGACTCTTGACGAGTACACGCATACGGGCCAAGAATGATCGCGCACTGCGCATGACAACGTTGTCGGCATCGGGAGAGGCGCTCATTCCATGAGATGGACCCAGTGGATCCGCGGCGCGGGGACGGCGGCCGCCACGGCCGCACTCCTCGGCGGCGCCGTCGCACCCGCAGCGGCGGGCGGAGGGGGCCCCGCCGAACGCGGCCGGCTCACCGATCTCGTCAACCCGTTCATCGGAACCGAGAACGAGGGCAACACCTACCCGGGCGCCGCGGTGCCCTTCGGCATGGTGCAGCTCTCGCCGGACACCGGACACAGCACGGGCTACGACTACGCGCAGAACCGCATCAGGGGCTTCTCCACCGTCCATGTGTCAGGAGTCGGCTGCGGCCTCGGCGGTGACCTCCCGGTGCTCCCGACGACCGGTGACATCACCTCGACGGACAACGCCACGTACGCGGCCGGGTTCAGCCACGACGACGAGAAGGCGGGCCCCGGCACCTACATGGTCGGGCTCGGGACGGGGATCAGGGCCGAGCTGAGCGCCACCCGGCGCACCGGGGTCCAGCGCTACACCTTCCCCGCCACGGACAAGGCCAACGTCCTCATCAACGCCGGCCAGTCGCTCCACCGGACGGTGAACACCGAGGTCGAGATCCTCGACAACCGCACCGTGCGCACGGCCGTCACCGGCAGCGGCTTCTGCCAGGACACCAAGCCCTACACGGTGTACACCCTGACCCGTTTCGACCGGCCCTTCACCACCTCCGGGACGTGGAAGGGCGACACGGTCACCCAGGGGTCCACGGCCTCCTCCGCCGGTGCCGAGCGCAACGGCGCCTATGTGCGCTTCGACACCTCCGAGGACCGCACGGTCGAGGCGACCACGGCGATCTCGTACGTGGACGCCAGGGGAGCCGCCCTCAACCTCCGTGCCGAAGGCGGCCGTTCGTACGACCGCGTGGCGCGCGCCGCGCGGGCCGCGTGGGAGGACCGCCTCGGCGACGTCCGGGCGAAGGGCGGCGACGAGACCCTGCGCCGGACCTTCTACTCCTCCCTGTACCGCTCGTTCCTCGCGCCGAACATCGGCAGCGACGTCGACGGCCGCTACACGGGCTGGGACCAGAGGATCCACCGGGCCGAGGGATTCACCTACTACCAGAACTGGTCCCTCTGGGACACCTACCGCACCCAGGCCCAGCTCCTCTCCCTGCTCGCGCCCCACGAGTCCCGGGACATGGCGATCTCCGTCCTCACGATCGACGAGGACAGCGGCTGGCTGCCCAAGTGGGGCTACGGCACGGTCGAGACGAACATCATGACGGGCGACCCCGTCACTCCCTTCCTCACCAACGCCTACCAGCAGGGACTGCTCAAGGGGTACGAGGAGCGGGCGTACCGGGCGCTGAGGAAGAACGCCGACGGCGTGCCGCCGGCCGACTCCGCGCCGGTGGGCCGTGAGGCGAACAAGGAGTACCTCGCCGACGGGTTCGCGCCGTACGTCAAGGGCCGCGCCCATGTGAAGCCGGGCGACTCCGACTACGACCACGGGGCCTCGGCGACCCTGGAGTACGCCCTGTCCGACGCGATGCTCGGGCAGATGGCGAAGGAACTGGGACACCGGGCCGACGCGGCGCGCTACACCGCACGGGCCCAGAACTACCGGAAGATCTTCGACCGTTCGACCGGCTTCTTCCGCGCACGGGACGCGAACGGTGACTTCACCGGCCCCGTCGACCCGGCGCGGAGCGAGGGCTTCCACGAGGGCACGTCCTGGCAGTACCAGTGGCTCGTCCCGCAGGACCTGCCCGGCGTGGTCTCCCTGATCGGCGGCACCGAGGCCGCCAACGAACGCCTGGACTCGTTCTTCGCCTACGAGCAGCTGCTCCAGGACCCGGCGAGGACCGCGCGGGAGGTGTGGGTGAACGGGCCCTACGACTACTACAACGCCGACAAGTACAACCCGCAGAACGAGCCCGACCTGATCGCCCCCTACACCTATCTCTCCACCGGCCGGCCCTGGCAGACGACGGACGTGGTGCACGCGGCGCTCACGCTCTTCACGGACAGCCCGACCGGGATGACCGGCAACGACGACCTGGGCACGATGTCCGCCTGGAACGTCCTGTCCTCGATCGGGATCTTCCCGGTCCAGCCGGGCACCGACACCTGGGGTCTGTCGACCCCCGTGTTCGAGCGGGTCGACCTGACCCTCGACCGCCGTTACTACCCCCGGGGCGGCCTGACCGTGAAGGCTCCGGGTACGTCGGCTTCGGCGCGCTACATCCGGTCGGCGCGGACGGACGGGACCCCTTACGGGAAGACCTACCTGACCACCGACGACATCCGCGGAACACGCGAGCTGTCCTTCGAGGTCGGCGGGACGCCGTCACGGTGGGGCACCTCGCCGGACGCGGCGCCGCCCGCCCTGAAGTAGCGCTCCCCGTCGGTGGCGGGCGCGCCTCCGAACGGCAGGCGCGGCACCGGACCCGCCCCTCACCGAGGGGCGGGTCCGGTGCGGCGCGCTTGCGCTGCCGCGCCGGGGAGCCTCAGCCGTTGAAGCGGTCCGGGTCGAACCCCGTGCGCTCGTCACGGTTCAGGGCGTTGATCTCGCCGATGTCCCCCTCGGTGAGCTCGAAGTCGAAGAGGTCGAAGTTCTCCTCGATCCGCTTCCGGGTCACCGACTTGGGGAACACGATGTCCCCGCGCTGGAGGTGCCAGCGCAAGGTGACCTGCGCCGTCGACCTGCCGACCCGCTCCGCGATCCGGACGAGCGTGGGATCGTCGAGCACCTTGCCCTGCGCGATGGGGGACCAGGCCTCGGTGGCGATACCGTGTTCGGCGTCGAACGCCCGCACGGTGTCCTGGGTGAGGTACGGGTGCACCTCGATCTGGTTGACGGCGGGCACGACCACACCGCCGTCCAGCAGCCGGCGCAGGTGGTGCGGCTGGAAGTTCGAGACCCCGATGCTCTTGACCCGCCCCGAACGGTAGATCTCCTCCAGGGCCTTCCACGTCTCCACGAAGTCGCCCCGGTCCGGCAGGGGCCAGTGGATGAGGAAGAGGTCCAGGTACTCCAGTCCCAGCTTCTCCATCGTGCCGTCGAAGGCCCGGAGCGCGTCGTCGTACGCGTGGGCGTGGTTGTCCAGCTTGCTGGTGACGAAGACGTCCGCCCGGTCGAGCCCCGAGTCCCGGACGGCCTGCCCGACCTCCCTCTCGTTGCCGTACATCTGCGCGGTGTCGATGTGGCGGTAGCCGGTCTTCAGCGCCGTCAGGGTGGTCTCGCGGGTCTCCTCCGGAGGGATCTGGAAGGTACCGAAACCGAGCTGGGGGATCTCCATACCGTTGTTGAGGGTGAGGGCGGGTACTGCGGGCATGGGTGGCTCCTTGTCGTCGGTCTTTCCGGGGGTGCCGGACCGGTCGCCCGGTCCTTCCCGGCTTCTCCGGTCCTCGGGCCCTTCGCTCCCGGCTTCCCGGGACGGTGACGGCGGGCCGGGGCGTCACCACGGCGCGGGGCCGGCGGTTCAGCCCGCGATGCCGCGCAGTTCCGCGTCCGGCGGCAGGACACGGACCAGCTTGCGGTTGACGAACTCCCGCATGCCGAGCTTCGACAGCTCCCGCCCGTATCCCGAGCGCTTGATCCCGCCGAAGGGGAGATCCGGCTGGGTGGACGTCGGGTGGTTGATCCAGACCATGCCGGTCTCCACCCGCTCGGCCACCTTCCGGGCCCGTTCGACGTCCGCGCAGAAGACGGATCCGCCGAGGCCGTACTGGCTGTCGTTGGCGAGGGCGACCGCCTCGTCCTCGTCCGCCACCCGGTGGATCACGGCCGCCGGCCCGAACAGCTCCTCGGCGTAGGCCCGCATGCCGGGCTTGACGCCGGTGAGGATCGTCGGCTCGACGTAGGCGCCCGGGCGGTCGACGCGCGCGCCGCCGATGACGAGGTCGGCTCCCTGCTCCACGGTCTCACGGATCTGGTCGGTCAGGTCCGACGCCGCCCGCTCCGAGGAGAGCGGTCCCAGGGTCGTCGCCTCGTCCGAGGGGTCGCCGGGGCGGAGCTCGGAGAAGGCCCGGCGCATGCCCTCCACGAAGTCGTCGTACACGTCCGCCACGACGATGAACCGCTTCGAGGCCACGCAGCTCTGCCCGGTGTTCGCCATCCGCCCCGCCACCGCGGCGCCGACCGTGCGTTCCAGGCCTTCCCCGTCGAGGACGATGAAGACATCACTGCCGCCCAGCTCCAGCAGGCTGGGTTTCATGTTCCGACCGGCGCGTTCGGCGACCTGGGCTCCCGCCCGCTCGCTGCCGGTCAGGGAGGCCCCGCGCACGACAGGACTGTCGATGACGCGCGAGATCTCCTCGTGGCTCACGAACAGATTGGTGTAGACGCCGGGTCCAGCGCCGGCGTCCCGGAACAGCGACTCCAGGGCGAGCGCGGACTGCGGGCAGATTCCCGCGTGCTTGACCATCACGGTGTTGCCCAGCACGAGGTTGGGCCCCGCGAAGCGCACCACCTGGTAGAGCGGGAAGTTCCACGGCATGACGCCCAGCAGCACCCCCAGTGGTTCGCTGACGAGCCAGGCCTCGCCCTCCTCGACGTCCAGCGGTTCGTCGGCGGCGAAGCCGGGGCCGTGCTCCGCGTAGTACGCCAGGATCGACGCGGCCAGGTCCACCTCACCGCGTGCCTCGGAGATCAGCTTGCCCATCTCCAGGGTGATGATCTGGGCGAGCGGCTCCTTGCGCTCCCGCATCAGCTCGGCCGCGCGCCCGACCACGGCGGCGCGGTCCTCGATCGGCTTCCTCCGCCAGGCACCGAAGGCGCGGTCCGCCGCGTCGAGGGCGGAATCGACCTCTTCGCCCTGGATCGAGGGGAACTCCGCCACGGTTTCGCCGGTGGCGGGGTTGACGGTGGCGAATGAACTCGTGCGCTGCTCCGGCATGAAGTCTCCAGACGACGGATCGGTCACGCGGCGGAATGCTTCATTCCGTCCTCACTGCGGGGTACCCGGCAGCAAAGTGGGCAAACAGGTTCAAATGACTAAATTATTAACGCCTGTACGCGGTGTGTTGGACCTCTTGCTCTCCGTGTCGCCGTGGAGGGGTCGGTGCGGATCTCCTTCCGGCCCCGCCCCCTCGCACGTGTCCGGCCTCCGGCGCCCGAAACCTGAGCGGACGGGGCTCGCCCCGGGCGCCCGGGGACCGGAGGGCGTCCGGACCGGCCGGGGCGCGCGGGGGCGCCCCGGCCGGTCCGGCGAGGTCAGGACGCGGGCAGTTCGCCGCGCACCACGCGTGCGGCGGCGACCAGGTTCTCCAGCGACGCCCGGGTCTCCGGCCAGCCCCTGGTCTTGAGCCCGCAGTCCGGGTTGACCCACAGCCGCTCGGCCGGGATCGCCTCCAGGCCCCTGCGGAGGAGTTCCGCGGCCTCCTCGGCGCTCGGAACGCGGGGCGAGTGGATGTCGTACACACCCGGGCCCGCCTCGCGCGGATATCCGTGGTCCGCCAGCTCGTGGGCGACCTGCATGTGGGAGCGGGCCGCCTCCAGGCTGATCACGTCGGCGTCGAGGTCGTCGATGGCCTGCACGATGTCGCCGAACTCCGCGTAGCACATGTGGGTGTGGATCTGGGTGTCCGGCCGCACCCCGCTCGTGGTGAGCCGGAACGCCTCCGTCGCCCAGGCCAGGTAGGCGGGACGGCCGGCCGCACGCAGGGGCAGCGTCTCGCGCAGTGCGGGCTCGTCCACCTGGATGACCGAGGTCCCGGCCGACTCCAGGTCGTTCACCTCGTCGCGCAGGGCGAGTGCCACCTGGCGGGCGGTGTCGCCGAGGGGCTGGTCGTCGCGGACGAAGGACCAGGCGAGCATGGTGACCGGCCCGGTCAGCATGCCCTTGACCGGCCGGTCGGTGAGTGACCTGGCGTACGTCGTCCAGCCGACCGTCATCGGCTCGGGGCGGGAGACGTCGCCCGCCAGGACCGGCGGGCGGACGTAACGGGTGCCGTAGGACTGGACCCAGCCGTGCCGGGTGGCGAGGTAACCGGTGAGCTGTTCGGCGAAGTACTGGACCATGTCGTTGCGTTCGGCCTCACCGTGCACCAGGACGTCCAGGCCGGCCTTCTCCTGGAAGGAGATGACCTCCTGGATCTCGGCCTTGACGCGCTCCTCGTACCCGGCCGCGTCGAGGCGGCCGCTCCGCAGGCCCGCGCGGGCGGCGCGCAGTTCGGCCGTCTGCGGGAAGGACCCGATGGTCGTCGTCGGCAGCAGCGGCAGGCCCAGGTGGGCCCGCTGGGCCACGGCCCGTTCCGCGTACGGCTGGGAGCGGAGGGCGTCGGCCCGTGTCACCGCGGCGGTGCGGGCGCGGACGGCCGGGTCGTGGGTGACGGGGGAGTGGGCGCGGGACGCCAGATCGGCCCGGTTGGCGGCGAGTTCGGCGGTGACGGCGCCGACCCCCTGGGTGAGGCCCCTGGCCAGGGTGACGATCTCGGCGGTCTTCTGCCGGGCGAAGGCCAGCCAGCGCAGTACCTGCGGCTCGACGTCCCGTTCGGCGGTGGCGTCGAGGGGGACGTGCAGCAGGGAGCAGGAGGAGGCGACGTCGACCCGCCCGGCGAGGCCGAGCAGCGTCCCCAGGGTGGACAGCGACTTCTCCAGATCGTTGATCCAGATGTTGCGGCCGTTGACGACCCCCGCGACCAGGCGCTTGCCGGGCAGTCCGCCGACGGCCGCCAGGGCGTCCAGATTCACGGCGGCGCTCTCGGTGAAGTCCAGCGCGAGACCCTCCACCGGAGTCCTGGCCAGCACGGCGAGCGCCTCGCCGAGCGGGCCGAAGTAGGAGGCGACGAGCAGCTCGGGCCGGTCGTCGAGGCTGCCGAGACCCCGGTAGGCGCGCTCGACGGCGTTCAGTTCGGCGGGTGTGCGGTCCTGGACGAGCGCGGGCTCGTCCAGCTGCACCCACCCGGCACCGGCCGCGCGCAGGTCGGCGAGGACCTCCGCGTACACCGGCAGCAGGCGGTCCAGGAGTGTGAGGGGGTCGAAGTCCGCGGACACGCCGGGGGCCGGCTTGGCGAGGAGCAGGTAGGTGACCGGGCCGACGAGGACGGGCCGGGCGTTCAGCCCCAGGGCGAGTGCCTCCGTCAGTTCGGCGACCTGCTTGGCGGAGTCCGCCGAGAAGACCGTGTCCGGCCCCAGTTCCGGCACCAGGTAGTGGTAGTTGGTGTCGAACCACTTGGTCATCTCCAGTGGTGCGACGTCCTGGGTGCCGCGTGCCATCGCGAAGTAGCCGTCGAGCGGATCCGCGGCGACCGCCTCGCGGTGGCGGGCCGGCACGGCTCCCACCATGACGGTGGTGTCCAGCACGTGGTCGTAGTACGAGAAGTCCCCGGTGGGCACCTCGTCGATCCCGGTCGTGCTCAGCTGCCGCCAGTTGTCGCCGCGCAGCCGGGCCGCGGTGGCGCGGAGGGCGTCGGCGGTGACCCGCCCCTTCCAGTAGCCCTCCACCGCCTGCTTCAGTTCCCGGTTCTGACCCTGCCGGGGGTAGCCGTGGACGGTGGACCGCGCGGTCGCGGTCGTGTGCTCGGTGGTCACGGAGATCTCCTTCGCGAGATGAATCCCTGAGATCCCGGGGACGGCACGAGCGCGCGAAGGGGTGACGTACCGGGACGTGAGGCGTCGTACGACGCCGTGACGGCCTGGTAGGTACGCCGACCCGCCCTCGAGGTCACCGGGATGTCCGCGCACGGATGGTCCGCGCGCGGGCAGTTGGCAGGTCTTCGGACTCGCGGGCACGTCCTGTGTGAGGACACCTAGTGGCCGTCGCTTCCCAGGCCCGGTACGTCGGACCCAGTGCGTATGACGGCGGTCGTTCCCGCTCACCGCTGCGGGGCAGTCCCGGATTCCCACCGGGTTCCCTCTTACGACGCATCCCGTCTGGCGGACGGGGCGAACCAGCTGCACGCGTCAGACTACGGGGCATCCGGGCGGCGCGAGGCGCCAGGTCCAGCATGCGGATGGACCGGGCGCCGGACCGTGGCCGACCGGCGGGCCGGGGCCGGACGCGCCGGACGGGCCGGCGTCCGGCCGTCAGCGGAGGGCGATTCCGCGCCCGTGCCCCCGGACGCGTGAGGCCCGCCCCCAGGCGCCGGCAGGGCGCCCGGCCGGGCCTACGGGAGGCCGGTCCGGGCGGCGGATAATTCGAAGGCCCCCTTGAACGCCACCCGTTAGGGTGGCCCGATGGCGTCGATCAAGCAGGTCCAGATCACCTTCGACTGTGCGGAGCCGGAGCGCGTCGCCCGATTCTGGTGCGAGGTGCTGGGCTACGTGGCACCGGCGCCACCGGAGGGGTTCGCCACCTGGGCCGACTACGAGGACACGCGTCCGCCGGAGCTCAGGGGAGCGTCGTTCTCGTGCGGCGACCCCTCGGGCGTGGGCCCGAGGATGTACTTCCAGCGCGTTCCCGAGGGGAAGACCGTCAAGAACCGGGTGCACCTCGACGTACGCGTCGGCACCGGGCTCGTGGGGGAGGCGCGGGTGGCCGCGCTCGAGGCCGAATGCGCGCGGCTCCTCCCGCTCGGAGCCCGGCGGGTGCACCTGCTGCTCGCCGACGACGAGAACGAGTCGTGCCTGCTGATGCAGGACGTCGAGGGCAACGAGTTCTGCCTCGACTGAGCGACCGCGCACGGCTCGGCTCCGCCCCGGAGTTCTGCCTCGGCTGAGGCTCGGCTCCGCCCCCTGAGCTCTGCCTCGGCTGAGCAGCCGAACCGTCGGGGAACCGCCCCACCGACGCCCGCCCCGCGGCGCCGACGCCGACGCCGGTGCGACGCGTCCGTCCTACTCGCTGCCTGTGGCGCACGGGGTCCCGGCCCCGTGCGGACGCGCGGGACGCGCCCGCGCCGACCGGTCGGGCAGGGTCCGCGGGTGGCCGCGGCGCGCGGATCCGGAGGACACGAACCACCGCCGTCGAAGCGCTTCGACACCGTTCCCTTCCCGGCGGCGGGGCGCCCGCACCCTCCGAGGCAGTGCACCGGCCGTGCGGGGCGGCACGCGCCCCCGCCCCGGTTCCGGCGCATCCTATTGACACCCTCCCGCCCGGCTGCCATCTTCGAAGCGCTTCAACGATCATGGCCGTGGGACACGGTCCTGGCCCGAGCCCCGAGGACAGAGCATGGCGTTCTTCGACAATCCCGTGATACCCGGATTCAGTCCGGACCCGAGCGTCTGCCGTGTCGGCGAGGACTACTACCTGGCGACGTCCAGCTTCGAGTACGTCCCCGGCGTACCGCTGTGGCACAGCAGGGACCTGGTGCACTGGCGGCTGATCGGGCACGCGCTCGACCGGCCGTCACAGCTCGCGCTGCCCGACGACGCGCCGTCCTCGTGCGGGGTCTACGCACCCACGCTGCGCCACCACGACGGCCGCTTCTGGATGATCACGACCGTCGTGGCCGGGGCGGGCAACGTCCTGGTGACCGCCGAGGACCCCGCCGGGCCGTGGTCGGATCCGGTGCCGGTCGGCATCCCGGGCATCGATCCCGACCTCGCCTGGGACGAGGAGGGGAACTGCTGGTGCGTGTTCTCCAACGACGGGATCCGGGCCGTGCGCATCGAGCCGGAGACGGGTGAACTGCTCGGCGGGACCGTGGACATGTGGTCGGGGAGCGGGCTCCAGTACCCCGAGGGTCCGCACCTCTACCGCATCGGCGACTGGTGGTACCTGCTCCTCTCGGAGGGCGGGACCGAACGCGGGCACGCGATGTCGATCGCCCGGGCCCGCTCCCTGACGGGACCGTTCGAACCGCATCCGGCCAACCCCGTGCTGTCCCACCGCAGTACGGGTCACCCGGTGCAGAACACCGGGCACGGTGATCTGGTGGAGGCGCACGACGGCACCTGGTGGATGGTGCTCCTGGGTACCCGGCCCCGGGGCGACACCCCGAAGTTCCACGGCATGGGCCGCGAGACGTTCCTGGTGCCGGTGCGGTGGGAGGACGGGTGGCCACTGCCCGGACCGCTGGAACTCCGCTCCCCGGCACCTGAGCTGACCCCGCACCCCTGGCCCGCCGAGCCGCACCGTGACGACTTCGGGTCTCCCGCCCTCGCACCCTGCTGGGTCTCGCTCAGACGCCACGACCCGAGTGCCGTACGCCTCGACGAGAGGCCCGGACACCTGGTGCTGCACGCCCGAGCGGACAGCATGGACAGACCAGGGGCGCTGTTCGTGGGGCGCCGCCAGCGCGACCCCGACTGCGGTGCGCGGACGCGCGTCGACGTGGGCGCGGGAGGCAGGGGCGGCCTCGCCGTGCGGCTGGACGAGGCCCACCACTTCCAGGTGGAGGTGGAGGACGGGAAGGTACGCGCGGTCGCCCGCATCGGACCGTTGCGCGGGACCGTGGCCGAACGCGACGTACCCGCAGGGCCGTTGACGCTGCGGATCGAGGTGACCACCACCGGGATCCTGCCGCCCACCGTCACCACGCGTCCCACCGGCCCCGACGCGGCCGCCCCCTCCGGCCTCCGGATCGGCGCGCCGGACACCCTCCGCCTGGGGTACGAGACCGACGGCGGGGACTTCGAGATCCTCGCCGAACTCGACGGCCGCTACCTCACGACCGAGGTCGCGGGAGGCTTCACCGGCCGGGTCATCGGCATGTACGCGACCCGGGGAGCCCCGGCCTTCGACTGGTTCGAGCTGCGGCCCGCCTGAGAGCACCCGCACCCGCGACCCGGACGGTGCCCGGGTCGCGGAGAGGACGGTTCAGCGCGCCAGGGTGGTCTCCAGCCACTGGAGGATCTCGGGCGTCACCGGGTCGGTGATGTCGGCGAACTCCTCGTGCTTCTTCAGGAACTTCGCCACGTAGGGGCACACCGGAACGATCCGCCTGCCCGACTGCCGCACCTCGGTCAGCGCCTCCCGCACGAGGACGGAGGCCAGCCCCTGGCCCGCGAAGGCGTCGTCGATCTCGGTGTGGAAGAAGACGCGCCGCTCGTCACGGTCGCGGTAGGCGGTGAACCCGGCCCTCACCTCGCCGACCAGGATCTCGTAGCGGTGTCTGGCGTCCACGTTCCTGACGACGGGGGTGTCGGCCTGGGGCATGGTGTGTTCTCCTTCGGGCGTGTCGGGTCGCCACGCGGTGCGGGGGTGGCCCGGCTCCACGGTGCGGGACAGCGCTCGGCTGTCGGTGCGAGGCCGGTACCGGACGCCGGGCACGCACACTACAGGGGCGTCAGGGAACCCGCCGTGTCCCGGGCCACCAGGTCAGGCGCTCGCTCGCCGACGGACGCCGAACGCCGGGCACCCGCAGGCCTCTTGCCCGGGCGCGGTAGTGACTGTTCTCGTGTACCCGCAGGACTCTTGCCCGGGCGCGGTAGTGACTGTTCTCGTGTACCCGCAGGACTCTTGCCCGGGCGCGGTAGTCACTGTTCTCGTGTACCCGCAGGCAACGAGCGGGCGGTGGGCCCGCGCGACGGGTGCCTCGTCCCGTAGGAGGGTGACGGTATGGGCTCAGCGGCGGACCGGGGGAACGACGTCCGGGGCACGCACCCCGGTCACCTGCCCGAAGGGCTGGCCGACGCGATACGCGCGACGGCCGGGGAGATCGCGGACCTGCTGAGGGGCGCCCCCGACACCGGCGCTCCCGTGCCGGGGCTGGTGTGGACGGTGGGGGAGGTGGCCGCGCACCTGGCCCGGGCCAACGCGCTGATGGCGGAGGCGGCGGCGGGACGGTCCCGCCGGTACGGCGACGGCACCCCGCAGGGCATCGCCGCGGCCAACGAGCAGGTGCTCGCCTCGTTCGGCGAGCGGCGGGCGGAACCGCTGGCCGCGATGATCGTGGCGCAGGCCGACGCGTACCTGGACGCGGCGTCCGGACCCCCGGCGGACGAGCGGCTGATGACGCCGATGGGTCCGATGGACCGGGCGGTCCTCGGCTCGTACCTCCTGACGCACATGCTGGGCCACGGCCACGACCTGGCCCGCGCGCTGAAGCGTCCGCACATGGTCGACCGGGACCGGGTCGCGCTGGCGCTTCCTTTCATGGTCGAGGCCATGCCACGGGTGACCGACCCCGCGACCACGGCAGGGCTGAACGCCCGCTACGCGGTCAGGCTCCGGGGCGGAGGACGGATCGGCGTCACCTTCACCGACGGCGTGGCGACCGTGGGCCACGAGGTCCCGGACCGCCCCGACTGCACGATCTCCGTCGAGCCGGTCACCTTCCTGCTCATGGCCCTCGGCCGCTGCTCCCCGGCGGGCGCCCTGGCCAGGGGACGCGTCCTCGCATGGGGCCGCAGGCCGTGGCTGGGGCCACGGTTCCCCGCGTACTTCAAGGCCCCGTGAGGAGGGGGCCGACACGGCGGCGCGTTCCCGCACGGCGGGCTCCGGCCGGCGCCGACCGGGACCCGTGAAGCGCCTGGCGCGCGCCCCGGTGACGGCCCTCACAGCGGCCCAGCGGAAACTTGCACGCTCCCGCGGGGCGATCCTGCACGGGGCGGTACCCCCGGCCGACCAGGGACGATCTGCTGAATTTCCCTGTCCGAAACACATCTGACACCGGAGACCCCTTCTGGGGTGCGGCTTTATGCAGGATTCCATCGTTGACGGGTTTCCGGGTGGTGATTAACGTCCCTGCCATGTCATCCCGAGCCCACGCAGGCATGATCGACGAACTGGACCGCCGCGTCATCGCCGCGCTCCAGCTCAACGGCCGTGCGTCGTGGAACGCCGTCGCCCGCTGGGTGGAGGTCAGCGAGACCACCGCGCAGCGGCGCTACCAGGCGCTGCGCGAGCGCAGGCTCGTACACGTGGTCGGCGCGCTGGAGCTGGACCGCACCGAAAGCGGCTCGTCCATGCTCCTACGCGTGCACGCCAAGCCGGGCAAGGGCCTGGAACTCGCGGAGCTGCTGGCCGAGTGCCCCGAGGTGCGGTTCCTGGCCGTCGTCACCGGTACGGCCGACCTGATCGTCGACTTCGTCGCCCAGGACAACGAACAGCTGATGAGGCTGCTCTTCACCGATCTGCCCGGCGCACACCTGATGACCGGCACCGAGAGCGTCGCCGTCATCCGCAACTTCACCTCGGCTGCCATGTGGGACACCGGTCTGCTCCCGCCCGAGGCGGTCGCCGACCTGCGGCCGCCCACGCTCGCCCCATCCTGCGACCGTGACGACTGGGACCGGGCGCCACAAGCGCTGTCCGGCATCGAGCAGGCCGTGGCCGACGGACTCGCCGAGGACGGCCGGCTGCCGGTCAGTACCCTGGCCCGCCGGCTGGGGCGCAGCGAGTCCAGTGTCTCGCGGGCCATGGACCGGCTGGTGGAGCGCGGAGTGCTGCACTTCCGGACCCTCGTCGACCCGGCGCTCCTGGGGTACCAGGCGGAGTTCATGGTGTGGCTCTCCATCGAGCCGGACCGGCTCGACGCGGCGGGACGGCAGCTCGCCCGACATCCCGGCACCAAGTTCCTCGCCGCGGCCACGGGCAGGTTCAACCTGGTCGGCCACATGGTCCTGCCCCGCCGCACCGACCTGTTCCGCTACACCGGCGAGGTCATCGGAGCCCTCCCGGGACTGAACGCCTCCGACGTCACCGTGCACCTGGCCACCGTCAAGGGTGCCTGGACCCGGCTGGACCGCTCCGGCTGAGCCCCCGGGCGACCTGCCGTACGACCACCCGACGTACGGCGGACCGTCCGAGCCGCGGCCCGTACATCTGCACATCCGCTCACCGTCACCCCGGCACACGCCGGCGGCCGCTCCGGCGCGCCCGTATCCGGTGACGAGGACCGTCCCGCACCCGCGTCAGGGCGGCAGCGTGCCCGTGCGCGCCCCCTCATGCCCCGAACACCCGCCCCCGTCCCGGCCCTCCGGTCCGGAGCCCCCCGTCCCCGAGTCACAGCGGAGATCACCATGCCCACGAACGAGCCGGACACCGCCACGCAGAGCTGGCGGTGGCCCGAGAGCGAATGGCGGCGGCACGTCGAGGCCGTCCGTGCCGGACGCGGGCTGCTGCCCGAACGCTGGCCGGACGGTGCCCGGGTCGCGGTCGCCCTGTCCTTCGACTCCGACCACGAGACCATCCCCCTGCGTGACGGCCTGACCAGCCCCGGACTGCTCGCCCAGGGCGAGTACGGCGCCCGGGTCGGTGCCCCCCGGGTCCTGGACCTGCTCGCCCGCTTCGGGGTCCCGGCGACGTTCTTCATGCCGGCCGTCTCCGCGCTGCTCCACCCCGAGGAGGCCAGGTCCTACACCCGCGACGGCCACGAGATCGCGGTGCACGGGTGGATCCACGAGCGCAACACGCTGATGGGCGCGGAGGACGAGAAGGAGCTCGTGGGGCGGGCCCTGGACACCCTCACCGACCTCACCGGGCAGCGTCCGACCGGTATCCGCACCCCGTCCTGGGACTTCTCCGACTCGACCCTCCAGACCATCCTCGACCTCGGCTTCTCCTACGACTCGTCGCTGATGGCCGACGACGAGCCGTACGAGATCCTGGCCGCCGGCCGGCCCACCGGCCTGGTCGAGATCCCCGTCGACTGGATCCGCGACGACGCGCCGTACTTCACGATGGACCGCTACGGCGCGGTCCGCCCCCACAGCCGTCCCCGCGACGTGCTGGAGATCTGGACCGACGAGTTCGACGCCGCCTACCGCGCGGGCGGCGTCTTCCAGCTCACCCTCCATCCGCACGTCATCGGCCACCGCTCACGGCTGATCGTCCTGCGCGAACTGCTCGACCACATCTCCGCTCACCCCGGCGTGTGGTTCGCGACCCACGCGGAACTGGCCCGGACCGTCCGCGCCGCGACGCCTCCCCACGAGATCCCGGAGCACACGTCATGAGTACCGAGTCCCCCGCGGTCCCGGCCGCCACCGGCACGCACAAGCTGAACGGCAAGCAGCGCAAGGCCATCGTCGCCGGCACGATCGGCAACACCGTGGAATGGGTCGACTGGGCCCTCTACTCCATCTTCGCCAAGATCATCGCCGATGAGTTCTTCCCCTCCGGCAACGGCGCCGTGGCCCTGCTGTCCACGCTCGCCGTCTTCGCCGTCGGCTTCGTCATGCGGCCGGTGGGCGCGGCCGTACTCGGGGTGTACGCCGACCGGCACGGCCGCAAGAAGGGCATGACCCTGACGGTCGGGCTGATGGCGGGCGCCGCCTTCGTCATCGCCCTGACCCCGAGCTACCAGTCCATCGGCGTGCTCTCCCCGCTGGTGCTGCTGGTGGCGCGGCTGGTCCAGGGATTCTCCGCCGGAGGCGAGTTCGGCTCCTCCTCCGCGTTCCTCGTGGAGTCCGCGGCCGTCGGACGCCGCGCCTTCGCCGGATCGTGGCAGCAGGTGTCGGTCGCCGGGGGTGTGCTGATCGCCTCGCTGCTGGGGACGATCACCACCTCCGCCCTCAGCGACGACGCCCTGCACGCGTGGGGCTGGCGCCTCGCCTTCGTGGTGGGCGGGCTGCTCGGACTGGTCGGCCTGTGGCTGCGGGTCTCGGTGGAGGACACCGAGTCCTTCACCCAGGCCCGGGGCGAGGGCCGCACGCGTTCCAACCCGCTCAAGGCGATGTTCGTCGAGCACCCCGGAGCGGCGCTGCGCGTCGCGGGAATCACCGTCGCGGGCACGCTGACGTACTACATCTGGGTCAACTACCTCCCGACGTACGCCAATCTCACCACCGGCATCCCGCTGAGCGAAGCCCTGCTGTCCCAGACGCTCTGCCTGGTCGTCTTCGTCGTGCTGCTGCCGTTCGTCGGACTGCTCTCCGACCGGCTCGGCCGCAAGCCGACCATGGCCGCCTTCGCGGGCGGATTCGTCGTGCTGGCCTGGCCGTTGCTGCACCTGCTGGGCGACAGCTTCCTCAGCCTCTTCCTGGTGCAGCTGATCGGGATGCTGCTGATCCTCGGCTACTCCGCGAACTGCGCGGTCATCATGGCCGAGCAGTTCCCCGCGGAGATCCGGGCCACCGGGATCGCCCTGCCGTACGCGCTGGCCGTCGCCCTCTTCGGCGGCACCGCCCCCTACCTCACCACCTGGATGCACGAGAGCGGGCACAGCGACCTGCTGTGGCTGTACGTCGCCGGGGCGTCGCTGATCTCGTTCCTCGTCTACGTGACGATGCCCGAGACCAAGAACAAGGAGTTCCACTGATGCGCCACGTCCTCGTCACCGGTGCGGCCGGCGGGATCGGCCGGGCCGTCGCGGAGGAGTTCGCCGCGGAAGGTGCCGCCCTCACCCTCGCCGACCGCGACCGCGAGGCACTCGACGCCTTCGCCGCACAGCTCGGCGCGGCGGGCTCCGGACCGGTCGGAGCGCTCACCGTCGACCTGACGTCGCCGGACGCCGCGGCGGACCTCGTCCACCAGGCCTGGGCCGCGCGCGGACCGGTCGACGTGCTGGTCAACGCGGCCGGCGTCTACCCGTCCCTCGACATGGGCGAGGTGACCGCCGCGGAGTGGGACCGGCTCTTCGCCGTCAACCTGCGGGCCCCGGTCCTGGCCACCGCGGCCTTCTCCCGGCTGGCCGTGGAGCACGGTCTCCCCGGCGCGGTCGTCAACATCTCCTCGGGCTCGGCACTCCGCGCCCGGCCCGGGGGCGGGCCCTACGCCAGCTCCAAGGCGGCCCTGGAGATGGCCACCCGGGCCGCCGCCCTCGAACTGGGTGCCCACGGCATCCGGGTGAACGCCGTCAGCCCCGGATTCGTCCCGGTCGACAGCGCGTGCAACCCGGTCTCCGAGGAGTACGCCGCCGCCATCGGCGCCAACCCGCTCGGCAGGCCGGGCACCCCCGGGGACATCGCCCGCGCGGTCCGCTGGATCGCGGGCCCCGACGCCTCCTGGATCACCGGCGAGATCCTCCGGGTCGACGGAGGGTCCAGCACCGGTGCGCTCCAGCTGCCCCGGATCTGGCCGCCGGAGGGCACCGCGCCGTCCGGCGGCACCCCGCACACCCCCACCGCCGTACCCGCACCACCGGCCCGGCCGGCCACGGAAGGACAGTCCGCATGAGCAGCGACAGCTACACCGTGGTGGGAGCCGGGGCCATCGGAGGGACCCTCGCCTTCGCCCTGGCCCGCGCGGGCCACCGCGTCCAGCTCATCGACACCGACGCGGAGCACGTGGCGGTGATCCGTGAGCGGGGGCTGACCGTGGCCCGGGGCGAGCGCCGGGAGAGCGTGCGGGTGGAGGCGGCCACGCCCGACGCCTTCGACGGCACCGTCCACCGGGTGCTCCTCGCCGTCAAGGCGCAGGCCACGGGCGCCGCCCTGGACTGGATCGCTCCGAGGCTCGCCCCGGACGGCTGGGTCGTCTCGTTCCAGAACGGCTTCAACGAGGAGCTGATAGCGGACAGGATCGGGCCGGAACGCACCGTCGCCGCCTTCGTCAACATCTTCGCCGACGTCATCGAACCCGGGGTGATCCTCGACGGGGGCGCCGGGGCCCTGGTGGTCGGCGAGTGCCACGGCGCCGCCGTCTCCGGGCGGGTCCGCGCGCTCGTCGCGGACCTGCAGAGCTGGGGACCCGCGGTGGCCAGCGACAACGTCGAGGGTTATCTGTGGGCCAAGGCCGGGTTCGGCGCCATGCTGGCCGCCACCGCCCTGGCCGACGCGCCGATGGCGGAGCTGATCGACCGCCACCCGCTCACCATGCACGCGGTGGCGGGCGAGGTCTTCGACGTGGCCGACGCCCGGGGGGTGGAACTGGAGGCGTTCGACGCCTTCGAGCCCTCGGCGTTCAGGAGGGCCGCCGGTCCCGGCGAGCGCTCCGCCGCCACCGGCCGTCTCACCGCCTGGCTGGGCACCCAGGCCAAGGACCGCAGCGGCATCTGGCGTGACCTCGCGGTCCGCCGCCGGCCCGTCGAGGTGACCACGCACTACGCGGAGGTCTTCACCCAGGCCGAGCGCCACGGGGTGGGCACCCCCGTCCTGCGCTCCGTCATCGACGGGCTGCGGGAGCTGGAGCGCGATCCGGACCTGATGGCGGAGTCGCGGCTGGACGCGCTCGACCACCTCGCGGCCTCCGCCCCGGCCCAGGCCGGTCCCGCCGGCTCGGCCCGTCCTGACCGGGACAGGGCCACGGCGGTGGGCGCGTGGCTGGAGGCGCACCGGGAGGACATGGTCGACGACCTGGCCGCGTACACCTCCCAGGGGAGCGCCAGCGACGACCGGGAGGCCCTCGCCGCCTGTCTGGCCTGGGTACGCGGCTGGCTCGACGGCGCCCTGGGCACCCCGGAGGCGGAGGAGGTCCTGGAACGCGAGCGCACGGGCGACATCCTGGTCCGCCGCTACCCGGGCACCGGGAGCCGCCCGGTGCTCCTGCTGGGCCACTACGACACGGTCTGGCCCACCGGCACCCTGGCGGAGTGGCCCTTCCGGCGGGACGGCGACCGGATCACCGGCCCCGGCGTCTTCGACATGAAGGCCGGACTGGTGCAGGCGGTGTGGGCCCTGCGGGCCCTGGACGCGCTCGGCCTGCCCCGCCCCGCCTGCACGCTCATGCTCAACGGCGACGAGGAGACCGGCAGCCTCACCTCGAGCGACGCGATCGTCGCGGAGGCCCTGGACAGCCGCGCCGCCCTCGTCTTCGAGGCCGCGGCCGACGGCGCCGTGAAGACGGCACGCAAGGGAGTCGGCCTCTTCACCCTCACCGTCACCGGCCGGGAGGCGCACGCGGGCCTCGACCCGGACGCCGGGGCGAGCGCGGTCGAGGAACTGGCCCAGCAGATCCTGCTGCTGGCCGGTCTGCGCGACCGGGAGGCCGGAACCTCCCTCAACGTGGGAGTGGTCGAGGGCGGCACCCGCAGCAACGTGACGGCCGGCCAGGCCGTCGCCCGGCTCGACGTCCGCGTCGCCACCGCCGCCGAACAGGAGCGCGTCGGCGCCGCGCTGGCCGCCCTGCGGCCGGTGGACGGGCGCACGTCGGTCGAGGTGACGGGCGGCTGGAACCGCCCTGTCTTCGAACGTACCCCGGCCGTCGCCGAGTTGGCACAGCTGGCCCGCTCCTGCGCGGCGACGCTCGGCCACGACCTGCGCGAGACGTCGGTCGGGGGCGCGAGCGACGGCAACTTCGTCGTGGCCGCGGGGGTCCCCGTGCTGGACGGGATCGGCGCCGTCGGCTCCGGAGCCCACGCCCGCTCGGAGAACACCTCGGTGGCGGGCATGGTGGAACGCGCGGCGCTGACGGCGATGGTCCTCACGACCCTGTCCGACGGCTGACCCGCCCGGCCCACGACAGCGGTCCCGCCCCCGCCCGTCCGGAGCGGAGGCGGGACCGCCGCGTCCCGGACGGGCGGACGCCGGCACGGGTCAGCGGGGGAGCCCCCGTGGCTTCAGACGGGTCGTGGGGAGCTGCGGCGCCGGGATCGGGTCCCCGTCGTAGCCCTCCACCACGCCGAAGCGGGTGCCGTGCTCCCAGTCCTCGCGTGCCCGGCTGATGTCCTCGTGCGTACGGCCGACGAAGTTCCACCACATGATGATCCGTTCCTCGAACGGGGTACCGCCGACGAGGACGGCACGGGCGGGCGCGTCCGTCTCGTTGGTCAGGGTCACCTCGTCGTGGCCCGGACCCAGATGGCCGAGCTCCGCCCCGCGCACCGGTGTGCCGTTCATGCGGACACTCCCCACGTCGACGAGCAGCCCGTGCTCGAAGGAACGGTCCGTGGCGAGGGTCGTCGTCGCGCCCGGCTCCAGGACGATCTCGGCCCCGAGCAACGGGGTGAAGGCCGGGACCGGCGAGGTGTCCCCGGCGAGGGTGCCGAGGAACACCCTGACCACGGCTCCGTCCAGGTGGACCGGGTCCGGTGCGTGGTGCCGGAAGTCGCTCGCGGCATCCCGGTGTTCCCCGGGAAGGGCCACCCACAGCTGGACGCCGTGCAGCACGGTGGTGCCCGGGGTGGAGACCTCGGTGTGGCTGATCCCGTGGCCACCGGTCATCAGGTTCAGCTCACCGGGGCGCACGAAGGCGTGGCTGCCCAGGCTGTCACGGTGCTCGATCTCCCCGCTGAACAGCCAGCTGACCGTCTGCAGGCCGATGTGCGGATGCGGGGCCACGTCCATCCCGCCCGTCAGGGTGACGTCGTCGGGGCCGTAGTGGTCGATGAAGCACCAGGCCCCGATGGTCGTACGGGCCCGCTGCGGCAGAGTGCGCCGCACGGTCATCGCCCGGGGGCCGCCCAGGGGTACGTCACGCGGCGTCAGCACGCTGACGCCGGTCTCCGGAGCCGCCTCCTGACCGCCGGTGGCCTCGTCCGGCACGGCCCCGCCCGTGTCCACGCCGCTCATCGCGGGACCCCCTGTGCGACAAAGGTGCTTTCATGTTCAACAATCATGCTTGATGATAAGCCGCCGTCCGCCCCGGGCGCGGCACGTTCGAGGGGCGGGACGCCCCGGTGAGGAGTCCAGGGTGCACGACACGGAGGCGGACCATGCGCGGGACCGGGTCTACGTCGACAAGCGGAGCCCGAAGGCCTACCAGGCGCTGACCGCGACGGCCGAAGCGGTCCGCGCGGTCGCGCGGGAGGCGGGGCTGCACCGCACCCTGGTCGAACTGGTCAACCTCCGGGTGTCGCAGATCAACGGCTGCGCCTACTGCCTGGACGTCCACACCAGGGCCGCGCTGCGCGCCGGCGAGACCGGCCGGCGGCTGGGCGTACTGGCTGCCTGGCGCGACACCGAGGTGTTCACCGAGCAGGAGCGTGCCGCCCTCGCCCTGGCCGAGGCGACGACGCACCCCGCCGACGCGGCTCTCCAGGAGGACGCGTACGCCACCGCGCGCCGGTCCCTCTCCGACGACGAGATCTCGGCCGTGGTCTGGGTGGCCGTCACCATCAACGCCTTCAACCGCGTCTCGATCATGAGCAAGCACCCCGTGCGCGGCGTTCCCCGGCAGTGACGCGGTGACGTGCCCGCGGCACCGCGGTGCCGCGGCCCTCCCCGTGACATCCGGCGCGGGCGCGGCGGGACGCGCCGGAGTGTTCCCCGCGCCGTCCGTGCCGGAGCCCCGTGGCCTGCCCGCGCCGGGGCCGTACCGCCGTCCGCCGGACCCGGGGGCGCGGACCTCCGGGTGCTCCCGCCGGGCCGGATCCGCGCCCCGCCCCCCTTGTCGTCCGCCGTCCGGGTGAACTCCGCTCCGACCCGGCCGTGTGCCGGGCAGGCATAGGCGCATCCGCGGTCCTCGCGGCCGGAGGCACCGGTGGACGCGCGAGCGGCCACCGAGCGAAAGGGGCTGTCCATGCTCGGGCCACGGGCGACGCGGGCAAGGACCGGTGCGGGCGCCGGCCCCGCCCCAGGCGGCGGCGGAGGCGGCGGCACCGGGACGGGCCGCGCCCCGCACACCGCCGACGCCACGGCGGCCGTCGACGCCGTCCTCGCGGAGTACCTGCACACCAGGCTGGAGGAGGCCCGCCGGGTGGACGCCGTGTTCGCCGAGGAAGTGGCGTCCCGGGTCGCCGCGTTCGCACTGCACGGCGGCAAGCGGCTGCGGCCGGCCTTCGTCCGGTGCGGATGGCTGGCCGCGGGAGGCACCGGCGACCCCCGGACACCACCGCGCGTCGGCGCGGCCCTGGAACTGCTGCAGACCTGCGCACTCGTGCACGACGACGTCATGGACGAGTCGCCGGTGCGCCGCGGCGCACCCGCCATGCACGCGGACTTCGCGCGGCGGCACGAGGCGGCCCGCATGCGGGGATCGGCCGCGTCCTTCTCCGCCACCGCGGCGGTGCTCGCCGGAGACCTGGCGCTGGCCTGGGCCGACGATCTGTTCACCGAGACCGCGCTGACCTCTCCGCACGGCCCACGGCTGCACGCGGAGTGGCGCGCGATGCGCGGTGAGATGGTGGCCGGGCAGTACCTGGACATGCGGGCGCAGGCGACCGGTTCCTCCGACCCCGCCCAGGCCAGGAAGATCGCCACCCTCAAGAGCGCCCTCTACACCGTGGAGCGGCCGCTCGCCCTGGGCGCGTCCCTGGCGGGGGCCGACGCCCCTGCCGTCGACGCGCTGCGGTCCGCCGGGCGCTGCGCCGGGCTCGCCTTCCAGCTCCGCGACGACCTGCTGAGCGTGTTCGGGGACCCGTCGCGGACCGGGAAGCCGGCGGACGAGGACCTGCGGGCACGCAAGCTCACCGGCCTTCTCGCCATCGCCCTCCGCCTGGCCGCCGAGTCGGGCGACACCGACGCCCTGGACGTACTCGGCCCCGACGGGGACCCGACCGGTGGAGGCACGGTCGAGCGGATGCGGGCCGCGCTGGAACGTACCGGCGCGCGAGCGGTGGTCGAGGAGGAGATCGCCGTCCTCTCGGAGTCGAGCCTGCGTCACTTCGCCGCCGCGGACCCGGACGCCCGTGCCCGACGGGAGTTCGCCGGGCTGGTGGCGCGGGCCGTGGGCACCGCGCCCTCCCACGACGAGGAGGCCCTGTGAGGACCCTGTCCGGCCCCACGGACCACGTGGTGGTGGTCGGTGCCGGCCTGTCCGGCCTCGCTGCCACCCTCCATCTGCTCGGCGCGGGCCGCCGGGTGACCGTGGTCGAACGGGACACCGGACCCGGGGGGCGCGCCGGGCGGCTGGAACTCGGCGGCTACCGGATCGACACCGGCCCGACGGTGCTGACCATGCCGCACCTGGCGGACGAGGCCTTCGCCGCCGTCGGGGACAGCCTCCACCGCCGGGTCGAACTGCTTCCGCTGAACCCGGCCTACCGGGCCCGTTTCGCGGACGGCAGCCGGATCGACGTACACACCGACGGCGACGCCATGGAGGAGGAGGTACGCCGCTTCGCCGGGGCGGCCGAGGCGGCGGGCTACCGCCGGCTGCGGGTGTGGCTGGAGCGGCTGTACCGCACGCAGATGCGCCGCTTCATCGACACCAACTTCGACTCGCCCCTCCAACTCCTGCACCCCGACCTCGCCCGGCTCGCGGCCCTGGGCGGCTTCGGCCGGCTCGATCCGCAGATCGGCAGATTCCTCACGGACCCCAGGCTCCGCCGGGTCTTCTCCTTCCAGTCGCTCTACGCGGGCGTCGCCCCGGCCCGCGCGCTCGCCGCCTACGCGGTCATCGCCTACATGGACACGGTCGCGGGCGTCTGGTTCCCGAAGGGAGGCATGCACGCGCTGCCCCGGGCGATGGCGGACGCGGCGGCCGACGCCGGGGCCCGGTTCCACTGGTCCGCCGAGGTCAGCGCACTGGAACGGTCCGCCGGCCGGGTACGGGCCGTCCGGCTCGCGTCGGGCGAACGGATCACCTGCGACGCGGTTGTCCTGACCCCGGACCTGCCCGTCGTCCACCGCCTCCTGGGCCGGGCGCCCCGCCGCCCCGTGCCCCTGCGGCACGCCCCGTCCGCCGTGGTCCTGCACGCCGGCACGGACCGCACCTGGCCGGAACTCGCCCACCACACCCTGTCCTTCGGCGCCGCGTGGGAACGCACCTTCCACGAACTCACCCGGACCGGACGGCTGATGAGCGACCCCTCCCTGCTCATCACCCGCCCCACGACGCACGACCCGTCACTCGCGCCCCCGGGCAGACACCTGCACTACGTCCTCGCCCCGTGCCCCAACACCACGACGGGCCCGTCGGCGGGCACCTGGGAGGACCTGGGGCCGCGCTACCGGGACAGTCTCCTGGCCGAGCTGGAGCGCCGGGGCCTCGACGGCTTCGAGGCCTCGATGGACCGGGAGCTGCTGGTCACACCGGTGGACTGGACGTCCCGGGGCCACGCGGCGGGCACCCCGTTCTCCGTGGCGCACACCTTCGCGCAGACCGGCCCCTTCCGGCCGCGCAACCTCGTACGCGGCCACGACAACGTCGTCCTCGCCGGATGCGGAACCACCCCCGGGGTGGGTGTGCCGACCGTACTGGTGAGCGGCAAGCTCGCCGCCGCCCGCGTCACCGGCCCCTCCCGCGCGGCGGCCACGCGCCGTCGTCCCCCCGTCCTCGAAGGGCAGCGCCGATGAACCGCCGTGAACTGGATGCCGCCGGGATCACCGAACCCGCCCTGCGTGACGACTACACCCGGTGCCGGCTGATCAACGCCCGCCACGGCAGGACGTACTTCCTCGCCACCCGGCTGCTGCCCGTCGAACGCCGCTGCGCCGTCCACGCGTTGTACGGCTTCGCCCGGTGGGCCGACGACATCGTGGACGACCTGGACCGCCGGCGGTCCCCCGGGGAACGCGACCGCCTGCTGCGGCTGCTGGAGAGGGACCTGGCCCAGGGGCTGCGCACGGGAGGCGGCGAGGAGCCCGTGGTCAGGGCCGTGGCGGACACCGCGGAACGCTACGCCATCGACCACGGCCTGTTCGCCGACTTCCTGGGGTCCATGCGCAGCGACCTCACCGTCACCGACTACCCGACGTACGACGATCTGCGCGCCTACATGCACGGTTCCGCGGCGGTGATCGGCCTCCAGATGCTGCCCGTGCTGGGGACGGTCGTGCCCCGGGAGGAGGCGGCCCCGCACGCGGCCGCGCTCGGGGAGGCCTTCCAGCTCACCAACTTCCTGCGGGACGTGGGCGAGGACCTTGGGCGCGGGCGCGTCTACCTGCCCGCCGATCTGCTCGCCGCCCACGCCGTGGAACGGCCCCTGCTGGAGTGGAGCCGGCGCACCGGACGCCACGACCCGCGTATCCGGGCCGCGTTCGCCGAGGCCGACGCGGTGATCCGGAGCGTGTACCGGGAGGCGGAAGGGGGCATCGCCATGCTGGAGCCGCGGGTACGGCCCTGCATCCGCACGGCCTTCGTCCTGTACCGGGGCATCCTGGACGCCATCGCCGCCGACGACTACCGGGTCCTGCACCGCCGGGCCGTGGTGCCACGCGGGCGTCGGGCCGTCACCGCCGCGGGCGGACTGGTCCGGATCCTGGGGGCACGGATGCGGCCCCGCCCACCCGTCGCCACGCCCGAGGGCGCACCGCGATGAACGGCCGCCGAGTGACGACGGCCCGGACCTCGCCGCTGCGCTTGCGGCGCACCCCCCGCTGGGAACGCCAGGCCCCCACCTGGCGCGAGGCGAGGCCCGCCCTGATCGCCGGAGCACTGGAGCGGGCCACCGCCCGGCCGTCGGGCAATTGGTACGTCGTGGGGGCGTCCCGTGCGATCGGGGCACGTGAGCGCCCGTACGGCCGGACGGTCGCCGGGACGGAGGTCGTGCTGTGGCGCTCCGAGGACGGTGCGCTGCGCGCCGGACCGGGGGAGTGCCCGCACCTGGGAGCCCCGCTGCGCGACAGCCGGGTGGTGTGCGGGACGCTCCTGTGCCACTGGCACGGTCTGGCTCTGGAGGGCAGGCCCTTCGCCGGGTGGGAGCCCTACCCGGTGCACGACGACGGGGTCCTGGTGTGGGTGAGACTGGACGCCGCGGGAGGGGAGAGCCCGCTGGACCGGCCGGCCGTCCCGGTGAGACCGGTGCCCGGTGAGGCGGTCGAGGCGGTGTTCACGGCGGCGGGCGACTGCGAACCCGAGGACGTGGTCGCCAACCGGCTCGACCCCTGGCACGGCTCCTGGTTCCATCCGTACGCGTTCGTCGGTCTGGAGGTGGCCGCCACCCCCGAGGACGGCGAGGACGACGCGTTCGCCGTCGATGTCTCGTTCAAGGTCGCCGGCCGCCTGGTGGTGCCGGTGCGGGCGGTGTTCACGGCGCCAGGACCGCGCACGGTGGTCATGCGCATCACGGACGGAGAGGGCACGGGTTCGGTGGTGGAGACCCACGCGACGCCGCTCACCGCCCCCGGCGCCCCCCGCCCCCGGACCGCGGTGGTCGAGGCCGTCGTGGCGGCCTCCGGCCGGCCGGGCTTCGCCCTGGCGCGCGCCGTCGCGCCCGCCCTGCGGCCCCTGATGCGCCGGACCGCGGGCCGGCTCTGGCGCGACGACCTGGCCTACGCCGAACGCCGCTGGTCGCTGCGGAGCACGGGGCGCTTCCCCGGCTGAGTGTCACCGCCGCGCCGCCCGCCCCGCCAGGGCGCGCAGGGCCCGGGAGCGTCCGGCACGCGGAACGGTCCACAGCACCTGCCCCCGGACGCCCCAGCCCGCGAGGAGCGCGTTGGCCGCGAGGAAACCCGACGTCGCGGCACGTTCCATCAGGGCGACGGGAAGCCCGGTGCGCACCAGATCACCGGCCAGCGTGACCCGGGGGTGCGGGGTGCGCACGGCCGGTCTGCGGTGGTAGCCGCCCACGGGGAACACCGGGCAGTCGGCGCGCCATTCGTGGCGGGCGTCGACCACCCGGGCACTCTTCGTCTCCGGATAGACCTCGTGCAGCCGGTCCAGCATCCGGCGCCGCACCTCCTCGGGCCCGGTGCCCGCCTGGACGGCGTAGGCGTGGAGTTCGACCACGGAACCGCCCGTCCGCGCGGCCCACCGGGCCGACTCGCCCTCCCAGCGGTCCAGGACGCTGATGTTGTCGAGTCCGTCGAAGCCGCTGGTCCCGAGGAACCCGGCGCGGTCCTCGCGCACCGGGCGGTCGAGCCACAGCCGGGACACGAGGAAGGGCGGCGCCGTACGCAGCGCGGCGATGCCGTTGCGCCAGGACGCGTCCCCCAACTGCTCCGATCCACCCACGACATGGCGCAGACCGTCCGTGTCCAGGGCGAGCACCACGGCCTGGTGGCGGTCGGCCGCGCCGTCGCTCTCCACGACGAGGTCCCCGTCGGCGGGGCCGCCGACACGGTGGACCGCGGTGCCGGTGCGCACCTCGGCGCCGAGGCGCCGCAGATATCCGCCCAGCGGTTCCCACAGGGCCTGCGGGAACGGCTCGCGCGGCACGTCGAAGAGGAGCCCCTCGGAGGATCCGAGGAAGTAGATGTGGAACATCAGCAGCAGCTCGGCGGCGGAGAGCTCACGGGGGTCCGCGAAGAAACTGCGGGAGAACACCTCGAAGGCGAGGTGGTGGGCGGCCTCGGGGAAGTTGATCCGGTGCAGGAAGTCCGTGGCACTGACCCCGTCGAACCGCTCGTACACCTCGGGGACCCCGACGTCGAGGAGGGGCAGCGCCTCACGGGGGTTCATCGCGGCGAGATCGCGCCAGCCGAACGCCGGACTGAGCGCGACGAATCCGAGCGCGCTCCACGGCGGAGTCCTCGGCACACGGGCGAAACCGTCCGCCATGCCGTCGCGGTGCCGCAGGGGGTAGTCGGGCAGGGGCGTGAGGGAGGTGAGGCCGGGATCCGTACGGCGCAGCAGCCCGCGCAGGTTGTAGTACTGGCGGAAGAACGCGTGGAAGCCGCGGCTCATCGTCGCCCCGGACCCGTCCGCGAGGCGGACGGGCCACCCGGCGAGACGGCCGCCGAGGGACTCTCCCCGCTCGTACAGCGTCACACGGACACCGCGTTCGGCGAGCGCGGTCGCCGCCGCGAGACCCGCGATGCCGCCGCCCACGACCCCGGCCGAGGGCGCGTCGCCGGTGAAGCGCTCACGTCCCGGCTCCGGCATCAGCACCTCGGCCCTGCGGTCGCGTCCGTGCCGGGTGCGGTCAGGGCGGCGCCGGCGGCCACTCATGACGCCCCCGGCCCGGCGGGACCCGTGCCGTTCCGGGCGAGGAACGCGTGCACGATCCCCCGCTGCCAGCCACCGACGGGCACGGTCCGCACGAAGGGGAACCCGGCCCGGGAGATCCGCCGCGCGAAGCCGGGCGCCGTGTCGAACGCGAGGACACTGCGCCACAGATGGTGATACAGCGCGCGGTCCCCGGTCAGCGTCCCCGCCGGGACGACGATCCCCCGGCAGACCGCGTTCCAGACGGCCCGGTGCACCGGTGAGCCGCTGAGGCTGTACTCGTGGACCAGCAGACGGCCGTCCGGGCCCAGCAGGGACCGGACGGCCTCCAGGACCTCGCTCGGTGCGGCGACGTTGCGGAAGAGGTACGCGGCGAAGACGGCGTCGTAGGTGCCCTCGTCGGTGGCGCGGAGTTCCTCGGCCGACCGGTGCAGGAAGCGGACGCCGGGGGGCCAGTGCTTCGCGCGGGCACGCTCCAGCATGCCCGCGGACGCGTCGACCGCCGTGATCCGGGCGTACGGGGCCACGCGCAGCAGCGCCCGCGTGGACGCGCCCGTACCGCACCCCAGATCGAGCACCCGCAGCCCCTTTCCGCCACGGGGCAGCCGGAGGCGGTGCGCCGAGCGCAGGAGCCCGGAACGGTATCCCGGATGCAGCGCGGTGAGCCGGTCGTAGGTGAGGGACGCGTGATCGAAGGCATGGGCCAGGTCGTCGTCCCGCAGCAGGGTCATCGGGGTCTCCCTTCGGATCGGCCGGTCGCCCGGCGGGTGAGAAAGGGGAGTTCGGCCGCCGTGCGCAGCATCGGCCCCACCGGCACACCCAGGCCGATCCCGAACTCCTCCCACGGCGTGCTCCCGCCGTCGAGGAAACGCAGCAGCCGCTCCGCGGGAACGCGGCGGAACAGGTCGGTGAAGAAGCGCGGCCCGTCCACGCGGCCGGTGTCCAGGGCGCGGAGCAGCACGGCGTCCATGGCGAGCGCCCTGCGGCCGTGCGGTGGCGGCACGCCCCGGGACCCGCGGTGCGGTGCGGTGGCGATGGCCCTGCTCTGCCGCTGCACCGCGGCGAACGTGTAGCCGGTGGCCGGACGGGTGGCGCCCCCGGCGGCCCCGACGCGGAAGACGGCGCGGCCGGTCCGGCGGGGGAAGCGCGCGTCGGTCATCGGGATGACGCCCTGTTCCGCCGACTCCACGGCGAACCGGCCGAGCCTCAGGACGTCGCCGGTGTACCGGTGCAGCGCGGCCTCGTAGGCGGCCGTCGTGAGCGGGGCGCGGGAGAACTCGGTGTACTCCACCAGGGCCCGGTCCCGGGCCAGCGGCAGGACGTAACCGAACGCGAGACCGTGGCGGGGCTGGCGGACCCGGAAGTCCATGAGGTCCGCGACTCCGGGATCGAAGCGTGGGGCGGCGGTCCGCACGAACCAGCCCCGGAAGTGCTGGAGCAGGAGCGTGCGGTGCGGTGGTGTGCCGCTCAGCGGCCGGGAGTCGAAGACGACCCTGCCGCGCAGGGTGAGGGGCTGCCCGCCCGGTGTCGTGCAGCGCACCGTCGCGCCGTGCGGCGCGTCGCGCACCTCATGGGCGGTGGCCCGCACGACGCGGGCGGCCGGGGCGGCCGCGAGGCGGGAGTGCACCAGCCGTTCGAGGAGGGCCGAGCGGACCATGCGGTAACGCAGCGGAGAGGGGTCCGCCTCGACGGCACAGCCGTCCGGTCCGCGTACCCGCAGCCTCTCCCAAGAAGCGACGACGGCCTCCTCGAACTCCCCGGTGCCCGCCTCCCAGTAGCACCAGGTGCGCTCGGCCGGGCGCAGCGGCCCGTCCGGCGCCTCGACCAGCGTCACCCCCGTCCCGCTCCTGGTGAGCCAGTGGGCCAGGCTGAGCCCGGCGGCACCTCCGCCCACGACGACGGCGTCGTCCACCCGGTCCTGGACGGGCCCGGTCACGTCCGGGCGGCCCGCGTCGGCACCCGGTCGGCCAGCACCTCGCGCGCGGCCCTGCTGCCGGAGGCCAGCGCACCCTGCACCGACCCGGTGGCCCGGTGGTCCCCGCAGACGTACCGGCCCCGCGCGAACCGGGTCGTACGGCTCAGGGGCCAGGGGGGCCGCATGGCGGGCAGGGCCCCCTCCACGGTGTACGAGGCGACCGTCTCCCAGGTGCTCGTGTCCGTGTCGTACAGCTCGGCCAGCCGTGCGCGGACCGTCCTCTCCCCGCCGGGCGGACCCGATCCGAGCACGGAGGTCGACATCAGCGCGGTGCCCGGGGGAGCGTGGCCGGGCACGACCTCGGTGAGGACGCAGCTGTTCAGGACGGCGAGGCCGCTGTCGACGACCAGGGTCGGTTCGGTCAGCGGCGACCGGTCCGCCGCGTGGTAGTACGTCGTCACCGTACGGCCGTCCGGCACCGGCAGGCCGGGCAGCAGGCGGGCGGCCGTGGCGGAGTCCGTGGCCACGACGACGGAGGAGGCCGGCCGCTCGCCCCCGTCGGCCAGCAGGACCCCGGTGTCCGTGATCTCCGCGACGGCCGAACCCAGCCGGAGCACGCCGTCCGGCAGCCCGGCGGCGAGCTGGGCCGGTACCGCGCCGATGCCCCGCGCGGGCAGGCAGAGCGTGCCGCGCGCCATGCTCCGCCAGACCAGGTGCAGGAAGCGCGCGGAGGTCTCCAGCCCCTCCTCCAGGAACACCCCGGACAGGAACGGCCGCAGGATGTCCTCGATCGCCCGTGGGGACAGTCCCGCGCGCACGAGGGCTTCCGACGCGGTGCGGTCGGTCACCCGGCCCAGGCGCCGCGGCGGGAGGAGGACGTCACGCGCCGTGAGTGCGGCGAGCGCGGCGAGGTCGCGCCCCGGCAGGACACGTCCGGGCAGCAGCGCGCCCGCGTCCCGCGGACGCCGTGTGGGGTCGGTGACACGCACCCGGCCCGACGGCGTGCGGGCGATGAGCCCCGGGGTGAACGGCCGCAGGCGCAGGGCCCGCAGATCGAGACGCTTCTTCACCTGCGGGTACGAGGTGTTGAACACCTGGAAGCCCCGGTCCAGGAGGAAGCCGTCCCGGCGGTCCGTGCGCATCCGGCCACCGACCGCGTCGGACGCCTCCAGGAGCTCGACCCGGAGGCCCGCGCCGCTGAGGTCGAGCGCGCAGGCCAGTCCCGCCAGGCCGGCGCCCACGACGACGGTGTCCGGCGGTGGGTGCTGTCGGTTCGTCATCCGTGCCCCTCGGCTTGGTCCCCGTACGGCTGACGGGTTGTCAACCCGATCATGTTCCGGGTCCTGAAGCCAGCAGCCGCCACGGAGAGGGGCCCTTCATATGACCCGTGTGCCGCAGGGGCGGCCGGAGCCGGCGGTGGCCCCGGGGTCCTCAGCCGCGTCCCCGCGCGCGGGCCGCGAGGGCGGCGACCGGCCCGGGGTTCAGGCCCTCAGATGACGCAGGACCGTGCGCATCGAGCGGCGCACGGCCTCGCGCGACTCCTCGGTGCGGTCGGTCGTCTCGAACGCGTGGTGACCGTTCGGCACGTCGATCACCTCGACGACGGCCCCGCACGTCCGGGCGGCGGTGAGGAACGCCTCCACGGTGGCCGCCACGGCGTCCGCCTCCAGCCCGGCGCGGACCAGGACCAGGGGCAGCGAACCCGCCCGGGCCACCGCGTCCACGGGGAGGAAGCGGTCGGCGAGCCGGCCCCAGTTCGGCAGGGGCGCCATGACGGGGTAGGAGGCCGCGAGGCAGCGCAGCCACGACGGGGGCCGCGCCAGCCAGTCCGCGGCGAGCGGCCCGCCGCCCGAGAAGAACCACAGGGCGATCCGGTCCGCGTCCACCCGTGGATCCGCCCGGACCCGTTCCACTGCCTCCGCCACGTCGTCGGCGGCCGACCCGTAGTCGGTCAGGGCGTGCAGCCGGTGGTCCAGGGTCACCCCCACCACTCCGGCGGACGCGGCGTAACGGGCGTACCCCGACAGCACCGGCCAGTCACGCGGGGTCGGGCGGGCCTCGCGGGGGACCGGGCCACCGTGGACGAGAAGCAGCGCGGGCCGGGGTCCGGGAGCGGACGGCGGGAGGTACAGGTCGAGGAATCCCGTGCGCTCGGCGGGAAGTTCCGGCACGTCCAGCGGGAACGGCCCCGGTTCGGAGGCGTCCGCCGGGGTCAGGTGGTGTCCCTCTCCGCGCGCGGCCCTCAGCAGCGTGTCGGCCAGCGCGGTGGGGTCGGACAGCATCGGCCAGTGACCCGTGGGCAGTTCGAAGAACGTCACCCGAGGGCCGGTGAGCGCCCGCAGGGCCGGATCGCCGAAGTCCACACGGGCCTGCACCATCGCGATGCCGGCTCCGCCGTGCGTACAGAGCACTCCGGTCACGGGCACCCCGGCCGCGGCGCCGGTCAGCGACAGCGGCTGGAGCAGCGTGCCCAGCGGCTGCGGCGAGGCGAGGTCCGTGAGCAGGTCGAGCGCCGGGCCGGGGACGCCCGCGGTACTGCCCCAGAGCTGCCACGCGTCGCGTGCGGGAGGCGGCAGCACCGCGCCCGGCCCGCCCTCGGCGGCCCGCGACGCCTCCTCGCGCAGGCCCTGGTCGGCCACGGCCGCCAGGGCGGGGACACCGTCCCGGGGCAGCCCCGAGTCCAGGTGGACGATCCGGGCGATCGACTCCGCCCGCCGGTCGGCCGCCCCCAGCACGGGATGGATGCCGTAGTCGTGGCCGACCAGCACGATCTCCTGCCCGGTCTCCCGCACCACCTGGTCGATCACCGTGAGGACATCCGCGATGTGCGTCTCCAGGTCCGTGTGCCCGGCGTGCCCGGCACCCGTACCGTCCGCCCCGTACCCTCCGGCGGAGGGACGGGCGCCGCCGAGTCCCGTGAGGGCCACCGCGTGGACCTCGGCACCCGTGGCCGTCAGCCGCGAGGCCACCTCGTCCCACACGTACGGGCCGGTGAACACCCCGGGCACCAGGATGAAAGCGGTCATGGTCTCTCCTCGGTACGCCGTCGTCGGAGGACCGGCCCGGTCTCCCGGTCCTCTCGCGGGTACCGTAGGAACTCCCCCTGAGGGAGGTTCAAGTGTTCGCGTCCCACGACGGACTGTGCGGGATCGGCGAACTCGCCGAGCGCGCCGGGGTCAGCGTCAAGACGGTCCGCTTCTACTCCGACAACGGCCTGCTGCCCGAGGCGTCCCGCAGCGCCGGGGGCCACCGCAGGTACGGTCCCGACTCGTTGGAACGGCTGCGGCTGATCCGCTCCCTGCGGACCATGGACCTGCCGGTCTCCGCGGTACGCCGCGTCCTGGCCGAACAGGACGCCACGGGGGACGCGGGCCGCGCCCTGGAGGACGCCGTCGCCGTACGGCTGCGCGCACTCGGCTCCCACCTGACGGCGCTGCGCTGGAGAGAGGCGGCACTCCGCTCGGTGCAGGAGTGCCCGGCGGCGGAACGCCCCGCGCGGCTGCGCCTGATCGGCGGGGTCACCGCGCCGCCGAGCACCGCGCCCCTGGCCCGGTTCTGGCGTGCCTGGCTGCCGCCCCGGATGCCGGCCCGGTCCGTCACCGCCTTCCTGGAGGCGGCGGTACCCCGGCCGCCCGAGGACCCCGAGCCGTCCCAGGTGCTCGCCTTCGCCGGACTGTCCGCCCTGGTGTCCCGGCCCTGCGGGGGCCGCGAGGCCACCCAGCCCCGCGCGCACGAGGCCGCGAGCCCCCGCGCGTCGGCCGTGCTGTACGCCGGGCTCGCGCAGGCGTACGACCTGGCGGGCAGGGAGATGCGCCTGAACAGGGAGCCGTATCCGGGGGAGGCCCTGGACGGGTTCGTCGACGCCTACGCGAGCGCCCTCGGCACCGCGGACACCCCGGACTTCCGTCGCGGGCTCGCCCGTCAGCTCGCGGCCGACCCGCGCATCGACCGCTACTGGGAACTGGCGGCCGAACTGGCCGGCGGGCCGGCCGAACCGACGCCCGGGACGGCGCACGACTGGCTGCTCGCCGCGCTGACCGCCCGGTCGGAGGCGGCGCTCCGGGCACACGACGGCTGAGGCGCCGGGCGCCTTCCGGCACGGGGATCCGCCGGCGACCGGCCCGGAGGCCCCTGCCGTACGCCCGCCGTCACTGCGGCCGTCCCAGGGCCCACCCCGACACATCGGCCAGGCGTCCGCGCCACAGGGGCAGTCGCAGGGACCCCGTCCCGCCGAAGACCAGCGTGGCGTCCCTGAGATGGATCCAGCGCGGCAGTTGCGCACCGCCGTCACCGGGACCCAGTTCCCTGATCCCCTGGTCCACCGTCTCGGGGAACTCGGCGATCAGGTTCGCGCCCTCGCCCTCGACCTGGCGGAGGCTTCGGGCCCAGTCCGCCTTCCACGCCTCATGACCGATCACGTCGCCGTGCAGCACTCCACCGGCCAGCGCGAGAGTGATCGGCAGGCTGGAGCGCTGTTCTCTGTCCAGCAGCTGGATCAGCAGCTGGAGCTGCAGATCGGGCACGGGTTCCGTGACCACCGCGGCCGTTTCCGGCCGCGTCCCGACGGACTCACTCATGGACACTCCCTTCACCTGACGAGCGGCAGGTGACAGCCCGTATGCCCCGGGCGGGAGCCCCCACACCCCCGGGGCCCGGCGAACGGGCACGGGAGAGGAGTCACCCGCACCTCGGCGAGGACCAGCTCAGAGCCAGCGGCGGATCGGCAGGACGGCCGTCTCCCGCAACCGCTGCACGGGCGAGCGGCGCTTCCACCGGCGGGCGTCGATCAGGGTGCTCCGTTCCACGTCCTCCTCGAAGTGGCCGTCCAGCGCGACGGTGAACTCCCGGTCCAGGACGGCGAGCATCACCTCCTCGTCGTGTTCGAGGGAACGGCGGTTGAAGTTCGTCGAACCGATCAGCGAGGCGACCCCGTCCACCGTCAGCGCCTTCGTGTGGAGCATGGTCGGCTGGTACTGGTAGATCTTCACGCCGCAGGCGACGAGTTCCTCGTAGTGGTGCTGCCCGGCCAGCTGGCACACCCGCTTGTCGGTGTGCGGCCCGGGGAGCAGTATCTCCACGGACACACCCCGGCGCGCGGTGTCGCACAGCAGCCCGATGAAGTACGTGTCGGGCGCGAAGTACGCGGTGGTGAGCCGGACCCGTTCCTCGGCGGACTCCAGGACGACGCGGAGCAGGGTCTGCATGTCCTGCCAGCCGAAACCGGCCGATCCGCGCACCACCTGGACGACCGAATCTCCGTGACGCGTCGCGTCGACGAACCGGTCGCGAGCGGTGAACAGCTCGTCGTGGCACTCCGCCCAGTTCTGCGCGAACGCGGCGGCCAGCCCGTCCACCGCCGGCCCCCGCACCCGTACGTGGGTGTCGCGCCATTCGCTCTCGTCGCGGGCGTCCCCGCACCACTCCTCGGCTATCCCGACACCGCCGGTGAACGCGGTCTCCTCGTCGGTGATGAGGACCTTGCGGTGGCACCGGTGGTTCTGCTTCAGCGGTGAGAGGTACAGCGGCTTGCGGAACCACGCGACCTCCACGCCGGCCTCGTCCATCATCGCCAGCTGGTCCTTCTCGATGAGCCGGGACCCGAAACCGTCCAGCAGCAGCCGCACCCGCACACCCGCGCGCGCCCGTTCCGACAGCGCCTCCGCGAACTCGCGGGCGATGTCCCCGCGCCAGTAGACGAACGTCATCATGTCCACGGTGTGTTCGGCACCGCGGACGGAGTCCAGCATCGACGCGAAGATCTGGTCCCCGTTGCGCAGCGGGACGAGCTCGTTGCCCTCGGTCGCGGCGATACCGATCAGACGTTCCAGCCGCCGCCGCAGCCGCTGGGCACGCTCCGCGTACAGGGTGTCGTCGGGTCTGTCGTGCGCGGATAGCTGACCGGTCTGGCTGGACATCTCTCACCTGGTGTTCTGGGGGCGACGGGCAGGGCGACTGTACTCCCGGGTCGGCCCGCCCTCCCGAGCAGGTTCGGACACGCGTACGACGCCTGGCCGGATCCCGCCGGACACCCCGGTCGGCCTTGCCCCCCGGCGAGCCGCCGTCCCTAGGATGCGTCCATGCCCGACGCGCAGCTCCGCCCCGAGCCGTTCATCCAGCAGACCGCCCCGGCGGCCCTCGAAGACCTCCGTGCGAGGCTGCGCGCCACGCGCTGGCCGGACACGCCCGAGGACGCCGGATGGTCGCTCGGCACCGACCTGGACTACCTCCGCGAGCTCGTCACCTACTGGGCCGAGGACTTCGACTGGCCCGCGCAGGAGGCGCGGCTCGCCCGGCTGCCCCGCTTCCGGGTCCCGCTGGGCGGCCTCGGCATCCACTTCGTGCACGCCCGCGCCACCGCACCCACCACGCCCGCCCTTCCCCTGGTCCTCAGCCACGGATGGCCGGACTCCTTCTGGCGCTACTCCAAGGTCGTCCCGCTGCTCACCGACCCCGGCGCGCACGGCGGCGACCCGGCCGACGCGTTCGACGTGGTGGTGCCCGACATGCCGGGGTACGGGTACTCCGACCGGCCCGCCGGCCCGCCCCTCGACTCCGTCGCCGTCGCCGGTCTGTGGGCCGAGCTGATGACGGTCCTCGGCTACGAGCGGTTCGGCGCCGCGGGTGGCGACGTCGGCAGCCACGTGAGCCGCTATCTCGGCCTGGACCACCCCGACCGGGTCGTGGCCGTGCACCGCACCGACGGCGGTCTGCCCGTCTTCACCGGAGACCCGGCGGACCTCACCCAGGAGGAGCGCTCCTGGATCGACGGAGCGGCGGCCTGGGGCGCGGTCGAGGGCGCCTACGCCGCGATCCACCGCACGAAGCCCCAGACCGCCGCCTTCGGGCTCACCGACTCGCCGGCCGGGCTCGCGGCCTGGATCGTGGAGAAGCTCCGCTCCTGGAGCGACAGCGACGGCGACATCGAGCGGAGCTTCACGAAGGACGAGATCCTGACGAACATCACGCTGTACTGGCTGACCGGCACGATCGGCTCCTCCATGCGCATGTACCGCGCGAACGCGGCGATCCCGCCCGCACAGCACGCCAGGCGGGTCGAAGTCCCGTCCGGCTTCTCGCTCTTCCCCGGCGAACCCGTCCTCCCGCCGAGAGCGTGGCTCGAGCGCACGACGAACATGGTGCGCCTGACCGAGCCCGCGCGCGGCGGGCACTTCGCGGCGTTCGAGGAGCCGGAGGCCTACGCGCAGGAGCTCCGCGACTTCTTCCGGCCCTACCGCACGGGGACCGCAGCGGACTGAGCGCTGCCGAGGGCGCGGCGGAGGGCGGGAACGCGGCGGCGCGCACCGGACAGGCGCCGTGGCCACAGCCGTCGCCGCCCCCGGGGACGCGACGGGTGCGAACAGCCGGGAACCACCGGGCCGTCCGCTCCGACTACTGGAGCGGCCGGCCACGGTCGGCCCGCCCCGTCCCGCACGCGTCAGGAGAACAGCCATGTCCGTCGAGCCAGCGGTCCTCACTCCCGGTGACACGGAGGGGACCGGACAGCCCGATCCACCCGGAGGGCGTACCGCGTGGGCGTCGCTCCGGCCGCTGGTGCTGAGGCTGCACTTTTACGCCGGAGTGCTCATAGCGCCGTTCCTGCTGGTCGCGGCGGTCACCGGTCTCCTCTACGCCGCGTCGTACCAGGCCGAGAAGATCGTGTACGCGGACGAACTGCGGGTGCCCGTGGGCGGGAGCGAGCTGCCCGTGTCGCGACAGGTGGCGGCGGCCCGGGAGGCGCACCCCGAGGGAGAGGTCAGCGCGGTCAGGCCGTCACCGGAGGACGGCGCGACGACCCGCGTCCTGCTGTCCGGGGTACCGGGTGTGAACCCGGATCACACGCTCGCGGTCTTCGTGAACCCGTACACAGGTGAACTGACCGGAGCTCTGGAGCAGTACGGCTCCTCCGGAGCCCTGCCCCTGCGCACCTGGATCGACGAGTTCCACCGCGACCTGCACCTGGGACAGACGGGCCGCCTGTACAGCGAACTCGCCGCGAGCTGGCTGTGGGTGACAGCCGCCGGAGGTCTCGTGCTGTGGTTCGGACGCCGCCGATCACGGCGGACCCTACGGGGGACCAGCGGCCGCCGGCGCACCCTCTCGCTGCACGGCACGGTGGGCGTGTGGGTGGCGATCGGCCTCTTCTTCGTATCGGCGACGGGTCTGACCTGGTCGACGTACGCGGGGCAGAGCGTCACGGACCTGCGGGAGGCCGTCGGACAGACGACGCCGGTGCTCACGGAGGGCGTCGCGCCAGGGGGCGAGCACGCCGGGCACGGCGGCCACCCGGGGGCGGGCGCGCCCACGGGGACGCGCGGAGCGGACATCGGGCTCGACGCGGTACTGAGCACGGCCCGCGCGGAGCGCCTCTCGGACCCCGTGGAGATCGTGCCTCCGGCCGACTCCTCGTCGGCGTACGTCGTGCGCCAGATCCAGCGGAGCTGGCCCGAGAAGCAGGACGCGGTCGCCATCGACCCGGGCACCGGTGAGGTCACGGACGTGGTGCGGTTCGCCGACTACCCCCTGCTGGCCAAACTGACCCGCTGGGGCATCGACGCCCATACCGGCGTCCTGTTCGGGCTGCCCAACCAGATCGTGCTCATCGGTCTCGCCGGCGGCCTGGTCCTCCTGATCGTGCTGGGGTACAGGATGTGGTGGCAGCGCGGACGCGGCTCCGCCTTCGGCCGTCCGCTGCCGCGCGGCGCATGGCAGAAGGTCCCGCCCCACGTGCTGGTCCCGCTGATGGCGGCCGTGGCCGTCCTGGGGTACTTCGTACCGCTCCTCGGCATCCCGCTGGCGGCGTTCCTCGCCGTGGACGTCGTGCTCGGCGAGGTCGCCCACCGGCGGGGGAAGCGCACGTACGCCGCCGCCGACTGACCGGGACGCGCGGGCGGGACCCGTCCGATCCGTCCGCCACAGGCCTCGGGGACGCGGGGCCTCCACGCGGATCCACGCATCCGGCGGACACGGCGTGGGGCAGGATGAGGCCATGCCCACCGAACCGGACGAGATCGAGCTGACCGAGGACGAACTGCGCCGGATCACGGGCTTCGCGGCGGACTGCGCGCACGGAACGCTGTGGGTCTTCGAGGACCGCCATCCCTCGGACACACGTCCGCGCGACGCCGTCGAGGCGGCTCACGTGTTCGCAGGCGGCGGCCGGCGCACCACTGCCCTGCGGCAGCGGGCGTGGGCGGCCTACAAGGCGGCCCGGGAGGCCGGTTCGCCGGGCGCGGCCGACGCGGCGCGAGCGGCCAGTCACGCGGCGGCGGCCGCCTTCCTCCACCCCAGGGCCAGCGCTCATCAGGTCAGACACGTCCTCGGAGCGGCGGCCCACGCGGCACGGGCGGAGGAACTCGCAGCCGTGGAAGGCCGTTCCGGCACGGCGGGGACGCTTGACCGGGCACTCCGGCACGCCCCCGCGGCGGTCGGAGCGGTGCTCGGCCGCCTTCCCCGCGCACCTGCGGGAGGAGGGCGCGTCGGGGAGCACATCCGCGCCCTCGACGCCGCCCTGCGGGCCTGAGAGCACATCAGATCCCCGGAGGCCGGGGCCCGGACGGACAGCGGCCGGAGCCGCCCGGCCAGGAACCGGCGGTCCGGTGCCGGCGTCTCCGCCGCGTGCGCCGTACGCACGCGGCTGCGCCGTGCCGGCCGTCGGTGGGAGGATGGGCCCGCCATGGATCCGGGCCGGTGTTCACGAGCTGTGCGGGCCGCGATGTTCGCGGTCGTCTGTGTGCTGCTCGCGGCAACGGGCCACGCCCTCATGTCGGGTGCTCCGGTCCCCTGGCGGGTGATGTCGGTGGCCTTCGCGGGAACGGCCGCGACGGCCTGGTTCCTCGCGGGCCGTGAGCGGGGACTGCTCGCCGTCACCTCGGCAGCCGTCGTCGCGCAGACCGCGCTCCACACGGGATTCACCCTCGCCCGGAACCTGGCCCAGCCGCCCCCGGTCGCGCCGGTGTCCTTCGCCCGTCAGTGGGCCGCGAAACTGCTGTGCGGCGACGGCGCGTCCGTGCTCCCCGAGCGGGAGGCGGTCGCGGTCGTCACGGACGCCGGCCTGGGGAACCTCATCTCCGTACCGCCTCCGGGCACATCCGCCGTGACGGCCGATCCGGGCGCGCACGGCCTTCACGCCCTGCACGGCCTGACCGCCGGCGCGGAACCCGCCGTGCACGGGGGGCCGGGTCCGGTCGCCATGGCATCGGCGGGCATGCTCGCGGCCCACCTCCTCGCCGCCGTGCTGTGCGGCCTGTGGCTCGCCCACGGCGAGCGAGGCCTCTTCCGTGTCCTGCGCGCCCTCGCCGTGCGGCTCTGGACGCCGCTCCGGCTCCTGCTGTGGCTCGCCCCGCCCCCGCCGTGGCCGCGTCCACGCGTGCGACGCCGGCGCACGGACCACACGCCCGTGCGGCTCCTGCTCGTTCACAGCATCACCTCGCGGGGCCCGCCGACGGGAACGGCTGTCGTGTAGCGACAGCGGCTTCCCCGGGCGCACGCGCACCACCGTGCGGCGGCCCGGGTACCGGCGTGCCCTCCGGCAGGCCGTTCCCGTCACCGGCACGCCTCGTGCGCGGCCGGACACCACCCGCCCGTAAGGACCTTGTGGCGATGACCCATGCCCCGCACCCCCCTGCCGGCACCGCACCGGCACGACAGAACTCCCCTTCCGGCGCGGCACCGCCCCGCCGCACCTCCGCGCCCGACGGAGCGCCGGCGCGGTACTCGCCCGCGTCCGACGCGGAGGCGACCCGGCTCGCGCTGGCGGCACGGGACGGGGACCCCGCGAAGGCGGACCGTTTCGTCCGGGCCCTGCACAGCGACGTCCGGCGCTACGTCGCCCACCTCAGCGCGGACCCCCAAGGCGCCGACGACCTCACCCAGGAGGTGTTCCTCCGGGCGTTGACCAGCCTGCCCAGGTTCGAAGGCCGCTCGTCGGCCCGTACCTGGCTCCTGTCCATCGCCCGCCGGACCGTCGCCGACAGCCTCCGCCGCGCCGCCGCCAGGCCCAGGCTCGCGGGCCGCGACGACTGGCAGGGCACGGTGGAACGGGCCCAGCCCGTCGGCGTACCCGGCTTCGAGGAAGGGGTCGCCCTCGCCGAACTCCTCGCGGTGATACCGGCCGAGCGCCGCGAGGCGTTCGTACTCACCCAACTCCTCGGCCTGCCCTACGCCGAGGCCGCCACCGCCATCGGCTGCCCGGTCGGGACCGTACGCTCACGCGTCGCCCGGGCCCGCACGGCGCTCGTCGCCCTGCTCACGGAGGAGGAGGGAGACTCCGGAGCCGCGCCCGCGCGACCCGCGCCGCCGCACCGCCGGGGCGGGAACCCGCCGGCTCCTGACCGGCTCGTCCCGGTGTGAGCCCCTGAGGGCGGATGAACCGGGGGCGTGTCGAGCGGCACGCCCCCATCGGACCCCCGGAGACGATAAGTTCGAACGATGAGCTCTCCGACACGGCCCGACCCTCACCCGCCGAACGGTGCCGGTCGGCTCCTCGCCGTCAGCGATCTCCATGTCGGGATCGCCGACAACCGTCCCGTGGCCGACCGGCTGCGCCCCACCAGCGACGAGGACTGGCTCATCGTCGCGGGGGACGTCGCGGAGCAGGCCGAGGAGGTCGAACGCGCGCTGGAACTGCTCGCGGGCCGGTTCGCCCACGTGGTCTGGACCCCCGGGAACCACGAGCTGTGGACGGTGGACATGGACCCCGTACGGCTGCGGGGCCAGGCGAGGTACGAGCACCTCGTCCAGGTGTGCCGGGAGCTCGGTGTGAGCACGCCCGAGGATCCCTACCCCCGGTGGCAGGGCGCGGACGGCCCCGTGGCCGTGGCCCCCGTCTTCCTCCTGTACGACTACACCTTCAGGGTTCCGGGCACGGCGACCAAGGAGGAGTCCCTGGCCCGCGCCCACGACGCCGGTGTCGTCTGCACGGACGAGTACCTGCTGCACCCCGACCCCTACGAGACCCGGGACGACTGGTGCCGGGCACGGGTGGCACTCACCGAACAGCGCCTCGCCGCGCACGATCCGGACGTTCCCCTCGTCATCGCCGGGCACTGGCCCCTGCTGCGCGAACCCACGTCCGTGATGTGGTACCCGGAGTTCGCCCAGTGGTGCGGCACGGAACTCACCGCGGACTGGCACCGCCGCTTCAACGTCGCCGCCGTCGTCTACGGCCATCTCCACATCCCCCGCACGACCTGGCACGACGGCGTACGGTTCGAGGAGGTCTCGATCGGCTACCCCAGGGAGTGGCGCAAACGGGGCCACCCCCGCGGGCTGTTGAGGCAGATCCTTCCGTACGACGGCCGGCAGCCCACGGCCCCGAAGGACGGCCTCTCGTGATCGAACGGCTCCTTCCCGCGTACGTGGCCTCCGCCGACACCTACGAGACGGACGCCCCGGCGGGCAGCCTGTACCCGGAGGAGGCACGGCTGGTGGCCACGAGCGTGGACCGCCGGAAGCACGAGTTCGCGGCTGTCCGCGCGTGTGCCCGCCGGGCGATGGCGGTCCTCGGGCTTCCTCCGGCGCCGGTGCTGCCGGGGCATCGTGGTGTCCCGTTGTGGCCGGACGGGATCGTGGGCAGCATGACGCACTGCGACGGCTACCGTGCGGCCGTACTGGCCAGGGCGTCCGAGGTGCGCGCGGTCGGCATCGACGCCGAGCCGAACGAACCGCTTCCCCCGGACGTCCTGGAGGCGATCTCGCTGCCCTCGGAACGGTCGAGGAGGCCCCCGGGCCCGGACGGACCGGACGGCGCGGCGGTCCACTGGGACCGGCTGCTGTTCAGCGCCAAGGAGAGCGTCTTCAAGACGTGGTTCCCGCTCACCCGGATCGAACTCGACTTCCACGAGGCGGACATCAGCTTCCGTGCGGGCCCGGACGGTGCCGCCGAGGGGACGTTCACCGCGCAGCTCTCGCGGACCGCGCCCGGGATGCCGATGTCGTACGAGGGCCGGTGGCTGATCGACAACGGCTTCGCGGTGACCGCGATCGTCCTGCCGGCCAGCGCTTCCGCCTGACACCGGCAGTGGCTCCGCCGGGACGCCGTGAGGTGCCGTGGACGGCCTGGGCGCCGTCCGCCGGGGGACATCCTCCGCGACGCTTCGTGCCGGGGGACGCGGGGGCCCGAGGAGGTCCGGCCGGGGGGTCGCGGGGGGCCCGTGCAGGTCCGGCCGGGGGGTCGTGGGGGACCCGTGCAGGTCAGGCTGGTGGCGCGAGGCGTCGGCCGGTCACCCCGGCACGTCAGGGTCGGTGGGCCGAGCCCGGGAGTACGGCCTCCGGCCCGCGGACGTGGTGCTGCCCCATCCGATGCGGAAGTGCTTGAGCCGGGCGTCCACGGCCACCAACCGCATGCCTGCCGATGCCATCACGTGGTGGGACCCGATGTTGTCGAGATCGGCGTCACCCTTCACGGAGAGAACCCCCTGGGAGCGCGCGAAGGCCAGCAGCGCCCTCAGCGCCTCGGAGGCGAAACCCTGGCCGCGTGCCGAGTGGATCAGGCCGTATCCGATGGTGACCTGGCCTGCGATGTCCGGTCTGCCGTGGAAGGCCACCCCGCCGATCGCGGGCCCGTCGGCCTTCCACCCGTCAGGGTCTGTTCCACCGGCCCTCGTTCCGTCAGGTCCCGGCCTCCCACTCACCGGCCTCCCGTTCACCGGCCTCCCGTTCACCGGCCTCCCGTTCACCGGCCTCCCGTTCACCGGCCTCCCGTTCACCGGCCTCCCGTTCACCGGCCTCCCGTTCATCGGTCTGCCGGCTTCCGGTCTGTTCGTCCGAGGTCCGTTCATCGCCGGTCCATCCCCGCGGAGCCGTATCTCGTACGGGCCGAAGGGCTGGGGGTCGCCCATGCCGGCGCACGTCGCCAGGAACCGGCGGGCAGCCGCCCGGTCGCCGTCGTCGGGATAGCCGGGGGCCCACCACACACCCCGTGGAGGTGCGGCCGGATCGCCGGTCTCCACCAGCGCTGCCTCCGCGGCGGTCAGCGGATGCAGGATGAGCCGGGCCGTCATGAGGCTGCGCATACCGGCCTGACTATCACCGAGTGAACAGGGAACGCATCCGAATTTCCGCTCCGAGCCCAGGTCAACAGGGTTGCTGGGCCCCGGCGAACCAGCAGTAGCGATGATATCGCGTGAGTGGTAGCGTTGTTTCTGTCAGGGCTCGTGGAGCCGACGGCACCTCTTTGCCACAGGAGCATCGTCATGACCGAGCAGCACACAGCCGGCGCACGCCGGGTCGCCCTTGTCACCGGGGGCTCGCGGGGAATCGGACGCGAGAGTGCCGAGCGGCTGGCCTCGGACGGATACGCGGTCGTCGTCAACTACGCAGGAAACAGGACCGAGGCGGAGGCGGCGGTGGCGGCCGTCGTCGCCGCCGGGGGCGAGGCCTTCGCGCACCGGGCCGACGTCGCCGACGAGGTGGCGGTGGCCGCCCTCTTCGACGCCGCCGAGGGAGCGTTCGGCGGAATCGACGTGGTCGTCCACGCCGCGGGTGTCATGTCGCTGTCCCCGCTGGCCGATCTCGACCTGGATGCGCTGGACCGCATGTACCGGACCAACATGCGCGGCACCTTCGTCGTCGGCCAGCAGGCTGCGCGCCGCCTGCGCGCCGGCGGTGCGCTCATCAACTTCTCGAGTTCCGTGCTGGCCCTCGCCATCCCCGGGTACACCGCCTACGCCGCGACCAAGGGGGCGGTGGAGGCGATGACGCTCATCCTCGCCCGCGAGCTGCGCGGCCGGGACATCACGGTCAACGCCGTCGCCCCCGGTCCGACGGCCACCGCGTTGTTCCTGGACGGCAAGGACGAGGAGACCATCGCGAGGATGGCCGCACAGCCGCCTCTCGAACGGCTCGGAGCTCCGGAGGACATAGCGGAGGTCGTCGCCTTCCTCGCCGGCCCCGGCCGCTGGGTCAACGGCCAGGTGCTCCGCGCCAACGGCGGCATCATCTGACCGTGGTGCCGGTGGGTGGCATCGTCCGGGCGCGGCGTTCCCCCGCTGCCCCGGCCCGTCCGCCGGGGCAGGGAGCGTGGCGTACGGGGTGCCGGTGGGAGGCCGTCGTGAGCTCCGTCGCCGAAGCGTCGTCCGGCGGGCCGCCTGTCGGGACACGGAAGGCACACCGTTCGCGTCGTCACCGCCCGATCCGCTCCGTCCGCGCCTTGATAGCGTCCCTCCGATGAGTACACGAGCGCGCATCCTCGAAGTCGCGGCACGGTTGGTGGCGGAGTCTCCCGACGGGGACATCTCCACGCGCGCCGTCTGCGAGGCCGCGCAGGTCGGAGCGCCCGCCCTCTACAGGCACTTCGGAGACAAGGAAGGGCTGCTGTCGGCTGTCGTCGACCACGGCTTCGACGCCTATCTGGCGACCAAACGGGAGCGTGACGACACCACCGACCCCGTCGAGGACCTGCGCAACGGCTGGGACAGCCACATCGACTTCGCCCTCCGGAACCCGAATCTGTACCGGCTGATGAACTCGCCGGCGATGCGGACACCGCCGGAGGCCGCGATCGAGGCGCACCGCATCCTGACGCGCGACCTGGAACGGGCGGCAGAGCAGGGAAAGCTGCGCGTCGCCCCCGAACTGGCGGCCCAGATGATCATGTCGGCCACGACGGGTGTCGCGCTGATGCTGGTCTCCCGGCCCGCGACGTTCCCGGATGCCGCGATGTCGACGCGGGTGCGTGACGCCGTGCACGCGTCGGTCTTCACGCCGGACGTGGGTGCGAGCCCGCCGGCGGACACCGAGGTGCCCTCGACGGCGGCGAGGCTGAGCGCCCTTCTGCGTCGTTCGCACGGAACCGGGCTCAGCACGGCCGAATCCGCGTTGATGACCGAATGGCTGGACAAGGTGTCGAACGCGGAAGGCTGATCGGACAGACGGACGGTCCGGTGGGCGACGCCCTGAGCGGCAGGGGTCCCGGTAAGCACCCGGCGGGGCGCCGGGTGACGGAGGCCGGGCCGACGGAGGGGTGAGCGTCGGCATCCGGATCGGTACGGGGCGGGTCTGACGCCGAGGGGCCTGCCGGGACGCCGGATGCTCGATGCCGGCCATCTCCCGGTGGACGCGAGGCCGCCGGTAGCGGCGGGCACCGGACTCCGCCCCGGCGCCCGCCGATACCGGCGGGCGCCCGGTGCCGGTCGTCGGCGCTCCGGCGCGACACAGGCGGGCTCTCGGGGCGGCGGGCCGGGGTGCCGGGTGCGCCGGGCCGCAGGCGCTCCCGGCGCGGCACGTACGGGCCGCGCCGGGGCGGCGGATGCCCAGGTGCCGGGCCGGTCCAGGGCTGAGCGCCGGGTCGGCAGAGGGCCGGGTCGCTAGAGGGGCGGGCGCGGGGGAGCGGCGTCACCGCCTCCATTCCCCGCGCCCGCCCCTGTGTCTGGCCGGGCGGGTCACCCCTCGACTGCCTGGACAGGCAGGGTCACCCCTCGACGCGCTGCTCCTGGGCGAGCAGCTCCGGGCCGAGGTCCCCGGTCATCGCGTGCGCCATGCGCAGATGCGGGGCCGCCTCCGCGTCACGCCCCTGGCGTTCGAGGGTGCGCCCGAGCATCAGCCGCGCGTAGTCCTCGACCGGGTTGCGCTCCAGCACCTCACGGAGCTCCGTCTCGGCCTTGGCGAGCCGGGCCGAGTGGTAGTAGGCCCGCGCCAGCAGCAGCCGAGGGGCCACCTGGTCCGGGGCCTCCTGTACCAGTCCGCCCAGGATCCGCGCCGCGGTCAGGTACTCCTTCGCCTCGAAGAACAGCTGCGCCCGGTCCCAACGGTCGGCGGGCGTGCCGAACTCGTAGTAGGTGTCTTCCACTTCTCCTCCTCGGCCGGAATGTTCAGACGCGTCAACACAGCGAGGTAGTTAAACATTCCACTAAATATTCGGCGTGGGGACCGGCCCTCCCCGGGCGTACGGGAATAGGTTGTGCGCCATGAGCAATCTCGATCGCCAGGCCGCTCTCTCCGTCTGCGGAGGACGCGGTTTCGTCGTCGCCGAACCGGTACGTGAACTCCTCACCCCGCGCCGGGTCCAGCTCGGCGAGTCCACCGAGGTGCGCAGGCTCCTGCCCAACCTGGGGCGCCGCATGGTCGGAGCCTGGGCCTTCGTCGATCACTACGGTCCCGACGACATCGCCGACGAGCCCGGGATGCAGGTCCCTCCGCACCCTCACATGGGCCTGCAGACGGTCAGCTGGCTGCACGAGGGAGAGGTCCTGCACCGTGACAGCCTGGGTACCCTCCAGCAGATCAGGCCCCGTGAACTGGGCCTGATGACCTCCGGCAGGGCCATCAGCCACTCCGAGGAGAGTCCGGAGCCGCACGCGAGGTTTCTGCACGGTGCCCAGCTCTGGGTGGCGCTCCCCGACGCCCACCGCTACGTCGAGCCCCACTTCCAGCACCACACGGACCTGCCCGCCGTCACCGCACCGGGCCTGACCGCCACCGTGATCCTGGGGGAACTCGACGGCACTGTCTCACCCGGCAGGACCTACACCCCGATCGTCGGAGCCGACCTGGCCCTGACCGCCGGCGCCGAGGCCAGGCTCCCCCTGGACCCCGACTTCGAGTACGCGGTGCTGTCGATGTCCGGCGAGGCCGAGGTGGACGGCGTACCCGTCCTGCCCGGTTCGATGCTCTACCTCGGCTGCGGCCGGACCGGACTTCCGCTGCGCGCCGCCTCGGACGCCGGACTCATGCTTCTTGGTGGCGAGCCGTTCGAGGAGGAGATCGTCATGTGGTGGAACTTCGTCGGACGGTCCCAAGAGGAAATCGCACAGGCGCGGGCGGACTGGATGACCACCACCCGGTTCGGGGAAGTGGAGGGCTATGACGGAGGCCGGCTGCCCGCTCCCCAACTCCCGCCGGTAGCGCTGAAACCACGAGGAAGGGTGCGTTGACCTGCAAGGATCTAAATGGTGACTAGTGCGCTCCTGGTCACGTCAGCTGGGCTACGTAGGTAGAAACGGAATCGACCCTTCTCGCGGGGGAGGCTTCGTCTTCCCCCTGCCCGGGATTCGAAGGTGTGGTCGTGCTTGAGCAGCTTTGGTAGAACCCAATGCTGACATAGCTGATGGAGCGTCAGTGGGGACGACTTGAGATCTGGCGTATCGGCTGACCGTGGTGAGCGGAGTCAGCACGACGCAGTGGTGACCCGCACTGGCGCGTAGTGGCGAGGCGGCCGCCCTGGTGTCTGTGTCCGTCCTGATGGCGACGTACGGGGTCGAGTCGATCGGAACGGTGGTCGGGGGGCGGATCGACGCCGAGATGGCCGAACGCGTCGCCCACCGCCTGGTCAAGCACGGCGGCCAGTACGTACGTCGAGACCCTGACGGGGCGGTGCGGCCCGATCGTGGAGACTGCGCTGTCGAAGAAGCTGCGGCGTAGCGCTGCGAACCGGCTGCCGGCGCTCATCACTGCGGTAGGGGCGACGAGCGCGCTGAGCGACCTGCGCCCGCCACCATTTCGTGGGCACCATCCCCGCGTGCGCGGGGAGCAGTGCTCCACCCCCGCCTCGTCCACCACCGTGGTGGGACCATCCCCGCGTGCGCGGGGAGCAGACCGCGATCAGCGTGTCCGGAGGGCCCTGGTCGGGACCATCCCCGCGTGCGCGGGGAGCAGGGGCTGGTGAACTGAGACGGGGCCAGGGCGGGGGACCATCCCCGCGTGCGCGGGGAGCAGACCTCGGATTCCGTCACGCGCCCTCGGCCGCTGGGACCATCCCCGCGTGCGCGGGGAGCAGGCGTCGCGCCCCTCTTTGATGAACCTCGCAGGGGGACCATCCCCGCGTGCGCGGGGAGCAGCCGGAGAGGGGCCGGTGTCGTCCGGAGGGGCTGGGACCATCCCCGCGTGCGCGGGGAGCAGACGTGCACGTGACCCTGTCGTGAAGATCCCCCGGGACCATCCCCGCGTGCGCGGGGAGCAGATTCCTCGGATTTTCGGTTCGGACTTGGCGTCGGGACCATCCCCGCGTGCGCGGGGAGCAGGGCGCCTGCGGCGCCTCGCGTTGCGCGTCGTCGGGACCATCCCCGCGTGCGCGGGGAGCAGACGGGCGTGCTCCCGGTGTCGGCTTGGCCGTCGGGACCATCCCCGCGTGCGCGGGGAGCAGGAGTCCACGCCGTCCACCCACACCCCGGGCGAGGGACCATCCCCGCGTGCGCGGGGAGCAGGAATGTGCTCCTGTCGTGCGTCGGCCAGCAGGGGGACCATCCCCGCGTGCGCGGGGAGCAGGCGGCATCTGGATACCGCCGCGACGCAGCCGAGGGACCATCCCCGCGTGCGCGGGGAGCAGGCGGGAGCCACTACGCGCTCAAAGGCGCCCCGGGGACCATCCCCGCGTGCGCGGGGAGCAGCCGACCTCCCCGCAGGGCATCGGGTTGTAGTAGGGACCATCCCCGCGTGCGCGGGGAGCAGACTGCGCGACCTGCGGGTTTATCGCTGCGGTAGCTCAGTTCTGAGCACTTTCAAAGAAACGGACATTAAGTAGTTTTCTCCCCGACCCTCGGCAACAACCGACCAAGTCTACCGACGGTCCATCACGGCTGAGGCGACATCAACCACAACAACAACACATTCTCCGCAACTTCTTCATTTACCTGCGGAACCCCGCTCCCTGCAGATATTCATCTGGCATGACAGTCGAGAGGGGTTCCCGCACCGATCTGCGGGCAAGGCTGTGCGGCCCCGTGCTCAGTGTGTGGGCCAAGCACGATCGGGACTCCGATGGGTGGCTGCCGTTGTGGCGGCACATGGCGGACAGCGCCGCGGTGGCGGGGTTGCTGTGGGACGAATGGTTGCCGCTGTCGGTACGCAAGCTGGTCGCCGCCGAGCTACCGGGTAATGCGGACGACGCGCGCCGACTCGCTGTGTGGCTGGCAGGCGTTCACGACATCGGCAAGGCCACCCCGGCCTTCGCCTGCCAGGTCGAACCGCTCGCGCAAGTGATGCGGGCAGCAGGGCTGGAAATGCGTTCCCAGCGGGCGATGGGCGCGGACCGGAAGCTGGCCCCTCACGGTTTGGCCGGCCAAGTGCTGCTGGGGGAGTGGCTGGAGGAGCAGTACGGCTGGACCGTCGCGCAGACAGGACAGTTCACCGTTGCGGTGGGCGGGCATCATGGCATCCCTCCCGAGCACGGACAGATCACCGCCCTGGACCGGCATCCCCAGCTGCTGCGCACCCCCGGCGGTAGCCAGTCCCTGTGGCGACGTGTCCAGCAGGAACTGCTGGAGGCCTGTGCGGCAGAGTTCGGTGTGCACGACAGGCTCGACGCCTGGCGGTCGGTGAAGTTGCCGCAGCCCGTCCAGGTGGTTCTCACAGCACTGGTCATCGTCTCCGACTGGGTCGCCAGCAACCCCGAGCTGTTCCCCTACTTCCCTGAGGACATCCCCCGTAGCAACGAGGAGCGGATCGCGGCCGCCTGGCAGGGCCTGAATCTGCCGGGCGCGTGGCAGGCCGCAGAGCCGACTGATGATGTGCAGGAGCTGTTTGCCTCCCGCTTCGCACTGCCGCCGGGCGCGAAGGTCCGCCCCGTCCAGGAAGCGGCCGTGGAACTGGCCCGGACGATGGACGAACCGGGGCTCCTGGTGATCGAGGCGCCCATGGGGGAGGGGAAGACCGAAGCCGCGCTCGCCGCCGCGGAAGTACTCGCAGCGCGGTCCGGTGCGGGCGGGGTGTTCTTCGCTCTGCCGACCATGGCCACGGGCAACGCCATGTTCCCCCGCCTCCTGGACTGGCTCGACCGGCTTCCCGCACCGGAAGGGACGCGCCACTCGGTTCTGCTGGCCCACTCCAAGTCCGCCCTGAACGAGGACTTCACCGACCTCATGGACCGGGGCCAGATCAAGGCCCTTGATCACGACGCGATGGAAGGCCCCGACGACGGACAGCAGTTGCAGCCCTCTGGCCGTACGCGCTCCGCTTCCGCCGAGTTGATCGCCCACGCATGGCTGCGCGGGCGCAAGAAGGCCATGCTGTCGTCGTTCGTCGCGGGCACGATCGACCAGTTGCTGTTCGCCGGCCTGAAGAGCCGCCACCTGGCCCTCCGCCATCTCGCGGTCGCAGGCAAGGTGATCGTCATCGACGAGGCGCATGCCTATGACACCTACATGAGCGTCTACCTCGACCGGGTGCTCGCGTGGCTGGGTGCCTACCGCGTCCCGGTGGTGGTGCTCTCCGCGACTCTCCCGGCGAACCGGCGACGCGAGCTGGTCGAAGCGTATTCAGGCAGGAAGAAGACCGATTCCCGCGACTTCGACGCTGTCGCTCAGGCGCAGGAGTACCCGCTTCTGACGGCTGTCGCGCCTGGCGGGGCGCCGGTCCTGCGGCGCCCCCCGGCCTCCGGCCGCGCTGTGGACGTAGAGCTGGAGCGAATCGACGACGACCTGACGCTCCTCGCCGACCGGCTGGATACCGAACTCGAGGGCGGTGGCTGCGTCCTCGTCGTACGCAACACCGTACGCCGGGTGGTGGAGGCGGCGGGGGCGCTGAGGGAACGGTTCGGGGACTCCGGCGTGACCGTCGCGCACTCCTGCTTCATCGACGTCGACCGCGCGGCCAAGGACGCCTCGCTGCTCAGGCAGTTCGGGCCCCCGGAGAAGGCCGAGAGCCGGCCCGCCAGGCACATCGTGGTCGCCAGTCAGGTCGCCGAGCAGTCCCTGGACGTCGACTTCGATCTCCTGGTCACGGACCTGTGCCCGGCAGACCTGCTGCTCCAGCGCATGGGCCGCCTGCACCGGCACCAGCGGGGCGGCGAGGCCCAGGCGGAGCGTCCCGAGCGGCTCCGTACGGCCCGTTGCCTGGTCAGCGGTGTCGTCGACTGGGCGGCCGACGTGCCGGAGCCAGTTCGCGGTTCGGTCGCCGTGTACGGGGCGTACGCGCTGCTGCGGTCCGCTGCCGCGCTGCTTCCCCATCTCGGTCGCGGACCGCAGCATCCCGTACGACTGCCGGCCGACATCAGCCCTCTTGTCCAGCACGCGTACGCCGAGGAGGCCGCAGCCCCCGCGAACTGGGCGCCGGACATGGAAGCGGCGCGCGCCCGGCACGACGAGCACCGTGCGGACCAGGCCGAACGTGCCGCGACGTTCCGTCTGGGCGCGGTGGCCCGGCCTGGCCGACCTCTGTTCGGATGGGTCACGGCGGGAGTGGGCGACGCCGACGACACCAGCCGGGGCAAAGCTCAGGTACGCGACAGCCGCGAGAGTCTGGAAGTCGTCGTCGTGCAGAAGAAGTCCGACGGCACCCTCACGACGGTCCCGTGGCTCGCCCCGGACCGCGGGAACCGCACCCTGGCCGGGCTGGCCCTGCCCACCGACCAGGTCCCTACGCCCCTCGCTGCGCGTACCGCGGCGTCCTGCGGGCTTCGGCTGCCGATCCAGTTCAGCTACGCGGAGACGATGGACCTGGCGATCTCGGAGCTCGAGGAACTTCACCTGCCTGCTTGGCAGGTGAAGGGCAGTCACTGGCTGGCGGGCCAGCTGATCCTCCCGCTCGACGAGGACCGTCAGACCCGGCTGGCAGGCTTCACCCTCCGGTACAGCGAGAGCGACGGCCTTGAGGTGGCCCGTGCAACCGAGTGAATGCCAGTCGGCGAGGAGGTATCCCCGCAGAGGCGGGGAGCAGGTTACGTACACACCCCAGACCGGGGCCATCCCCATCAGAATGGGGAACGGTTTCCACTGTACTTCAGGACTAACGGCTGGTCAGCGAGGGCCAGCGGTCCCTTCCGGGAGAGAGCTCGGTCCCTCTCGAGGTGCCGTGGAGGGTCTCTCAGCCCATCGGTTCAGCGGCCAGCCAGCCACCCCAGAAACCACGGTAGCCCAAGCTACGGCCACACCCCATCGAACGCTCTTCTCCTCGTCTCCCAGCGGAAACCATAGGCCGGTTAACAACGCCACCCAGAAAATGATCAACACGGTTCCTGATGCCAGGATCCAGCGAGCCCACGTACGCAACGCGTCCACCTCTCAGCCACTGAAGCACTCACACGAGACCGTTCAGTGAAACGGATTGCCGTACTCTAGAGCATCCTCGGGCTCCCATCGCAATCACCCTGTTGAGAGGGTTGGTGGATCAACTCCCCCTGCCCACAGACGGCTTGCTGGATGACGCCCGGTGAACACCAGCCCCAAGGAACCTCATGCCAGATTCCAGCCCGGTAGGAGACGAGACACTGTTGTTCGACCTGACCACCCAGCCCTGGATCCCCGTGCTCAGGACCGACGGCCAGCAGGACGAGCTCTCCCTGCGCCAGGTGTTCGAGCAGGCGTCCGAGCTGCGGCGGATCGTCGGGGACCTGCCCACTCAGGAGTTCGCCCTCGTACGTCTGCTCCTCGCCGTGGCCCATGACGCGCTCGGCGGGCCCGAGGAGATCGACGACTGGACGGACCTGTGGAGCGACGAGAAGTGCTTCGCCCCGGTGGACGCCTATCTCGACACGTACGCCGGCCGCTTCGACCTGCTCGATACCACGGCGCCGTTCTTCCAGACCGCCGGCCTGCGGACGGCGAAGGACGAGGTGTTCTCCCTCAACCGCATCGTGGCGGACGTCCCCAACGGGGAGCCGTTCTTCAGCGCCAGGATGCCCACCGTCGAGCGCCTCACCTTCGCCGAAGCGGCCCGCTGGGTGGTCCATGCGCACGCGTTCGACACCTCGGGGATCAAGACAGGTGTGGAGGGCGACAAGCGTGCCAAGGGCGGGAAGGTCTACCCGCTCGGAGTCGGTTGGGCGGGCAATCTCGGCGGGGTCTTCGTCGAGCGCCCCACGCTGCGCGAGACTTTGCTGCTGAATCTCGTGGCCGCCGACACCACGGGCGTACGGATCGACGAGCAGGATGCGCCGGCCTGGCGACGTGATCCCTGCGGTCCGGGCGGAGCCGAGCGCGTGCCCAGCGGCGTGCGCGACCTGTACACGTGGCAGACACGGCGTCTGCGGCTGCATTTCGACGAGCAGGGCGTGCACGGGGTCGTCCTCGGTTACGGAGACCCCCTCAGCCCGCGCAACCAGCACAGCCGAGAACCGATGACAGCCTGGAGGCGCAGCAAGGCGCAGGAGAAGAAGCTTCGGGAGAACCTCGTCTACCTGCCCCGCGACCACGACCCGGAGCGGGCCGCATGGCGCGGAATGGCCTCACTCATTGCCGACGCCTCCGCGTCCCGGCAGCGTGCGGACGCCCCTGATCACCTTCGCCCCCAGGTCCTGGAGTGGGTGGCCCGCCTTGTGTCGGAGGGACACCTCGAGCGGGGGTTCCTCGTGCGGGCGCGCGTCATCGGCCCGAAGTACGGCACACAGCAGTCCGTGATCGACGAGATCGTCGACGACTCCGTCTCCATGGCTGTCGTCCTCCTCCACCAGCAGGACCGCCGCTTCGCCGAGCAGGCCATCGCTGCCGTCGAGGACGCCGATCGTGCCGTCCACGCCATCGGCGACCTGGCCACGAATCTGGCCCGCGCTGCCGGGACCGACACGGAGGGGCCTCGTGCTACCGCCCGGGACCACGCCTACGGCCTCCTTGAGGCTCCCTACCGTGCCTGGCTCCGGGACCTGGCCAAGTCCGACGACCCCCACGAGCAGCGGACCTCCTGGCAACGGCAGGTGCACAAGCTCGCTGTCGCGCTCGGTAACCGGCTCATGGCCGCAGCGGGGGAGGGCGCGTGGCAGGGACGCGTCGTCGAGACGAGGAAGGGCACCGAGTGGCTGAACTCCGCCCTGGCCGGCAAGTGGTTCCACGGGGCCCTGGTCAGGGACCTGGGACGGCCCGACCTGCCTGGCACACCCCGGGGCACCGCTGAGGGCCCGGGCACCGATGAACAGCCGGACTCCGAGACCACCGTGAAGGCACTGGCATGACCACCGTCACCGCACCGCCCACCCCGCGCGAGCGGGTCGCCCAGCTCGCAGCGGACCACCTGGCCCCCTTGCAGCGCGGCTATCTCGCCGACCAGTCACGGGAGGTGGCCGCCCTGGCAAGGCTGCGTCGGGGCGCGGGCCGCGAGGCCGGTCAGCTCCCCGACCTGTGGAGCCTCATCGACACCGGCCCCCTGCACGCGCCGCCGGAGGGCGCACGTCCCCTGGACGAGAGCGATCTCGTACGTGCCGAGGACGCGCTGCACGTTGCCCTCACTCTGTGGGCGCTGCACCAGCAGTCCCGTCCGACCGGCATGCACCAGCCCGACCGGACCGACCGCAGGCGTGGTCTCGGGACCGCTGTGCGGCGCATGATGCAGCCCGGCGAGATCGACGAGCCGTTGCGCAAGCGCCTCGTCCGCGCGGGCAGCGCCCCTGACCTGGCCACACTTGCCCAGCGGCTGCGCGACATCGTCGTACTGCTGCGCCGCGAGGACATCCCCCTCGACTACGCCCTGCTCGCCGGCCAGCTCTACACCTGGCAGCGGCCGGGCGGCGCCGACATCGTGCGACGTGAGTGGGGCCGTTCCTTCCACGCATGGCACGACAAGAGGGCCTCAGAACAGCCGTCGGCCGACGGCCCGGCCTCCACCGGCGGCCCGACTCCCATCGACAACGAAGCCACCCGCACCACGGACACCGACAAGGACGCCTCGTGAACCGCATCTTCCTCGACGTGCACGCCCTCCAGACCGTCCCGCCCAGCAACCTCAACCGTGACGACACCGGCGCCCCGAAGACCGCGGTGTACGGGGGAGTGCCGCGTGCCCGGGTATCCAGTCAGGCCTGGAAGCGGGCGGCCCGTACCTACTTCGACGACGAGCACCTGCTGGATGCGAGCGAGCTCGGGGTGCGGACGAAGAAGATCGTGGAGGCGGTGGCCGACCGGATCACGGCGCTGGACCCGTCGATCGGCAGCGAGGCGGCTCTGCGCATCGCGGACGAGACGGTCAAGGCCACAGGCCTGAAGACGGAGGTGCCCAAGCGCAAGGCCACCGCTGCCAAGGAGGGGGAGCCGGAGCCCGCCCCCGAGGCCAAGTACCTCGTCTTCCTCAGCTCCCGCCAGCTGGACGGCCTCGCCCGGCTGGCCGTGGCCGGCGCCGACGACATCACCACTCATCTGAAGGACAAGAAGACCAAGGACCAGGCCAAGGAGATCGCGGACACCCACCACTCCGTCGACATCGCGCTCTTCGGGCGGATGGTCGCCGACGCCGCCGACTTCAACGTCGACGCCGCCGTCCAGGTCGCCCACGCCATCAGCGTCCACCGCGTCGAGAACGAATCGGACTACTACACCGCGGTCGACGACGAGAACACCGACGAGGAGACCGGCGCCGGCATGATCGGCACGATCGACTTCAACTCGTCGACGCTGTACCGCTACGCGGCCCTCGGCGTCCACCAGCTCGCCGCGAACCTCGGCGAAGGCCTGCGCGAGGACGAGCCCGTCACCACTCCGGTACGCCGGGCGGTGGAGGCCTTCGTGCACGGCTTCACCGCGTCGCTGCCCACCGGGAAGATCAACACGTTCGGCCACCACACACGGCCTGACGCCGTGGTCGTCAAGCTCCGCACCACCCGCCCGGTCAGCTTCGTCGCCGCCTTCGAGGAGCCGGTCCGCGGCGACCAGGGCGGCTACGTCCGTGAGGCGTCCGAGCGCCTCGCAGAGTTCATCCCGGACATCGAGCGCGCGTACGGCGACGAGGACTCCACCCTCACCTGGGTTCTGCGCGTCGGCCCGAACACCACGAAGCTCGCCGGAATCGGCACCGAGGCGCAGAACATCGGCGAGCTCGTCACCGCAGTCGGAAAGGCCGTCGCCGAGCGCCTGGAGAAGCCCGCATGAGCGTGCTCGGCCTGCGGCTCGCCGGCCCCCTGCAGTCGTGGGGGGCTTCCGCACGCTTCACCCGGCGCACCACGGAATCCGCTCCCACCAAGAGCGCGGTCATCGGCATGCTCGCCGCCGCAGCCGGCATCGAGCGGGGCGACGACACGAGCCTCGCACCGCTGGCAGACCTCCGGTTCGCCGTCCGGATCGACCAGCCGGGCACGCGCCTTCGCGACTTCCAGACTGCCCATCACGGCGCCAGCGGGAAGTCGATGCCGCTGTCGGAGCGCTTCTATCTGGCGGACGCCGTGTTCGTCGCCGCCGTCGAAGGTGACCCGACACTCCTCGCCGGCCTCCATGCCGCGCTGCGCAACCCGGTGTACGCACCGTTCCTGGGCCGGCGCTCCTGCCCGCCGGCCCAGCCCGTCGACCTCGGCCTCCACGACGGCACGTCCTTGTTGCAGGTGCTCAGCGAGGTGCCCTGGCAGGCCTCCGCCTGGTACCGCAGGCAGTACCGGGACCGTGCGGACATCGAACTGACCGTGCTGCGCGAAGCCGACAACGAGGAGGCGGAGTTCGCCGACACCTTCCGCGACCAGCCGATCAGCTACGCCGCCGAACACCGACGCCACGCCCCGCGCGCAGTCGTCAGCGACAGCGTCCGCCTCACCGTTCCGTCTGCCGGGCAACTGCCCCGGCACGATCCGTTCGACGCCCTCACGGGAGAGAGCGCCTGATGTTCCTCACCCGCTTCCGCGTGAACACCGCGCGCCCCGGCGCCCGCAGGCTGCTGTCGTCCCCGCAGGTCCTGCACGCGGCCGTCATGTCCTCCTTCCCGGCCCTGCTGCCCACCGACGCACCTCCTCCGAACGGGCCGCGCGTGCTGTGGCGCATGGACCGCACCAGCCGCGCCGAGGTCATGCTCTACGTGGTCAGCCCCGACCAGCCGGACATGACCCACCTCGTCGAGCAGGCGGGCTGGCCGGCCATCGCCTCCGCGACCGCACCGGGCTGGGAGAGCCGCCCGTACGGCCCGTTCCTCGACCGGCTCGCCGCAGGAAGCCAGTGGGCGTTCAGGCTGACGGCCAACCCCGTCCACCACATCCGCCGCAAGGACGACGAGCCCACCAAGCGCACCGCACACGTCACCCCCGTCCATCAGATGGGCTGGCTCCTGGACCGGCAGGAGCGGTGCGGGTTCCGTGTCCTCGAGAAGCCCGCCGAGCGGCGTCTGCTGCCCAGCGGCACCACACACACCGGTCAGCCTCACCACGGCGACCGCTACGAGCTCACGGTCCACGACAGGCGTGCGCTCTCCTTCGACAAGTCCCGCGGCCCGGTTACGACGGCAGCCCACAAGGCCCCTGTCAGCCTGGTCACCGTCACCTTCGACGGCCGGCTCGAGGTCACCGATCCCGAACTGCTGCGCCGAGCCCTGCGGCAGGGAATCGGTAAGGCCAAGGCGTACGGCTGCGGCCTGCTCACCCTCGCGCCTCCCGGCACTGGAGGGTGAGCCGATGACGACGGTCTCCCGCCGCGCGGCCCTCACCCCGCGCCAGCTCACCCGCACCGGCGAACGGTCGTCCTTCATCTACCTCGAACGCTGCACGGTGCACCGCGACGCCAACGCCATCACGGCCGAGGACGCCGAAGGCACCACCCACATTCCGTCGGCGACGATCGGCACCCTGCTCCTGGGCCCCGGCACCCGGATCACACACCAGGCCATGAGCGTCCTCGGGGAGACGGGGGCGGCGGTCTGCTGGGTCGGCGAACAGGGCGTGCGCTACTACGCCGGAGGGCGTGCGCTGACGCGCTCGTCCGCCCTCGCGGAGGCCCAGGCCGTGCAATGGGCGAACGTCCGCAGTCGGCTCGGTGTCGCGCGGACGATGTACCGCCTGCGTTTTCCGGACGAGGACCCGGCCGGCCTCACGCGCCACGAACTCCTCGGTCGCGAAGGCCGCCGCGTCAAGGACTGCTACCGCATCCAGGCCGCGCGTACGGGAGTGCCCTGGCGAGGGCGTCGGTACACCCCCGGCGATTTCACCAGTGGCGACGCGGTCAACCAGGCTGTCACCGCGGCCGCCCAGTGCATGTACGGCATCGCCCACGCGGTCGTGGTTTCCCTGGGCTGCAGCCCGGCTCTGGGCTTCGTGCACTCCGGCCACGAGCTGTCCTTCGTCCTCGATGTCGCCGACCTGTACAAGACCGAGATCGGCATTCCGCTCGCCTTCGACATCGCCGCCGAGGACGAGGAGGACGTCGGCCCACGCACACGCCGCGCGCTGCGGGACCGTATCAACGAGACATCGCTGCTGGACCGCTGCGTGAATGACATCAAGGGGCTCCTCCTACCCGGAGAGGTCCTTGCGCCCACCGCCTCGGATGAGAGCCCTGATGTCGTCACGCTCCAGAGCGATGGCGGCCAGGCAGTGGCCGCAGGCCGCAACTACGGCGGGGGAGAGGACTACGACGACGTGGAGACGACCTGGTGACCGTCATTGTCCTCACCAACTGCCCTGCCGGCCTCCGCGGATTCCTCACGCGCTGGCTGCTCGAAATCTCAGCTGGCGTGTTCATCGGCAACCCCTCCGCCCGAGTCCGTGACCTGCTGTGGGCAGAGGTACAGGAGTACGCCGACCAGGGACGGGCCTTGCTCGCCCACACCACGAACAACGAGCAGGGCTTCACCTTTCGCACGCACGACCACGCCTGGCACCCGGTCGACCATGAGGGCCTGACCCTGATCCGCCGCCCGAAACCGGACAGCCCTTCCACCACACCAGCTCCGAAGAAGGGCTGGAGCAATGCGGCGAAGCGCCGTCGATTCGGACGGTGAGACTTGAAGGGCCTTTTGGGCACTATGACCGATTCAATGAAACTGCTCCAAAACAGCACCCAGGCTTAGCAACACTGCAGGTCACGAAGGGTGCTCCCCGCGCCTGCGGGGATGGTCCCAACAACTTCACATCGACTCGGTACCAGGGTTGGTGCTCCCCGCGCCTGCGGGGATGGTCCCATGGCGATTCCCCCGGCCAGGTCCGGCCAGGAGTGCTCCCCGCGCCTGCGGGGATGGTCCCTCGCATTGCGGTCTGTGGCGCTCTACGTAGGAGTGCTCCCCGCGCCTGCGGGGATGGTCCCTCCCGCTTCGGTTTGCGTTTTGCGGCCTTGAAGTGCTCCCCGCGCCTGCGGGGATGGTCCCGATGGCGTTGCCGACGACCGAGGCGACGGCGGGTGCTCCCCGCGCCTGCGGGGATGGTCCCGGACCTGCGACACGTCGGCTCGGAAGAGGAGGGTGCTCCCCGCGCCTGCGGGGATGGTCCCAACCCATTCGGAGTACACGAAATGGCCAGTGAGTGCTCCCCGCGCCTGCGGGGATGGTCCCGCAAGAGCGCCCGACCCCTTCCGGGGTCAGGCGTGCTCCCCGCGCCTGCGGGGATGGTCCCAGGTCGTCGGCCGGGCGCTCGGCGTGGGTGGGGTGCTCCCCGCGCCTGCGGGGATGGTCCCGTCTCGGCCATCGCGATAGCCGGGGCCAGGAAGTGCTCCCCGCGCCTGCGGGGATGGTCCCCGAATGACGACCATCCAGATACCCCCGGACGGGTGCTCCCCGCGCCTGCGGGGATGGTCCCGTCACCGACTCCGGCGCGCCGATGCGGATCTGGTGCTCCCCGCGCCTGCGGGGATGGTCCCTCGGGCAGCGTCCGGAGTATCGAGGGCAACACGTGCTCCCCGCGCCTGCGGGGATGGTCCCTAGAGACAGGACGGATCATCTGATGAGCGAGAGTGCTCCCCGCGCCTGCGGGGATGGTCCCCCGACGACGACACTCCCGGCCTCCGCGATCGAGTGCTCCCCGCGCCTGCGGGGATGGTCCCACCCGGTCGGCCTTGCCCGCGCCTGTCCCGTTGTGCTCCCCGCGCCTGTGGGGATGGTCCCAGGAGGGCGTACTGGCCCTTCAGCCCCTTGCGGTGCTCCCCGCGCCTGCGGGGATGGTCCCGGCCCTGCGCATCCCGGATACTGCCGTCAGCCGTGCTCCCCGCGCCTGCGGGGATGGTCCCTGCGACCTGGAGGGTTAGCCGTGGCCACTAAGGTGCTCCCCGCGCCTGCGGGGATGGTCCCGGACACCCCGCCCACCTGATCGCGTAGTCCGGGTGCTCCCCGCGCCTGCGGGGATGGTCCCGTCTTCTTGTACTGGGCTTCGGCCTTGCGGGCGTGCTCCCCGCGCCTGCGGGGATGGTCCCGCCGACGCCGCCAAGCAGCGTGCCGAGATGCTGTGCTCCCCGTGCCTGCGGGGATGGTCCCGAGACCGACCTCGAATCGGCGACGATCGTTGCGTGGACGCATGGGGGCAGGTCAGGACGGACCGTGGCTGAGGGCCGTACGAGCCAGGTGATCGGGTGGCAACGGCACACTGATCGCCGGGGTGCCAGGCTGCCGTGGTCGTGCCGGCGCGCGTCCACCACCCGGAAGGGCGGGCCTCCGTGGTGCGCCGCGCTGAATCACCGGTGCGTATCTGAAGGACGAACTGCTGCCACCGTGCCCTGCGCTACGGAGACCCTCCTGAGCGCAGGCACAGTGGCAGCAGTCGGCGCGGTCGAGTGTTCCCCGACCCTGGTGGTGCCGCGCGGAAACGCGGCGGACACCCGTCCGGCGGCTCTTTCCGGGGCGGTGACGAGGAAGCGGGCCGAGTGCGGTTTGAAACGGGCGGCGCGGTAAACACGCTTCCTTGACACAGTCCTTATACGACCAGGTAGGAGAGGCATCATGGGCATCATTGCTTGGATCATCATCGGGTTGCTCGCAGGCCTCATCGCCAAGGCCCTGATGCCGGGCAAGGACCCGGGCGGCATCATCATCACGATGCTCATCGGCATCGCGGGCGGGCTGCTCGGTGGCTGGCTCGGCAAGGTCATCTTCGGGGTCGACTCCATCGACGGCTTCTTCTCCCTGTCCACCTGGATCGCCGCGATCGTCGGCTCGCTCATCCTCCTCGCCCTGTACCGGGTCTTCACCGGAAACAGGCGTCACGCCTGAGCAGTTCGCACAGCACCACGGAACGGCTTCGCCCGGAGAGGGCGAAGCCGTTCCGCGCGTACCGGCGACTGGCCCGGGGGTACGGAGGTGCCGGACCGCGGGAAGGACGGTGGTCAGCAGGCCGAGGTGGCCCGCGGCACCTCGTCGGGGTGGCCCGGCCGGGCGGCCTCGGCTGACCGGGGCGCCTTCCACCGGCGGGTACGCATGCGCCCGGCGGCCCACAGTGCGGTCACCTCGACGCGTGAACACGTGGACACGCCGGGAACGGGGCCGATCAGGGCGACGGATCCGCGCGCCGAGCGTATGCGCCCGGTACCGCCGTTCGCCGGGGGAGAGCGCCCAGGAGCGCCCACAGTGCGGCCTCCCTCGCCGGCTTCCCACGGCCCCCTCGACCGGTGCCCCCTGGCAGACGCGAGCGGGCCGGTCCGGCCCTTCAGCGGGCTCACCGGCTCCGGTGCACGGCCCTCCTCGCCAGGAGATTCCCCGGGGGCGGCGGCCACGCTGCCGGTGCCCTCAAGCGCGTAGCGCCTCCGCCTTGGCCCGCAGGGCGTCGGCCCGGGGCACCTTGAGACCGCTGAGCAGGTCGGCCGCCCGCAGCCAGTGCGCCCGGGCCTGCGGGGTGTCTCCGAGTTCCAGCAGGGCGGACGCGAGGTGGTCCAGGGTCTCCGCCCGCAGATAGTCGTCGTGGACCTCCTCGCTGAGCCGCAGCGACTTCCCGTAGCTGACGACGGCGTCGTCGAGGCGGCCCAGTCGCTGCTGGGCCAGGCCGATGGAGTCCCAGACGGACGCCTCGCCGCTGCGGTCCCGTGCCTCCCGCAGCAGGGGTACGGCCTCCTCGCTGACGGCGATGGCTTCCCGGTGGTCGCCGGTCATGGCGAGGCAGAAGCCCACACCCAGGAGCGAGCGTGCGACCTCGTCGGTCCCGGGGAGCGTGCGGGCGGTCGCCAGGCTCCTGCGCGCGTGTTCCAGCGCCTCGGTGTGACGCCGTTGGCGCCCGCGCAGGAAGCTGACGTTCCGTTCGACGCGGACCTGGTGTTCGGTGGGCAGCCTCTCCAGCAGGCCGAGCATGACGGTGATCGGCTCGTCGGCGTCGTCCGCCCGCCCCGTCTCGACGAGGGCACGCGCGAGGTGCGCGCCTGTCCGTGCGACGGCGATCGGATCGTCCAGGACCAGGGCCGCTTCGAGGCCGGTCCGCGCGGCAGAGGCCTCCTCGGCCCAGCGCCCCGCCACCGCGTTGTAACCCACCCACTCCAGCACCAGGTCCACCCGGTGCCGCAGCAGTCGCGGATCACGCAGGCCGCGCAGGGCGGTGGCGACGGCCGACTCCTCACGGCGGAACCAGTCCAGCCCCTCCTCGCGGTCCTCGACGGCCACCCGCACCACACCGGGTGCCGGCGTACCGGGCGCCCCGGAGGGGAAGCGGGAGACGAAGCGGCCGGCGGAACGGGCGTTGTGGCGCAGATAGTCCAGCAGGCGGACCTCGGCACCGACGCGGTCGTCCCGCTCACGCTCCATCAGCTCGATGCCGTACGACCGGATCAGTTCGTGCATCACGTAGCGCCCCTCGGCATCACGCGAGAGGAGGCTGGCCGCGGTCAGTTCGCGCAGGCGCTGCCGTGCCACCCTCATCTCCTCGCCCGCGAGCGAGGCGGCGGCCTCGGCGGTCGCGCCCGGCCCGGGGTGGGCCGCGAGGTGGCGGAAGAACCGTGCCGTTTCCCGGCCCAGGGCCCGGTACGACCACGAGAAGACGTCCCGGACGTCGTCCCGCCGGCCGTCGGCCGTGAGCCCGTCCAGCCGGGGTGCCGCCTCGCGCAGCTCGCGGACACCGTCGCGCAGGGACGACTGCGGGGTCCCGCTCAGCCGCGCCCCGACGACGGCGACCGCCAGCGGCAGGAAGCCGCATCTCCTGACCAGTTCGGCCGCCGCGTCCGGCTCGGCCCGGCACCGTTCCTCGCCTATGCGGGCGGCGAGCGCGGCCAGCGCCTCCTCACGCGTCCACACGTCCAGGCCGACCAGCGAGGCACCTTCCGTGGCGGCCAGGGCGGGCAACTGGTTGCGCGAGGTGATGAGGGAGAGACAGCCCGCCGCGGGCAGGAGAGGCCTGACCTGTTCGGCGTCCCGGGCGTTGTCCAGGAGGACGATCAGCCGTCGGGACGCGGTCCGTTCACGGAACAGGGCACCGCGCTCCTCGGTCCCCGGAGGTATGTCCTCGCTCGCCACACCGAGCGCCCGGAGGAACCCGCCCAGGGCCTCACCCGGATCCAGCGGCCGGGCGGACTCCTCGAACCCGCGCAGGTTCACGTAGAGCTGGCCGTCCGGGAAACGGTCCGCCACCTGGTGGGCCCAGTGCACCGCCAGGGTGGTCTTGCCCACCCCTGCCATGCCGGCCACCGCGGCGATCACGACGTGTCCGGCCTGGCCGCCGACCTGGTCGGTGAACCCGTGCACGGCCTCCAGCGCGTTCTCGTGCCCGCGGAACACCGCCAGATCGGGAGGAAGCTGCCGGGGGACCTGATCGGCGCGCGGTGTGGACGCCTGCGCGAGGTGCCGCCGCTGGTCCTCGTCCGGTTCGAGCGCGTCCAGCAACTCGGTGAGGGTCGACGGGCGGGGCAGGCTCCGGCCCCGCTCCATGTCGCTGATCGCCCGGACACTCACCCCCGAGGCCTCCGACAGCCGCTCAAGTGTGAGTGCGGACCGCTGCCGTGCTTCGCGCAGCAGGCGGCCGAACGTCTCCTCGCTCATCCCACTCCCGCTGTGGTGCGTCGACACGTTCGCCGAAGGGCCGGAAAGGGGCTCCGGGATGCCGCGAAACGTAGCAGTTCTGGAATGAGTATTCACCATGGACCTCGGGGATCTCACATGGTGAGCCCACGTGTGCCCGGCGCGGCCGGGTACCCGCCCGACCGCGAGGCGCACCACGTGCCGGGCAGGCGTCCGCTCCGGCGGGAACGGTCGGGACACGTGTGACCCGCCGGACGGGGCGGGACACTTTCCCGGACCTGGAACCCACCCGGACCCGGAACCCACCCGGACCTGGAACCCACGGCCGGGCCCCGCCAGGGCTCGGACCCCACCAGAGCTCGGAGGACCCCACCCGCATCCGGACCCCGCCCGGACGCGAGCCCGCCCGGACCCCGCCCGGACGCGTACCGTGCCGCCCGCGTCCGGGCCTTTCCCCGGCACACAGGCCCGGGGCGGCTCGCTCCGTTCCGTCCCAGGTGCGGTTCGGCCCCGGGTCACGCCCTTGCTTTAATGGCCGTTCCAGAACAGATGTGCCAGGAGCGGGTGTGGACAGGACGGAGTTCGGCCGGCTGCTGCGCGAGGCGCGGCAGCGCTCGCTGCTGACCTTGCAGAGTCTCGCCGAGGCGTCCGGGGTGAGCGTCCGGGCCATCAGCGACATGGAACGGGGGCACAGCCTGCCCCGTCGCGCGACGCTGAGTGAGCTGATGGACGCCCTGGACCTGGGCGAGGACCAGCGGCGCCGGTTCGTCGAGGCGTCCGTACGACGCCCGGGGGAGCAGGCGGCCCGCGTCCCCCGGCAGCTTCCGCCCGGCCTCGCGGTGTTCCGTGGGCGTGAGGAGGCCCTCGCGAGGGTGCACCGGCTCACCGCACAGGGCACCGGGCAGGGCGGCCGCGTCGTCGTCTCCGCGATCGGCGGCATGGCCGGGGTGGGCAAGACGACCCTGGCCGTCCACTGGGCGCACCAGGTCGCCGACCGGTTCCCCGACGGGCAGCTGTACGTCAACCTGCGTGGCTTCGAGGACTCCGGCCGCCCCCTGGACCCGGCCGAAGCCCTGGGAGGGTTCCTGACCGCCCTCGGCGTGCCGGAAGGCGATGTGCCCCGTGGCACCGCGGAGCGCGGCGCCCTCTTCCGGCAGCGGACGAAGTCCCGGCGGCTGATCGTCCTGCTCGACAACGCGCGTGACGAGGAGCAGGTCGGACCGTTGTTCCCGGCGGGCACGGGATGCCTGACCCTCATCACCTCGCGCAACCAGCTCGCCGGTCTCGCGGCGGACGGAGCACAACTGGTCGGGCTGGACGTGTGGACACGTGAGGAGGCGCTGACCGCACTCGCCGCGCGGATCGGCGAGGAGCGCTGCGGGGCGGAGCCGAAAGCCGCCGCGCGCCTGGTGGAGCTGTGCGGGTTCCTGCCGCTGGCCGTCGCCATCGTCGCGGCGCAGCTGAGCGCGACACCGCAGGTCCCGCTGAGGCTGGCGGTGCGGGAGCTGCGGGAGACCGGACCGCTGCTGGACGCGCTGTCGGCCGGTGCCACGCGCAGCGACGTCCGTGCCGTGTTCTCGTGGTCGTACCGGGCCCTGCCGGCGGAGACGGCGGCGTTCTTCCGGCATCTGGCGCTCCACCCGGGACCGTCGGTGTCGGCGCAGGCCGCCGCGTCCCTCGCCGGAACCGGCATGCCGGAGTCCCGGCGGCACCTGCGGCACCTGACCTCGGCGAACCTGCTGTCGCGGGACGCCGACAACCGGCACGTGCTGCACGACCTGGTGCGGGCCTACGGCGTCGAGCTCGTCGAACGGGAGAAGGACGACCGCCTCGCCGCGCAGGCCCGTCTGCTGGACTACCTGCGTCACAACGCGCACGCCGCCAACGGATTCCTGGGGCGCACCCAGTCCGGTGGCGCCGGCCCACCGGCCGACGGGGTGGTGGAGGTCGCCCTGGGGACCCGTGAGGAGGCGCTGGACTGGTTCCGCACGGAGGAGCCGACGGTCGCGTCGGCGCTGCGTTCCATGGACGATCCCGGGCTGCTGCGCTTCCGTATGACGCTCACGCAGGACTGGGTGAGCTACTACTCGGTGACGGGCCGCTGGAGCGACGAGATCGAGACCAAACGCATCGCTCTGGACGCGGCCATGCAACTGGACGAGCCCGCAGCCATCGTGCGGAACTCCGCGGACCTCGCGCGTGCGCTGGCGGAGACCGGGCAGACCGAGGAGGCGGACCGGCAGGTCGAGTCCATGCTCGGCCGCATGGACCTGCTCGGTCCCGCGGACCGGGCTTCCGCCGAGCGGAGCGTCGGCTGGGTGCGCGGCCGTCAGAAGCGCTACGCGGACGCCCTGCACCACGCCCGGACCGCTCTGGAGATCCAGCGCACGCTGGGCGACGACAGGGCCATGGCGCGTGAGATGAACGCGGTGGGCTGGTATCTCGCCCTGCTCGGGCGGTACGAGGAGACCGTGGCCCTGTGCCAGGAGGCGATCCCACTGCTGCGGCGGGACGGCAACCTCCGTATCGAGGCCGCCGCCTGGGACACCGTGGGCTACGCCCGGCAGCGCCTCGGCGACCTCAACGGTGCCACGGCGGACTACCAGGAATCGCTGCGGATCTACGGCGAGGCCTTCGACGGCTACAACCAGGCCGAGGTCCTCGACCACCTCGCGACGGCCCAGCAGGAGCGCGGCGATCACACGGCGGCACGGCGGAGCTGGCTGCGGGCAGCCGACCTGCTGAGCGCGGTCCACAGCCCGAAGGCGGCCCGGATGCGGGCCAACGCGGAGGCACTCGGCGGTCCAGGGACAGCCACCGGGCCGGTCTGACGCCCCTCCCTGCCGAGCGCGGCGCCCCCGCGCTCGTAGCCGGTTCCACCTGCGGTTTCCGTCCGGCAGCGAGCAAGCTGCATGCGAACTGCCTGGTTCCGCGTCCTCCCTTCCCGTGGGATGGGGGGAGGCAAGCGAGCGTTCCCCGGGTCCGGCGGGATCGCTCACCGCGGAACAGGGGCCATCGATGAACGCGCAGACCACGCTCTCCCCGCCGGCCGTCGGCCAGGAGGTGGGCCGGACACGGGCGCCGTTCGCGCTCCCGGGGCCGGCGCACCAGGTGCCGGGGTTCGTCGGCCGGGACGGCGAAGCGTGGGCCGGGCGTGATCTCGGGACGGTGTTCCGGGCGCCGGGGTTCGTCGGCGGGGACGGTGAACCGTGGGCCGGGCGCGACCTCGGGACGGTGTTCCCGGAGTCCGGGCTCGTCGGCCGCGACGCCGAACTGCGGGCGGTGCGGGACTTCCTGGGCGAGGCGAAGGACCACGGCGCGGCCCGGGTGGTGTACGGGCACGCCGGTTCGGGCAAGTCGGCGCTGCTGAAGGCCGCCGTCCGGGCGGCGACCGCCGCCGGGACGCGGGTGCTGCGCTGCGCCGGCATCCGGGGCGGCGCCCCGTCCGACCTGTCGGGACTGCTCCAGATCCTCCGGCCGGTGCTCGGCGGGCCGGCCCCGCGCCTGCCCGCCGCCCGGCTCGACACCCTGCGGACACTGCTCGTCGACGGCGTACCCGCCGAGAGCGGCCGGTCGTCGCTCTCCTTCGCCGTGCTGGAGGTACTGGAATCGGTCAGCGCGGGCCGGCCCCTGCTGCTGGCCGTGGACGACTGGGACGCGCTCGACGAGCCCAGCCGGGAGGTGCTGTCCTTCGTCGCCCGCCGGACCGCAGGCCACCCCGTCGCCGTGCTGATGACCGCGCGCCCGCACCGCACGCGCCTCGCTCCGCTGGCCGGTCTGCCCGAACTGCCGCTCGCCCCGCTCACCCGGGCCCGGTCCGCCCGGCTGCTGGCGGCGAGGCGCCCGGGTCTCGACGGGCAGGCCGTCCGCGAACTGCTGGCGACCGCGGCCGGCAACCCCCTTGCCCTGCTCGAACTCCCCATCCGCTCCGAGGACTCGCTGCCCCACGTACCCGCCTCCTCCGACCGGCTGGCCGCCGCCATGGCGCCGGGCGCCGCGCGCCTTCCGGCCGGGACCCGGGACCTGCTGCTGGTGGCGGCGCTGCACCCGGCGGGAGACCTCCCGCTGCTGCTGTCGGCCGCGTCGCGGATCGGCGGCACCGAGCTGGGCTTCGCGGCGCTGGAACCCGCCGAACGCGAAGGCCTGGTGACCACGGACGGCCTGCGGATGGTCTTCGGCCACCCCGCGACGGCGGGAGCGGTGGTCCACGACATCGGCCCCCGGCGCTCCCGAGCCGCGCACGCCGCCCTGGCAGCCGTACTGGCACCCGGCTCGGTGCGGATGCTGTGGCACCTGTCGCAGGCCGCCGAGGGAAGCGACCCTCGACTGGCCGGCCGTCTCGAAGCCGTACACCGGCACGCACAGGAGCAGGACGAACCGGCCATGGGCGTACGGCTGCTACGGCGGGCGGCCGAGCTGTACGCGACCCCCCGGGACCAGGGCCGCTGCGCCCTGCGGGCCGCCCAGATGGCCCACGTCCTCGGACTGGAGCGGATGACACGGACGATGGCCCACCGCGCGCTGCGCCTGCCGCTGGGCCCGCTGGGCAGGCTGTGCGCCGAGGCCCTGGCGTGGACCGGCGGCGGGCAGCCTCCCTGCGACCCCGCGACCTGGCCCGTGCCGGACGGTGCGGCCGAGCAGGAGAACGCCCTGGAGCTGGCCCGGATCACGGCGCCCGAGGCCGCCGGCGACGACGCGCGCGCCGCGGCGCTGCTCGACTTCCTCGACCGGATGCCGGACCGGGCGGACGATCCGCGCCTGCTGCACGCGGTGGCCACGGCCGGCCGGGTGCGCCGGGCCGCGACCGTCCTGGCCGGCATCTCCGCCGTCCCCCGCCTCGCCGACGTGCCCGTACGCGATCTCGAACGCCTGGGTGAGGCGGCCCTGCTCGCCGGTGATCCCCGGCGGGCGCTGGACCTCTACCGGCAGGCGGAGCGACGCCACCGCTTCCACGACGTGCCCGACCAACTGCCCCGGGTACTCCTGCGGCAGGGGCTCGCGCACCTCGCCATGGGGGACCGGGGGCAGGGCGGCCACGTGTTCCGGCGGTGCGCGGAACTCGCCGACGACCACGGCCAGGAGCACGACGCCGCGGCCGCCCGCCTGCTGGAGGGACTGGTACGGGGCCTGCACACCGGCGGCACGGTCCGTCCGGGCGGCGCCCGTGACCTGGAGGCCGCGCGGCGCTCGGTCCGCTCCATCGACGCGGTCCTCGCCGTCGGCACGGCCTGTGCACTGACGGAGAGCGGGGACTTCGAGGCGGGCCACGCCGCGCTGTCGGCCCTCCTGGCCGGCCCCCGGGTCACCGAGGCGGCCCTCTTCGCACTGGTGACCTTCGCGGAGGCCGCCGAGGCGGTGAACGCGACCGGCGCGGCGCTCGCGGTGCTCGACCGGCTGGAGACCGCGCTGGGCGAGGAGTGCGCACCCGGGGTCGCCGTACGGTTCACGGTGGCGCGCGCGGTTCTCGCGGACGACGACAACGCGGAGGCGCTGTTCGAGCGGGCCTTCGCCGCGGACCTGTCCTGCTCGCTGTTCCTGGAGGCGCCGCTGCGGCTGGCCCACGGCCGACGGCTGCGCCGCCGACGGCAGTTCGCCGACGCCCGCGTCACCCTCCGCCAGGCGGCGGCCACCTTCACCATGATGGGCGCCGACGCGCGGGCCGCGCGGATCACCGCGGAGCTGCGGGCGTCCGGCGAGCGGACGGAGACCGTCACCCCCGGCGTGCCCCGGCGGACACCGGCCCGCGACCTGCTCAACGCGCAGGAACTGCGCGTCGCCGACCTCGCCGGCCGCGGCCTGTCCAACCGTGAGATCGGCGGACTCCTCGGCCTCTCGCCGCGCACCATCGGCGCGTACCTCTACCGCATCTTCCCCCGCCTGGGTGTGACGGCGCGGGCACAGCTCGCCGAAGTCCTGCGCGACCACGGGCGGACCTGACCCCGGCACGTCCGACGTGCCCCGGGAGCAGCGCCGTTCGGGCCGGGCCCCGCTCGGTCCGCACCGGGCGGGGCCCGGCTCACACGTCGCCGAACCTCGCCGCGAGCTCCGCGCGGGAGGTGACGTCCAGCTTCGGGAAGATCTGGTACAGGTGCGAGGCGACCGTACGGGGTGACAGGCGCAGCTGCTCGCCGATGGCACGGTTGGTCAGGCCGCGGGCCGCCAGTCGGGCGATGGTGAGCTGCTGCGGTGACAGCGCTTCGAGGGCGTCGGCCCCGGAGTCCCCGGAGTCCCGGTCCTGGTGCCCGGCCGTCGCCAGCCCTGTCGCCCTCAGCTCGGAAGCCGCCTGCTCCGCACGGGAGCGGGCCCCCAGGGCCCGGAAGACGGACTCGGCCGTGGCCAGCGGTGTACGGGACGCCGTGACGCGGCGCCGACGCCTGAGCCAGGCCCCGTGGCCGAACCGGGCCATCCCGTGCAGCAGCGGCCACGCCTCGATCCCGGGCTCCAGCGCCCGGCGGTAGCGGTCCTCCGCCTCCGCGTCGGGAGCGAGGACCGCGTCCGCGTACGCCAGGATCCGCTCCAGCAGCGGCGCCCGTCCCGCTGCGGTCAGGGACGCCACCTGTGCGACGACCGTCCTGGCGTCCTCCGCCTCGCCCGCGGGCGGCGCGGCCTCGGAGAGGAAGGCGAGCCCCCAGAACTCCGCGTAAGCGCACGGTCCCGACGGCTCGGTGAACAGGCCCCGCAGCCGGGCGTACGCCTCGGCGTAACGGCCCGTGCCCGACGCGGTGAGCGCGCGGGCCAGGGAAGCCAGGTGCAACTGCCGGTCCTGGCCCAGCCGCAGGGAGGCCTCCTCGACCTGCGCGGCGTACTCCAGCGCCCGTCCGTGGTGGCCCCGCAGCGCCTCGACGATGCCCAGCGTCGCGGTGGCCCGCGCCACCCAGTCGGGCTGTGCCGTGCGGCCCGCGATCATCCGGCCCTCCTCGGCGAGGGCGAGGGCGGTGTCCCACTGGCCGCCGAGCCAGATCTGGCCCATCGCCCTCGGTACGAGGATCTGCGGAAGCCGCCCGTGCCGGCCCGCGGCGCGGACGGCCGCCTCCGCCTTCCCGAAGTGCGTGGCCGCCCGGTCGAGGTCGCCGGTCAGGTGGGCGACCTGGCCGAGCAGGTTCGGCTCGTCGCCCGCGGGCAGTCCGGGAACGGGGCGCGGTTCCGCCCGCGGGAGCACCGACAGCGGGTCGGTCAGCGCCATGACCGCGAGGTCACGCGCGTCCCAGGGCGCCGACCGCAGCTCCTCGAACGTTGCCCGGATTACCTGGCGTTCGCCGGGGCCCGCCTTCTGCCACCAGCACCTGCGGGCCGCCGCGTGCAGCAGTTTCCTGGCGAGCGCCGGCTCCCGCGAGGCCACGGCGCGAGCCGCCTCGCACAGCTCCGTGATCCGCTCGCGGCCGCCGCCGGTGTTGCCCGGCAGCAGCTCGTGCACCCAGAGCAGCAGCGCACGGCCGAACGTCCCGAGCCCGGCCGGGTCGATCTGCCGCGCATGACGCAGCGCCTGGTCCACCAGACCGTGGTCGCAGGCCAGTTCGGCGGCGCGCAGCAGCCGGTCCGCCCGGCGCCCGGGGTCCGCGGAGAGACGGGCCGCGCCTTCCAGGGCGGCCAGCGCCACGAGTACGCCGGTGCCCGCGCGGGGGCCGGCGCCGGCCAGTGACTCCAGCCGCCCGGCCAGCTCCTCGTCCGGACCCGCAGCGACCCGGGCCGTGTGCCAGGCGGCGTGGGCGGGGCTGCCGACGCTCTGCCCCAGCATCGCGTGGACGGCCATCCGCCGGGCCGTGGACTCCAGGTGCAGGACCACGGGGCGCACCAGCGGCTGGGGAAAACGCAGCAGGCGCCGCCGTGCCGTTGCGCCGGCGGCGGGCACCTCGTCATCGGTGACGAGTCCGCGGGCGATCGTCTCGGCCAGCCCCGCGCCGGCCGCGTCGCTGCTGCCCAGCAGCAGGGCGCTCGCGCCCAGGACGTCCTGGGCGACGGCGGAGACGCTCAGCGACGCGACGAGCAGCACGCCACGGGCCGGGACCGACAGTCCCGCCAGATCCTCCGCGTACGCCTCGGCGAGCCGGGGCGTTGCCGACAGCATGCCGAAGCCGGCTTCCTCGCCGAGGTGCCCGTCGCCCAGCGAGAGTTCCGTGAGCGCCAGCGGGTTTCCCCGGGCCACCGCGAGGACGAGGTGTTCCTCGGCGTACCCAGTGGCCCGCCCGGCACGGGTGAGGACGGCGCGGGCCTCGGGACCGGGCAGCGCGCCGAGCGTGGCGGCGAGCTGATCCGGCGCCGCCGGTGCGCCGGGGGCCGCGCGCTCCGAGACGATCACGCCCACACGTGTCCCGGGGCACAGCCGGGCCAGTGCGTTCAGGGTGTCTCGGCTCGCGCTGTCGAGCCGGTCGAGGTCGTCGACACACAGCAGGACCGGTCCCGGCTCCACGGCCAGCAGGTTCAGCACGGCGGCGGCCAGTTCGGCGGGTGGCGGCACGGTCGGGCCGCCACCGAACGCGGACTCCAGCACGGCGCGTTCCGTGGCCGGCAGGCAGGGCACCCGCGCCAGCTCGGGCCGCAGGAGACCGTGCAGCGCGGCATGCCGTACACCCCGCTCGCCCGGCGCCCACCCCGTCGACAGCACACGTATGCCCTGGTGTGCGGCGGCCGAGGCGGCGTGACGGAGGACGGCGGACCTGCCCGTGCCCGCGGCGCCGTTCAGCCGGAGCACCCGTCCACCCCGGGACGCACCCGCCAGCAGCGCCGTCACCAGCGCCTTCTCGTGCTCACGGCCGAGCAGACCGGCGTCGTCCGAGCCGGTCCGGTGCGCACCTGTGCGGTCCGAGCCGATGTGCGTGCCCACTTCCTGCCTTCCCACATGTCCTCAACGAACAGCGGATACGTCCTGATCCGTCCGCCGACGTGTTCCCGGGTGTGTCCCGCGCTCGCACGTGTCCTGCCGCTCACCGGAACGCCGGGCCCGTCCCACGCCCGTCCGTACCGCGTGTGAGTACCGCACAGTCATCGGCGTGCTCGCTCCACCGGGTGTCCGCGCTCGGTCCCGGCCGCAGCGCAGAGGGTGCGGACGCTGACGTCGGTGCCGAACTCGGGACGGCGGAAGACCCGGTCGATCGGACGGCACTCCCGTGCGTCCGGCAGTTCCACGACGAGGGGTGCGGCCGTGGTCGGTGCGATCATCGTACGCCGCCAGGATCCGCCGGCGTGCCGGGTGAGGATCTCTCCCACGTAACGGCCGAAGGCCACGAGGGACTCCGCCCTGTCCTCCCCGGTGGCGCGCCCTCGGCCCGGAAGCCGTCGACGATGTCCTCCACCAGCAGGACGCTCTCAGGACTGTAGTCCAGTTCCGCACCGCTGATGTCCGCGGCGGTCGCGACGACGGCGGCGTGCCGGGCCGCGCCGCCGGGCTCACGCGGGGGGTTCAGGTCGGGCTGATGCCGTCGAGGCTGACCGCACGTCGTCGCAGCGGGGCACTGCCCTGCCCGTACCGGCACACGGCCCGGTACCGGGAGGGCGCACGGCCGGCCGGTCCGTGCGGCGCGGGTGCCGGGGCAGCGGCCGGCGGTCACGTGCGTGCAGTCGATCGACTTAAGCCGCACCTCGCCCGTGCTGCCAGAGTCGGGTCTGTGTTCCGTCCCGCCGCCCCGGGGGTCCCGGACCGGGCGCGCCCCGCCGCACCGTGACCGATCCCCCGTCCCCGCGCGGCGACCCCGCCGACGAGCACCTGCCCGCGGACCCCGCCGACGAAAGGATCCCGCAGTGGCGCGCCCTCGTGGGTTCGACACCGACACGGCCGTGGAACAGGCCATGAGCCTGTTCCGGCGGCAGGGCTACCACGCCACGCCCATGCCCCGGCTGACGGCGCTGCTGGGCATCGGCAGCGGCAGCCTGTACGCCGCGTTCGGTTCGAAGGACGGCCTCTACGCGCGGGCTCTGGAACGCTACTGCGACGGACTGGTCGCCGCTCTCGACCGGGAGGTCCGGTCCGGCTCCGACATCCGCACGGCACTGCGCCGCTTGCTGATCACCATGGTCACGGACGACGTCGCCGACCCCGAGAGAGGATGCCTGCTCGTCAGCGCGACCACGGAACGCGCGGCCCACGACGGCACGGTGGAACAGGTCCGCATGGCGATGAACGCCGTCGGCGCGGTGCTCACCGACGCGCTGCGCCGGGCCCGGGAACGCGGGGAACTGCGCGGCGAGCACAGTCCGGTGGAGCTCGCCCGGTTCCTGACGACGTTCATCCAGGGCATCCATGTCATGGGCCAGGCGAGGGCCGACCGGGAGTTCCTGGAGTCGGCCGTCGCCGGGGCGCTGAGAGCGCTGGACTGACGGAGCTCCGCAGGGCCGGGGCACCGCGACGCTGATCCCGCGCGGCAGGGACACCGGGGCGCGGACGGCGGGTGGGGTGCGACCGTCCGGCGCCCCGGGAGCAGGCCGACGCGGTGCGCACCGGCAGCCGCCGCCGTACCTAGCGTGCCGCGAGGCGCTTCAGCATCGCGGCGCTCCGTGCCAGCAACGCCCGCTCCTCATCGGTGAGTTCGGATTCGATGGCCCGGGCGAGCCAGCCGGCCCTGCGGCCCCGCTCCTCCTCCAGGGCGGCCCGGCCCGCGTCCGACAGCTCGACCAGCGACTTGCGGCCGTCCGTGGGGTGCGCCCGGCGCGTGATCAGGTCCTGTTCCATGAGCAGGCCCACCGCCCGGGCCATCGACTGGGGACGCACCCGCTGATCGACGGCGAGGTCGCTGGTGGTCATGGCGCCGTTGCGGTCGAGTGCGCCGAGCACGGCGACCTGGGTCAGCGGGATGCGGTCCTCGTGTTTGACGCGCCGGGTGAGCTCGCCCATGGCGGTGCGCAGTTCGGCGGCGATGGCAGCGGCTTCCGAGGTGGGCATAGGGCACTTTACCGCGCGGTCGGCAGCGCCCGGTCTGCCTCTACAGCAATGCTGTACAGCAAAACTGAACAGCATTGCTGTATGGTTTTGCTGTCGGGCCCAGCGCCAGCGTCGTCGCAGCCGGGGCCACGGCACACGACGACGGGAAGGAACTCCCATGTCCGCACAGCAGGCCCGAACCGCCATCGAGACTGTCACCGCGCGCGGGATCATCGACAGCCGGGGCAACCCCACGGTGGAGGTCGACGTCGTCCTGGCTGAGGGGTCCCTGGGGCGAGCGGCCGTCCCCTCCGGCGCCTCCACCGGTGCCCGGGAAGCCGCGGAACTGCGTGACGGAGACCCGGCGCGCTGGCACGGCAAGGGCGTCGACCGCGCGGTGGCCCACGTCAACGGGGAGATCGCGGCAGCCGTGCGCGGCCGGGACGCGGCGGACCAGGCAGGTCTCGACGCCGCTCTGGTCGCCCTCGACGGCACTCCCACGAAGTCCCGGCTCGGCGCCAACGCGATCCTCGGAGTCTCCCTCGCCGCAGCCAAGGCCGCCGCGGCGGCACACCGCCGCCCGCTCTACCGCTACCTCGGGGGCGCCGACGCCCAGCTCCTGCCGCTCCCGATGATGAACATCATCAACGGCGGCGCCCATGCGGACAATCCGCTGGACTTCCAGGAGTTCATGATCGCGCCCGTGGGCGCGGACACCTTCGCCGAAGCCGTCCGCATGGGCAGCGAGATCTTCCACACCCTGCGCCGCGACCTGCTCGCGGCCGGTCACTCCACCGGGGTCGGCGACGAGGGCGGGTTCGCGCCCTCGCTGCGCACCGCCGAGGAGGCGCTCGACTTCGTCCTGGCCGCCGTCGAGCGCACCGGCTACCGTCCCGGCACGGACGTCGGCCTGATCATGGACCCGGCGTCGTCGGAGTTCTTCCGCGACGGGGTGTACGACTACGCGGGGGAGGGGGTGCGCCGTACCTCCTCCGAACAGGCCGACTACCTGGCCGGACTCATCGACGCCTACCCCGTCCTCTCCATCGAGGACCCGATGGCGGAGGACGACCTGGACGGCTGGCGCGAGCTGACCGCCCGCGTCGGCGACCGCTGCCAGCTCACCGGCGACGACGTGTTCTGCACGGACGAGGCGCTGCTGCGCGAGGGGATCCGCACCGGCGCCGGCAACTCGGTACTCGTCAAAGTCAACCAGATCGGGACCCTGACCGAGGCGCTGGCGACGGTGGACACCGCCCACCGGGCGGGCTGGACGGCCGTCATGTCCCACCGCTCGGGGGAGACCGAGGACACCACCATCGCGGACCTGGCGGTGGCGACCGGCTGCGGACAGATCAAGACCGGCTCGCTGTCCCGCTCCGACCGCACGGCGAAGTACAACCGGCTGATCCGGATCGAGGAGGAGCTGGGAGGCTCGGCGCGCTACGCGGGCCGTTCCGCGCTGCGCCGGGGGTGAACGGCGGGCGGAGACGGGGAACACGCGGCCCACGGTTCCGGCCGGGAGCCACGGCCCCGGGCCCGTGAGCGCGGGAGGAGCGGTGCCGCACCGCGGCGGGGGCGCCCCGGGTCCGGCGCCCGGGCCCGGCCGTGGCACCGGGGCGTGTCCGAGCCCTGGTGCCACGGGAGTCGGGCGCGGACGCGGCGCCCGGCTTCCCCGTGGCCGCGAGCGGAGGGACACGCGCTAAGCTGCAAGCGCCTCGTGGGGGAAGTCCGGTCGAAGTCCGGCGCTGACCCGCAACGGTAGGCGGAACGCGATGCGATTCGTAAGCCCGATCACCCGCGGTGGTGAAGCTCCTGTCAATCGCCGTGGACTGCGAGAGGCGCTGCGCACGGCGCCTGGCGTCCGGGCCGCTCCTTGGAATACGTAGGTGCACGGCCCGAGGCGAAAGAGATCCGCCTGTGGCCACGCCCCGTGACCGAATAGCCGCCGTGCCGACCCACGGCGCCCGGACCCGGACCGGAGGCGCGCCGCCCGCCTCCTCACGCCTCCCGCTCCCCCTGATCGTGACCGGCCTGTGCGTGGCGCTCCCGCTGTCCCTCGCCTGCGGGGCGGGGATCGGCGCCTCCGGAGTCCCCTGGGGTGAGGCGCTGCACCACATGTGGGCCGGGCTGACCGGCGGGACCATCACCCCCGACGAGGTCCCCTCCTACACCATCGTCTGGGAACTGCGCCTCCCGCGCGCCGTGCTGGCGGCCGTCGTCGGTGCGGGGCTGGCCGCCATCGGCGTCGCCGTACAGGCCATGGTGCGCAACGCCCTCGCCGACCCGTTCGTCCTCGGCATCTCCTCCGGCGCGGCCGTCGGCGCCAACGCCGTGCTCATCTTCGGGGCGTTCGGCGCACTCGGCATCTGGGCGCTGTCCACGGCCGCCGCCCTCTCCGCCCTGCTCTCCATGGTGCTCGTGTACGCCATCGCCCGGACCGCCCGCGGGCTGACGCCCCTTCGCCTCGTACTCACCGGCACGGCGATGTACTACGGCTTCTCCGCCGTGACCACGTTCATGGTGTTCGCCGCCGAGCGGGGCGAAGCCGCCCGCTCCGCCATGATGTGGCTGCTCGGCAGCCTGGGCGGAGCCACCTGGTCCTCCGTCCCGATCGCCGCCGGTGCCGTGCTCGGCGGACTCGTCCACCTCGGCTGGTCCGCGCGCCGCCTGAACGCCCTGGCGATGGGGGACGAGACCGCCGCCGCGCTCGGGGTGGACCCCGCGAGGCTGCGCAAGGAGCTCTTCCTCGTCTCGGCGGCCGTCACCGGGGCGGTCGTCGCGGTCAGCGGGGCCATCGGCTTCGTGGGCCTCATGGTCCCGCACGCCGCACGCATGCTGGTCGGCGCCGACCACCGACGGCTCCTCGCCGTCGCGCCACTGGCCGGCGCCGTCCTGCTGATCTGGGTGGACGTCCTCTCCCGGGTGGTGCTCGCACCGGCCGAACTGCCGGTGGGCGTACTGACCGCGGCCGTCGGCGTGCCGTGCTTCGTCCTCCTCATGCGCCGACGCGGCTACACCTTCGGAGGCGTGTGATGCGGGTCGACGTGGAAGCGCTCACCGTCGAGATCGCCGGTGCGCGGCTGCTGGAGGAGGCCACCCTGCGGGCGGGCTCCGGGCAGCTCGTCGGCCTCGTCGGTCCCAACGGCAGCGGCAAGTCCACCTTGTTGCGCTGCGTCTACCGGGCCCTGCGGCCCTCGGCCGGTGCGGTGAGGGTCGGTGGCGATGACCTGCGGGCCCTGAACGCGCGGGAGAGCGCGCGCCGACTGGCCGCGCTTCCCCAGGAGGCCGCCGCGGAGTTCGACTTCACCGCGGCCGAGGTGGTGGCCATGGGCCGGCTGCCGCACCAGGGGCCCATGGCCAGGACCACCGAAGAGGACCGCCGGACGTGTGAGGCGGCACTCGCGGGGGTCGGGGCCGCACATCTGGCCGACCGCGGCTTCCTGACCCTCTCGGGCGGTGAGAAGCAGCGGGTCCTGATCGCCCGCGCGCTCGCGCAGCAGCCCCGGGTCCTGGTACTCGACGAGCCGACCAACCACCTCGACATCGCCCAGCAGCTGGAAGTGCTGGCGCTGGTCCGGGAGAGCGGACTGACCGTGCTCACCGCACTGCACGACCTCAACCTCGCCGCACTCCACTGCGACCTCGTCCACGTGATCGACGAAGGGCGCGTCGTGGCCTCCGGCGCACCGTACGACGTCCTGACGCCCGAGCTGCTCGCCGATGTCTTCGGCGTACGGGCGCACCGCGTACCGCACCCCGGGACCGGAGCGATGCAGTTGCTCTTCGACCGCCTCCCCTCCGCGTAACCCCTCCCCGCCGCACCCGCCTCAAGGAGTCACCGCTGTCATGCCGCGCTTCGCACGCCCCGCCGCCCTCGCCCTGGCCGTCGCCACCCTCACCCTCTCCGGCTGCGGTGCGCAGGTCACCTCGTCCCAGGGGAAGGAGGGCGGGTCCCGGGCCGCCGACGGCCACTACCCGGTGACCGTCGAGAACTGCGGCGAGAAGAAGACGTACGACGCGGCGCCCCGGCGTGTGGTCACCAACGACGTGGGGATCACCGAGATCATGTTCGCGCTCGGACTCGAGGACCACATGGCGGGCTACGTCATGCCCGACGACAAGGGGGACCTCACGTCCGTCCCCTGGAAGGACGGCTACGGGAGGACCACGTGGCTGTCGAAGGAGCGGATCAACAAGGAACTGGTCCTGGACGCCCGCGCGGACCTGGTCTTCGCGGGCTGGAACTACGGCTTCAGCGAAGGCGAGGGTTTCACCCCCGAGGCGTTGCGGCGCGTGGGCGTCGACTCGTACCTGCTCAGCGAGTCCTGCCGGAACGGACAGGGCAAGGCCCGCGGGGTGATGGCCCCGCTCGACGCGCTCTACACCGACCTGCGGAACCTGGGCAGGGTGTTCGACGTCGAGGGCAGGGCCGAAACCCTCATCGCCTCGTTCCGGAAGGAGGTGGCCGCAGCCCAGGCGAAGGCACCGAAGGGGGCCGACCGGCCCCGTGTCTTCCTCTACGACGACGGGCAGGACAAGCCCCTGACCTCCGGCGCCTACGCCGGGCCGCACGACATCATCACCAAGGCCGGCGGCGACCACATCATGAAGGACCTCAAGGACAGCTGGACCACGGTGGGCTGGGAGACCGTCGTCGCCCGCGACCCGGAGGTCATCGTGATCAACAACTACGGTGACACGACGGCCGAGCAGAAGCGGACGTTCCTCAGGTCCTACAAGCCGCTCGCGAACGTCTCCGCTGTCAGGAACGACCGCATCGTCGTCCTCGACTACGTGGACCTCGTGGAGAGCCCGCGCAACCCCGCGGCCATCAGCTCACTCGCCGCGGAACTGAGGAACGTCGGCTCCTGAAACGGCCCCTACGGCACCTTCACCCAGTCGAGGGTGCGCTCCACGGCCCGCTTCCAGCCCGCGTAGCCCTCCTCGCGCCGGTCCTCGGACCACTGCGGTGACCACCGCTCGGACTCCTGCCAGTGGGTGCGCAGTTCGTCGGTGTTCTGCCAGAAGCCCGTGGCCAGACCCGCGGCGTACGCGGCGCCCAGGGCGGTGGTCTCCGCGACGACGGGGCGGCTGACCGGGACGCCGAGGACGTCGGCCTGGATCTGCATGCAGAGGTCGTTGGCGGTGACCCCGCCGTCGACCTTGAGCACGTCCAGGTGCACGCCGGAGTCCTGCTCCATGGCCTGGACGACGTCGCGGCTCTGGTAGCAGATCGCCTCCAGGGTCGCGCGTGCCAGGTGGGCGTTGTCGTTGTACCGGGCGAGGCCGACGATCGCGCCCCGGGCGTCGGAACGCCAGTAGGGGGCGAACAGGCCCGAGAACGCGGGGACGAAGTACATCCCGCCGTTGTCCTCCACGGTGCGGGCGAGCACCTCGCTCTCGGCCGCGGTCTTGATGATCTTCATCTGGTCGCGCAGCCACTGCACCGCGGATCCGGTCACGGCGATGGAGCCCTCCAGCGCGTAGACCACCGGACTGTCGCCGAACTGGTAGGCCACGGTCGTGAGGAGGCCGTGCTGGGAGCGGACCAGCTCGGTTCCGGTGTTGAGCACCAGGAAGTTGCCGGTCCCGTAGGTGTTCTTGGCCTCGCCGGGGGAGAAGCAGACCTGGCCCACGGTGGCCGCCTGCTGGTCGCCGAGGACACCGCCGATCGGAACGGCGGCGCGCAGCGGCCGGGAGGTGCGGGTCGCGCCGTAGGCCTCCGGGTGCGACGAGGGGTTGATGGTGGGGAGCATCGCCCGGGGGATGCCGAAGAACCCCAGGAGTTCCTCGTCCCAGTCGAGGGTCTCCAGGTCCATCAGCATGGTGCGGCTGGCGTTGGTCACGTCGGTGGCGTGGATGCCGCCGTCGGGACCGCCCGTCAGGTTCCACAGCACCCAGGCGTCCGTGTTGCCGAAGAGGGCGTTGCCCGCCTCGGCCGCCTCCCGTACGCCGTCGACGTTCTCCAGGATCCACTGGATCTTGCCGGCGGAGAAGTAGGTCGCCGGGGGCAGCCCGGCCTTGCGGCGGATGACGTCACCGCGACCCGAGCGTTCGAGCTCCGCCGCGATGACGTCCGTGCGGGTGTCCTGCCACACGATGGCGTTGTAGTAGGGCCGCCCGTTGCGCGGGTCCCACACCACCGTGGTCTCACGCTGGTTGGTGATCCCGATCGCCGCCAGGTCGCCCGGCGCGAGGCCGCCGTACCGCAGCGCGTTCTGCATCACGGAGTTGGTCCGCTCCCAGATCTCCACCGGATCGTGCTCGACCCAGCCCGACCGGGGGAGGATCTGGGCGTGCTCCAGCTGGTGCTTGGCGACCTCGTTGCCGCCGTGGTCGAAAATCATGAACCGGGTGCTGGTGGTCCCCTGGTCCACCGCGCCGATGAAGTCCGCCATGATGTGTCACCTCTCCGGGCGGTGTGGTCAGTCCTGGGGGGCCGGGACGCGTCCCGGCGGCTCGGGTTCCGCGGTGGGCAGGAACCGGCTGACGAATACCTTGTACAGGCCCGCACCGAGCAGACCGCCGACCAGCGGGCCGACGATGGGGACCCAGAAGTAGAGGTTTCCGTACTGATCTCGCCATGCTCCGCTGTACCCGGTGATGAAGCTCGCCAGCCGGGGGCCGAAGTCGCGGGCCGGGTTGATCGCGTAGCCCGCGTTGGTTCCCCACGCCATGCCGATGCCGACCACGACCAGGCCGATGATGAACGCGCCCAGGTTGGCGCCCGGCGGTGTGTTCAGCAGGTCGGTGATGGCCATGATCAGCAGCAGCAGGATCGCCGTGCCGATCACCTGGTCGCGGAACGCGCCCCACTCGTGGACCGGCAGCGCGGGGTTGCCGTTGGCGGGGAGGGTGGAGAACACCGTCTGCGTCTTGATGGTGTGACCGGGGTCGGCCTTCGCCAGCGCCTCGGTGTAGTTCCAGCGCACGAGGAGGGCCGCCACGAACGCGCCGGCCGTCTGGGCCAGGGCGTAGGGCGCGACCTTGCGCCACGGGAACCCCCGGTACGTCGCGAGGGCGAGGGTCACCGCGGGGTTGAGGTGGGCACCGCTCAGCCGGGCCGCCACGTAGACGCCGAGGGTAACGCCGAGACCCCAGGCCCAGGCGATGCTGTCGTGGTCCCCCAGACCGCCGGGCGGGTTCGTCAGGGCCCCGCCCGCCGACACCTGGGCCACCACACCGCAGCCGAAGAGGATCAGGATCATCGTGCCGGCGAACTCCGCCGAGACCTCGGCGAACAAGCCGGATCGTTTACGCAACCGCGCCATGGAAGCTCACCCTCCGCCGGCTGACCGGCCGTCGACTGCCCGAGCAATTTCGGTCAGGCTAAGACGGGTCACGCCGACGCGCATATCAGGATGAATCAGGCGCGGTCGGATCGTCGTGCCACGGCTTCCCGGACCGCGCCCGCCGCCGTGCCGCGTGCGGGGCGGCCTCCCGCCGCGCCGGTACGGGACGGGACGGCCGGACGGCGGGCGGATGATCGCCACCGGCCCGCCCGGGGACGTCACGGGCGCCGGTCCGGACAGCCGTTGCTCTGTTCGTGTGGGGGAGCGGGCCCGGCCCGCGCGGGACGGTGCGGTCCTCGGGGCGGCCGTGGGCCCATAGGGTGAATCGCATGTCAGTCACGTTGAGCTCCACCAGGACCCGCGCCGCCCTCCGCGTGTCCGCACGCGTCTCGGGCGAGCTGCTCCTGGTCCTTGCCATGGCCGCGGTGGCGGTGTGGGCGCTGGGCCGCATGTGGTCGGTCGTCTGGCCGCTCATAGTCGGCCTGCTGCTCACCACCCTGACGTGGCCCATGGCGCGATACCTGCGCCGGCGCGGGTGGCCCCCCGCGCTCGCGGCCTCCGTCGTGACGGTGGTGTTCCTCCTGGTCGCCGCCGGGGTCGCGGCCCTGATCGCGGTGCCCGTGGCCTCCCAGTCCGGCGAGCTGGCCGACGGAGTGGTGGGCGGCATCCAGAAGGTGCGCGAGTGGGCGTCAGGGCCGCCCCTCAACATCGGCGACGACCAGATCACCGGTGCCTTCGACTCCGCGACCGCCCGCATCCAGGACAGCCTCGGCAGCCTGGTCACCACGCTCTTCACCGGGGTGAGCACGGTGGTCAACGGAGTGGTCACCGTCGTCCTGGCCGTCTTCCTGATGTTCTTCATGCTCAAGGACGGCCCCCGGTTCCTGCCGTGGCTCGCCCGCCAGCTCCCGGGCCGGCTCGCGACCGATGTCCCCACGGTGGCGGCGCGGGGCTGGGAGACCCTGGGTGAGTTCGTACGCTCCCAGGCGTACGTCGGACTCCTCGACGCCGTCCTCATCGGTATCGGCCTGTGGATCATGGGCGTGCCCCTGGTGCTGCCCCTGGCGGTGCTGACCTTCGTGTCCGCGTTCGTCCCGATCGTGGGCGCCTTGTTCGCCGGATTCGTCGCGGTCCTCATCGCCCTCGTGTCGAACGGACCGACCGACGCGCTGATCGTGCTGGCGATCATCGTCGTGGTGCAGCAGCTCGAGGGCAACGTGTTCCAGCCCATGATCCAGAGCCGCGGGCTGGGCCTGCACGCCGCGGTGGTCCTGCTGGCCGTGACGCTGGGCGGCAGCCTGGCGGGCATCGTGGGCAGCCTGCTCGCCGTTCCCGCGGCCGCGCTGGCCGCGGTCGTCTGGAACTACGTGCGCGAGCAGCTCGCCGAATCGCCGCAGGAACCGGAGCCCGAACCGTCGGAGGGCGCCGCCGTCCCGTCGTGACGCGCCCGTCCGGCCGCCGGGCCCCCGGCGCGCCACGGCCGGACGGCAACGGCGCCCTCTGTGCGTCAGGGCCGTCCGCCCCGCTCCAGGGGGATCCTCTCGCCCGCCTCGACCGCGACCGTCAGCCGGTTCTCCGCCGGAGGCAGCGGGCAGGTCGCCAGGTCCGTGTACGCGCAGGGCAGGTTGGCCGCCCGGTTGAAGTCGAGGGTCACCCTCCCCCCGGTGTCCGGCGGCCCGATCTGAAGGGCGCGGTTCGCCGCGTACGTCGTCACACCGGAGGTCCCGTCCGTGAACAGCACCATCAGACCGCCGGGGCTCCCGCCGTCGAACGCCGTGAGCCGGTGCACCGCTCCTCCGAGTTCGAACTCGACCTGCCCGGGGGAGTCGTAGACGTGCTCCAGGCCCTCGACGGCCGCGCCGACGGTCACCGGGCGCGGGCGGTCGAACGGCACGAACCGGCCGTCGCGCACCCAGCGGGGGTCGGGGGCGTACGCGGGGGTCGCGGTGAACGCGGTGCGCAGCGCGTTACCGGGGTGGCGGGGGCGCAGGATGTCGTGTCCGCCGCGCCGGGCCACCTCGGCCACCGCGTCGCCGAAGCCCGCGTACAGGCTGTCCCGTTCACCGATGACCCCGAACGCGTACCGGCCGCGGACCGTTACACCGTCCACGGTGAGTTCCTCGTCCTCCGCGAGCTCGACCACCACCCCCTCCGGAGTGCTCGACCACGCTCCCGGGGCGTCGTCGAACCGGGTCGGTCCGGGGTTCAGCCAGTGCAGGCCGGTGATCGCGAGAAACCCGTGCGGGGCGGCCAGCACCTCCTCGCGCTCACGGTGCCACCGCTCCCACTCCCTGGCGAAGGCCACCTCGTCGACGTCGTGGACTGTCATGTTCGCTCCCTCGTGTGCGGCGGCGGTCGCGGGCCGGGCCCGCGCCCTCACAGGTCCTTGGCGTAGCAGACGCTGAACGGGTCCGTGTCGTAGGGCGGGTAGCAGGGGATCCGCTGCCAGCCCTGGCGTTCGTAGAGCGCCATGGCCTCCGGTTGCAGCTTTCCGGTCTGCAGGGCGAGCCGGGTGACGCCGAGCGCCCGGGCGCTGGTCCCGACGGCGTCGAGCGCCGCCCTGGCCAGGCCGCGCCCCCGGTACCCGTCGTGCACGTAGACCCGCTTGACCTCGTGGAGGCCGCCGCCGTCGGGCCCTCGGAGCCGGCGCAGCGAAGCCATGGCCACAGGGTGTGCCCCCTCGTGGGCGAGCCAGGTGGCCACGATCTCCGAGGCGGTCGGCGGGTCCGCCTGCCGGCCCGCGCGCTGCGCGTCGAACGGGGCGTAACGGGGCCGCAGTTCGGCGTCCATCCGGGCGCGCAGCGCCCGCGCGTCGGGGTGCTCCCAGTCGACGGCGGACCACCGTACCGCCGTGCCGGGGTGCGCCCCGGCGGGTTCCGGGGACGTCCCGGTCCGGCCCCGGGGGACCGCCGCGACGCCGCCGTACGGTGCCGGGGTGGCGGCCGGTCCGGTGCCCGGTGCGAGGGCGTCGGCGTCCAGGGTCACCGGGCACCGTCCTCTGTCGGCCCGGGGCCGGTCCCGCTCGCGGTCGGGGCGGGCGCGGGGAGTGCGGGAGTCATCGTGTCGTGCTGCCTCTCGTCCTGTGGGTGGTGTACTGCTGGCCGCTCCGTCAGCGGGGCGCGTCCGGTCCCGCGGTGGCCGCCGGAGAGTGCGTGGCGCCTGCGGGAAGCTCGCTGTCGAGCAGGCCGGTCCCGCGCAGCCAGTCGTCGTCGAAGACCTTGGAGAGGTAGTTGCGGCCGGAATCCGGCAGCAGGACGACCACCAGGTCGTCCTTGCTCAGCCCGGCCGCCACCCGCAGAGCCGCGGCGACCGCGGTGCCGGCGGAGCCGCCGACCAGCAGCCCCTCCTCCCGGGCCAGGCGCCGGGCGGTCAGCAGGGAGTCGCGGTCACTGATCCGCTCGAACCGGTCCACGACCGCCGGGTGGTAGGACAGCGGCCAGGTGTCGTCCACCGTCTCCGGATGACGGAACCTGCCGATGCTCTCCACCTGGTACGGGCCCCCGTCACCGCCCGAGTAGACCGAGGCCTCGGGGTCGGCGCCGACCACCGTCACCCGCCCCCCGCTCACCTCCTTGAGGTACTCGCCGGTCCCGGTGATGGTGCCGCCGGTGCCGATCCCCGACACCAGGTGCGTGATCCGCCCGTCGGTCTGGCGCCAGATCTCCGGCCCCGTGGTGCGGTGATGGGCCTGCGGATTGGCCGGGTTGTCGTACTGGTCCGCCAGCCAGCCGCCCGGTGTCTCCGCGGCGACGCGGCCGGCTACGGAGTGCACATGGCGGGGGTGCTCGCGGGGCACGTCGCTCGGGCAGACGACGACCTCGGCCCCGTAGGCCCGCAGCACGGCGATCTTCTCGGCGCTGCTCCTGTCCGGGACGGCGAAGACGCACCGGTAGCCGCGTTGCGCGGCGACCATCGCCAGGCCGACACCCGTGTTGCCCGAGGTGCCTTCGACGATGGTCCCGCCCGGCAGCAGCTGTCCCGCCCGCTCGGCGGCCTCGACCATCGACAGCGCGATCCGGTCCTTCACGCTGCCCCCCGGATTGACGTACTCCAGTTTTACGCAGACGGGTGCGGGCACCGCGCCCGTGACGCGGTTGAGCCGCACCAGCGGGGTGTTGCCGACCAGATCGGTCAGGGATGCGTGGACGTCCAAGGCGGTGCTCCTTGCGTCGGGGGCGGCTCCGGCCGTCGAACCCGCGGTACCGGCCCCGCGCCCGGCCGGCGGCATAGGGGACGACCGCGGGTTCCCGGGGTGCGGGTCTGTGGTGGGGCGAAGACTTCGTCCACCGCGCCCGGAAGCCCGCCGACGGCGGGGCGGGCGGGAATCAGGACCGACGGCCGGCCGGGATCAATCGGGCGGGCAGCGCGGGGCCGGAGAAGCGGTGAGGGGCGTGGATCAGGCCGGACAGAGGGCGCTGGAGACGCGGCGCAGATCTATGTGCCGACGGGCCGCGAAGCGCGGACGGAGGAACCCCGCGCAGCGGGTGCCGGTAACCCGGCTCGGAGGCTTCGCCCCGGCGGTGGCCGTACGGTACGGCATGGGTGACGCCGTCCTTTCGCACACGTGGCGTCGTCCGCCCGGGACGACGCCAGGCAACGTATCAGCTCGGACGCCGCGATGAGAAGGAAGCTCCGGCAGGGGGGACCGCGCTCGCCCCACGGGCCACGGGGCGCCCGGACGGCATTGTTCAACCGTGGTCGAACCGTTACCGTGAGGCGAGATCACACGTCGGCAGCGGTGGACGAGCTGCCGACCGACCCGAGGGCTGCGAGGTGACCGGCATGGCGACGCGCCCCTTCCGTGCGTGCGAGAACCGCCTGCCCCACCACGCCGGGGCCTGCGCCCCCCTGGTCGCCCGGCGCCACGTCGACCTGCTCCGGGTGAGCAGCGCGCTGTGTCCGGGGACACCGCCGCGCCACTGAGCGCGTACCCGCCGCCCGCACCGGCCGGCGCCCCCCTGCGACCGCGCACCGCACTCTCATCCGCGTGCCCCCGCCGCCAGTTCCGTCCCCGCTCGTAGGTCCTGCCCGGGCTCCCGACGGCCCAGGAGCACCGGGGCCGATCACGTGGGCCCGTGACTGCCGGGTGCCGTGGCACCCGCGGTCGTGCCCGGGAGGGCCGACCGGCGCGGGCCGCCGCCGGGCCGCCAGGTCCGTACGCAGCTCCGGGCGTCGTGCGCCGTTCCGTGCCGACTCCTCGCCCGCTGAACCGAATCCGACCGGAGGCACATCCCATGACCGACCGAGAATCCGGGCCCACCGGCCTGCGTCTCGCCCTGGAGGTGGACGGCGACGGCGCCCACCCGGCCGCCTGGCGCCACTCGGGCCGCCCGCCGGGTGCCGTACTGGCCCCTGGAGCGCTGCGCGAGGTGGTCGCCGCCGCCGAGAACGCGGGCATCGGCCTCGTCACCTTCGCGGACACGCCGCTGCCGCCCGATCCGGGCACCGGGGTGGCCGGGCGGCTGGAGGCCGGAATCCGGGCCTCGTACGTCTCCCCCCTCACCGACCGCGTCGGCCTCGCGCCCACCCTGCACGTCGCCACCACGGAACCGTTCCACCTCGCCACCCAACTGGCCAGCCTGGACCACGCCTCGCACGGCAGGGCCGGCTGGGTGGTCGGGACGGCGGCGGGCGCGGCCGAACTCGCCACCATCGGGGGAGCGGCCCTCCCCGCTGCCGCGCTGGCCCGCGAGGCCGCCGACGTCATCGACGCCGCCCGTGCCCTGTGGGACTCGTGGGACGACGACGCGGTCATCAAGGACGTGGCGACCGGCAGGTTCCTCGACTCGGGACGGGTGCACCACATCGACTTCGAGGGCGCCACCTTCACGGTCAAGGGACCGCTGATCACTCCGCGACCGCCCCAGGGCCAGATCGTGGTCCTCGCTCCGGACGTCCTGGACGCCGACGCGCGAGCCGACGTGGTCCTGGTCGCCCGGCCCGACCGCGCGGCGATCGCGACCCGCGCCGCCACGGCCAGGGAAGCGGGCGCGCCCCTGGTCTTCGCCGAGGTGGAGGTGGTCCTCGACGCGTCGGCCCCGGCGGCCGACCGGCTCGCCGAGCTGAACGCCGCCGCCGACTGGCCCGACGCCGGGCGGCTGCGCCACGTCGGTTCCGCCGAATCCCTGCTGGACCTGCTGCGCGACCTGTCCGGTGCGGTCGACGGCGTCCGGCTCCACCCGGCCGTGCTCGCCGTCGACCTCCCGGTCCTGGCCGAGCGGGTGCTGCCCGAACTGGCCGCGTCCCGGCCCCGGGCCGGCGGCACCCTCCGCGACACGCTCGGCCTTCCCCGCCCCGCCGGCCGGTTCGCCGCCGCTACCAGGAACGCCTGAGGTGAGTGTCATGACCGATCAGAACTCCCGCCCGCAGCTCCACCTCGGTGTCTTCTTCACCGGTGTCGGACCCCAGTTGATCTGGACCGATCCGCACGCGCCCTCCCACACGGAGTTCGAGACGTTCGTCGAGATCGCACAGGTCCTGGAACGCGGACTGTTCGACGCGTTCTTCCTCGGAGAGGGCCTGCGGGTGCGGGAGAACCGGGGCAAGGTCTTCGACCTGGACGTGGCCGGCCGGCCCGACGCGATCACCCAGCTGTCCGCCCTCGCCGCGGTGACCCGGCGGATCGGTCTGGTGGCCACCCAGAACACCACCTACAACTTTCCCGCCGACCTCGCCCGCAGGCTGGCCGGCCTGGACCTGCTGTCCGAGGGGAGGGCCGGCTGGAACATCGTGACCACCGACAACGCGTGGACCGGGGCCAACTTCCGCCACGGGGGCTGGCTGGAGCACGAACGCCGCTACGCGCGCGCGGGACGGTTCGTCGAAGCGGCCAAGGAACTCTGGGCGTCCTGGGCCCCGGACGCCGTCGCGCCCGACGGGCGGGCTGAGGCCTGGGCGCGCCCCGGTTCCATCACCCCGGTGGAGCGGGACGGGGACCTCGTCACGTTCCGTGCGACGGCCACGGTTCCGGGCAGCCGTCAGGGCCGCCCGGTGCTCTTCCAGGCGGGCGACTCCGACGGCGGCCGAGAACTCGCCGCCCGCCACGCCGACGTCGTCTTCTCCGCGAACACCGACTACGGCAAGGCGGTGGCCTACGCCGCCGACCTGCGGGAGCGCCTGGCCCGTCACGGCCGGAGCCCCGACTCCCTGCGGATCCTCCCGGGCGCGAGCGTCGTCCTCGGCGACACTCCCGCCGACGCGGAGGAGAAGGCGCGCTGGGTGCGCGGCGAGCAGGTCAACGGGCCGCGGTCGATCGCCTTCCTCGAGCAGTACTGGGGCACCGACCTGTCGGGCTACGACCCGGACGGCCCGCTGCCCGACATCGAACCCGGCGAGGAGGAACTGGACCCCTCACGCGGCACGATCTCCGTCGAGCGGCGCACCGGGAAGCAGGCCCTGATCCGCAAGTGGCGGGATCTCGCGGCGGAACGCGGGCTCTCCATACGGGACCTGGCGCTCGAAGTGTCCCCGGGGCACCCGTCCTTCGTCGGCACCCCGGCGGCCGTCGCCGACGAGTGGACGCGCTACGTCAGCACCCGCGCCGTCGACGGCTTCAACCTCCTGCCGCATCTCCTCCCGGCCTCCGTCACGGACATCGTCGACAGACTCGTCCCGGAACTCCAGGAGCGCGGCGTCTACCGCACCGAGTACCGGGGCACCACCCTGCGGGAGCACCTCGACCTGCCCGCACCGGGGTAGGAGCCCGGGGCACGGAGCCGCCGTGCCGGAGGGCCGTACGCGACCCGGGCACGCCCCGGCCCCGGCGCTCGACCACGCCGGGGCCGGGGCTCGGACGTGACCGGCGTGGGCCGAGGGGCCGATGCCGTGTCCCGCGCTCTCCGGTCCGCGAACGACCCGCCCCCGGACCGGTGGTGAAGCCTGGCGCGGGCGGGGGGCGGCGCGCGGGGGGCACCAGCCCCCCCACCCCCCCCAGTCAAGCGTCTCACGCCCGGACGCCACCAGCACGTATGAAAAAAAAAACAAACA